>JACFMY010000072.1 GCA_019455155.1 Caldilineaceae bacterium
AGCGGGCGAGTCTCGGGATAATCCTCCCGGTTTCCATCCGCATAGACAACGGAATTCAGCTTGGTGCTGACGACCGGTCGCAGCGTCCAGGAGATGCGCTCGCCCACGTCATGCGTATTGGCAAGGAAGACACCGTCCGGCGTCATGTAGCTGCTGATATGGCAGGTGGCACAGGTTGGTGCGGCAGAGTAGTCACGGCCGAGCACCCAGTCGCCCGTCTTGTCGAGGGCCATACGCTCCCGATTGCCGTAGAACGCGATCCCATGTTTCGACTCGTTGTAGATCTCGATCTGTGGGTGATCCGGGCCCATGTGGCACTTGCCACAATTTTCCGGCGAACGGGATAGCTTGGTGTCAAAGGCGTGGCGCGAATGGCAGGCGTTGCACGTCCCCTTGGAACCGTCCGGGTTGAGGCGACCCATACCGCTGTTGGGCCAGGTAGCCGCGTCGATGATCGGTTTGTCGTCCTCTTCGCTGCGTACGATATTGCCGGCTTCGTCCCGCACATAGGCAACGATGCTGCCGTGACATTGCCAGCAGCCGTTGACAGCATCCGCGTTATTGGTGGGCATGCCGATCACCTTTTCGGCCAGGACATTGTCCAGGCTGGCGATGATCTCGCCGGCCCGGGCGTGATGGCTGCCCGCAAACTGATCGAATTCATCGCGATGGCACTTGGCGCAATCCTTCGGTGTGACCAGGACCGAGACGTAGGTCCCCCCATGGTTCCAGACATCTTCATCGCTGGGCCTGGCCCGGTGACAATCGATACAGTCCACATCTTCTTCAGCGTGCAGGGAGCCCTGCCATTCCATGACCAGGGCTGGATTCTCGCGCGTATGGCAATCGACACACGATTCATCCTCGGCAGCCGGCAAGGTCGAAGGTAAAACTGCTGGCTGCCCCGTACCGCCTGCCATGGCAACATCTGCGCTGGCGGCCGGTGGTCCCACAGCCCCGGACAGTGCGAACAGGATCACGAGTGTTAGTGACGCGATCAGGATTCCAAACACTTTCGAGTATTGCCTGGATGGTTTCATGGTACTTTTCCCCTTGCTCGAACTGTGATTGGCTTTGTGACACAACGGGGATCAAGGGCAGATGGGGTGCTGAGGGTTATTGTACCATATTTCACAAAGGGCCTGGCTCAAAAATCGTGGCCGAGGGTATGCCCAGTTCGGACTGCAGCGGCGTCAAGCTGGCATGTTCACAGAAGCGAATGGTTGTCCAGCGGCATGCAGCACTCGGGTTTGTGTCAATGCGTCGCACGTGCCTGGGATCACAGACTGTTGGGGGGCGAAGAGCTGGCTGTGGAGGGAGCCGGGGGCCGGCTATGACCCCCGGCTACTTTGCGACCGGACCGGCGATTCTCGCCAAGGTTCCCTGCAACATCTCGAGCACCAACGTTGGCGCGGCGGGCACCCGTTGCACGCAAGGTCGTGAACCTGGGCGCCCGCCAGCCGCTTCAGCTTTCCCTGCAAGATGCCTACTTACACTCAACCCGGAAGTTGTCGACAAAGGCCGTCAGCTCGCCGTTGGCATTGACAGTCAAGTGGAAGTTCTCATGTACCAGGAAGTTATTGCCCGGGCCTTGACCAATAATGCGGAAGTTGTTGACGAAGGTCTGTTGGAACGGCAGACCGCTGATCTTGAAGTTGTCGCGCGTCACGCCGGTACCCTGGTATTTGACGCCGCTGGAGAAGCCATAGCCGCTAATGCCCTGCGGCTGGTAGTGTGATGTAGCCTGGAAACCGCCGCTGGCGCTGGCGGTGAAATGGGTCACCACATGCAGATTACCCGTCAGCTGCACGAACTCACCGGCGCCGTTGAGCGCACAAGGGACGAAAACGACGAGATCGATTGGTATTTTTACGCTAGAGGTGAAGGTTTGCGCGGGCGGCAGGGGCGACTTGAAGAGCGCGGCGCCCTCGCTGGGAGCTGGGGCCGCCATGATCAGAAACAGCAGAGCAGCGATCAATGCAAGAGTTAACTTTTTCATCGTTCTTCTCCTTGGTGAACAGACCAGTATTGCTGATGGTGCGTGGACCAGTCCGCCTCCCGGTCGCGTCGACTCACTGGGACCGGCCACCGGCACCGGGGCATAGCCTGGACAAGACAGAGCGCAGTTAGGGACATAGCATGTGATGGTCAGCTTCGGTCCGTACTACCGCGAATTCAGCAACATTGCGGTGAACCACAACTCAACGAAGGCCGGCAATCTGGCACGGAACGTCAGGAGCAAAAAGAACGAATACCAAAGACAAAACGGGATGTATGGTCACACTACTTTCGGGGACACAGCGTGTGTGGCACGAGGTACTATATAGAGATTACTCCTTTCCCAGGGGCGCGTCAATATCCTGCGGATGAGGCATCTGTAGAGACCGCTACGGAATCCGGCCAGAATCACCGCGTGCCACAATCGGCATAGACGCCGCCCTTGTCATGGCTCCCCCGGGTGCGCGGCGTGGCTGGACTGGTATGGCGCCGGCTGGCTTGTCTCGTGCTTGAAAAGGCCGGTCAAGGCGCCCAGACGAACCAGGAGCAACCCATGAAGATCATCCTACGGCTCTTCCAAATCATGCTGGCCATTGCTGGCGCCTACGTGGCGTACATGTTCACCATTGCCCTGCTGCCAGGTATCTCTGTCCCCCCACAGCCGCTACCGAAGCCCAAGGCCCCATCAGAAGACGAAGAACTGCAGCCCGCCATTCGCACTGAGGTCTCCTTTCCGGTGAACGGCGCGCCGGTGCACGCCTGGCTCTATTATCCCTTGGACACAACGACGCGGGTGCCCTGCATCGTCATGGCCCACGGGCTGGGCGGTGTGAAGACAGCCGGCCTGCACGCCTACGCCGCGCGCTTTCAGGCGGCCGGCTTTGCAGCTTTGGTGTTCGACTATCGCCACTTCGGCGCCAGCGGCGGCGAACCCCGGCAGCTGGCGTGGATTCCCTACCAGCAGGCCGACTACGCGGCGGCAGTGGCCTATGCCCGCAGCCTGGACAGGGTAGATCCCGACCGCATCGCGCTGTGGGGCACCTCCCTTAGCGGCGGCCATGTGGTGGTAATGGCTGCCCGAGATCCACGGATTGCCTGCGTTAGTGCCCAGTGTCCCCTGCTGGACGGGGATGGAGGCGGCATGGAGGTCGTCAAGCGGGTGGGGCTCGGGCACCTGTTGGCGGTATCCCTGGTGCATGGGGTGCGGGATCTCGTGCGCTCATGGCTTGGTCTGGCGCCCCACAAGATTCCCATTGTGGGCCAGCCCGGCACCGTGGCCGGCTTTGCCGATGCGGAAGTATGGCGGGTCTTTACCCAAATGATGCCAGCGGACTTCGTCAACGAGATCTGCGCCCGCATCTTCATCCGCATGGACAAGTACCATCCTGTCGCCCATGTTGCGCAGGTGCGGTGCCCCGTATTGATCCAGGTATGCGATCAGGACATCGGCCTGCCGCCTCACGTGGTGGAGAAGGCGCGGCGAGGGCTGCAGGAGCGGGGCCAGATCATTCACTACCCCATCGACCACTTTGACATCTACCTGGGAGAGCACTATGAGCGGGCCGTGGCTGATCAGGTAACCTTCTTCCGGAAGCACTTGCTGCAAAGCGCACCGGACAGCCCGGCCCTGGCCAGCGACCCGAGCGTTGCGGCAGGGTAGTGCATACCGGTGTGTTACTTACGGAACGGTACATGCGGCCTTGCCACAGGTATGGCTGTACGCCGCTGAGTTCTGTTGGTGGCGCTTGTGAGCATGCCGGGTCTCGTTGCAGAACACCTTTACTATTGTGTATACTGTCATCGGCTCCCCAAAGTGATTGGTTGGCATTTCGCCAAACCCGGCCTCGCAAGAAAGCAAAACCTATCTGCTTTGCACTGGAGAGTGGCCGGCGCCGGTTATGGCGTGTCGTTGTACGCCTGACTGCCTTGTGTCTTGACGATTGGAATTGTCTCCCAGAGGCCCCCGTGAAGCACACGATCCATTCCCAGCTGGAGAACTCATATGGCACCAAAAGCGAAAGCAGGAAGCACTTCCCCACAGAAGTCGCCTCAAGAGATTGATCGCATTCGCGAGATCATCTTTGGCACCCAAATGCGCCAGTACGAGCAATCCATCATGTCGCTGCAACAGGATTTCCAGCGGCTGGAGAGGCATATCGCGGAACAGAGCGAGCAACTGGCCGAGTGGGAGTCCAAGCAGGCAAAAGCTGCGCAGGCCCTACGCCAGGAGATGCGCGATGCCGACGGTAGTCTACGCAACGAGCTGCGCCAGCTGGCACAACAGCTGGAACAGGAGAAGGTGGATCGCACGCTCCTCGGGGAGCTGTTCATCGAGTTGGGCAACCAACTCAAGAATGGCGGCTCGCTGGCGAATCTGCTGGATGGCGTGCTGAACAGCGAAGCGTTCAACTCGGATTCTCCATGACCCACGGTGTGCCGCCTGCTCAAGATCGGACAAACGAAGTTGCCACAGAAACCGAACAGGCAATAGAGGGGCAGGCCGCGCGCGTTCAGGATCGAGATGTTTCTATAACTGGCGGTGAGCTCGAAGTTCTGCGCGCGATTCTCTTTCAGCGCGAGCAGCAGCGGCTGGACGCGCTGGATGCTGCCATGTCGGAGATCGAGCACCGTACTGGCGACGACGAAGCCTTGATCGAATCGATCACACCGCTTTTGGGTGACATGATCCGCGAGAAGATCCGCACCAATCGCGACGAGATGATCGAGGCGCTGTACCCCATCATCGGCCAGCTGGTCATGCGCGCCGTTACGGAAGCAATACGCGATCTGGCGCGCAATGTCGACGCCCAAATGCGTTCAACACTGAGCTTTCACCGCCTCTGGTATTACGTGCGGGCGCGTACGACTGGCGTTTCTACGGCAGATGCAGTGATTCGAAATGCTCTGTCGTTCCGGGTCATCGATGTCTTTCTCATTCACCGCAACACCGGTCTTGTTCTATGGGATACCGCCGGCGCCAGCGACGTAGAGATAGATGATGCGGATGTGATTGCCGGCATGCTCACCGCCATCCGCGACTTCGCTGCTGACACCATTGGCAGAGATCACCAGGGCCAGCTGGACGAGATTCGCTACGGAGATCGCGAGATCCTGATCGAAACGGCCAGCGACGCGTACCTCGCGGTGGTCTATGAAGGGTTCGAGCCGGCTGGCTTTCGCGAGCATGTACGGAATGATCTCATCGATCTGAGCAACCGGCATCGACAGTTACTCAGAAGCTTTTCAGGCGAGATAGCGCCCTTCACGCAGGCCGGAGAAGCGCTGGCGGCCAGCATCGAAACCTTTGTGCGCAACAGAGAGGGAGCGCAGCGTGGCGCCAAGCAGGAGCAAGTGGGGCAACAGGTTCACGTGCGGCCCGTTACAGTTGTTGGCGCCGTTTTCTTCCTCGTGGCAGTCTTGGTTGTTTTGATACTTATCTGGCGCTGGTTCATGCCATAACCACGTCATCCATAAAGGAGTCTCTATTTAATGAGTGCGGCTACCCGGCAACTACGAAAGAAGGTATGTCTGCTCGGCGATATGTCGGTCGGCAAGACCAGCCTGGTGCGGCGTTTTGTCGAAGGCCGGTTTGACGACAGATACCTGAGTACACTGGGCGTCAAAGTCAGTCGCAAGGTCGTGGACCTCCACACAGATTCCGGCGTGGTCGAGCTTTCGATCCTGCTCTGGGATATTGCTGGAGGAGTGGACACGGTAGACATTGCGTTGAGAACCAGTTACTTGCGGGGATCATCCGGCGCCGTGCTCGTCTGTGATCTGACGCGGGCCGAAACACTGCGGAATCTCATACAGTATGCCCACCAACTTCGAGTTGTAGCCCCCACGGCTGTTCTGGTATTGGCAGCCAACAAGGCCGATCTTGAGGCTGAACACCAGGTGACAGCGGACGATTTGGCGCAAGTCGCTGGCGAACTGGGCGCAACGAGCATCATCACCAGTGCCAAGACCGGCGCCGGTGTGGAAGATCTCTTCCGGGTCCTAGGTGATGCAATGGTAGCGACGACAGCGGAGCGATAATGAGCGTAGAACCTACAGTACTGTCAACGATTATCGATGAGTTCAAGCGACGTGGCATTGGCTATGTTGTCACCGACCGTGATCTGACGATTGTCGCTACCCACGGGGATCCCCACCTCTTTCGAGAATGTGACCCGGCCTATATCGGTCTGCCCCTGACCGAGGCGGCGCAGGAGCTGGTCGGCAACGAAAGTGTGCTGGCCGCGATTCAAACTGGGGCGGCTGAACGTCTGCGCTTCGATCTGGTCAACCGTACGCTGGAGGACGGGCGCTCGATCTATGTTCGGATGACCGATCTGCCCTACTACGACAAGAGTGGCGAGTGCGTAGGCATAGTCCACCTGGTGGAAGATATCTCGGACGCCGCGCTTCAGCAGCACAAAGTGCTGCAGCAGCGCAACGAGCTGGCGCTTCTCCAGCGGAAACAGGCCCAGATCATCAGCGATCTGACAGCGACCAGCGACGAGCTGCGCCGTATCAACGCCTTCAACCAGTCCTTTCTTACGGTTGCCGCGCACCAGCTGACAGAACCTCTCACAGTCATCGGCGGCTTTGTCGAGCTGCTGCGCGATCGGCTCAAAGAAGCGGCAGACGACCCCAATGCCATGACGATGGATACCCTGGCGGAAGCCGTCGACAGACTCCAACGGGTCACCGAGAATCTCCTAGGGATGCTGAGTCTCGAATCTCAGCTTGAGCAAGCATTGCCCCAGTCCTCCAGTCTGGCCGAGCTGATCTTCGAGGTCATGGACGATATGAGGCCAGACATTGAACAGAAGTCCATTAACCTGGCGCTGGAGATTCCCGACGGTTTGCCCGAGGTCCTGTGTGACGACGACCAGACCGTACGGCTCTTGAGAAATCTCCTCAAGATTGCCATCGACTGTACGCCCGAACATGGCGATCTCTCTATTTCCCTGGAAGAGGATGCCGAGCGTAAGCGGGTCTGTCTGACCGTCAGGTGCAGCCATAACAGCCTTACGAACGCGGATCTCGAAAGCCTGTCGGTTTTGTCTGAACAACACAACCGGATCCTCTTGGGCAATAACCGGGGCAACACGCTGGAGCTGTATGTTGCGCTTGCCCTCCTTAGACTTCAAAACGGCGATCTGCAGGTCCATGATAGCGACCAAGAACCAAGAGCTCTGGTCGTGATGCTGCCCATCGCCGGTAAAGATGGCCAGTAGCCGGTATCGCTGGTTACGGTTTCCATGCAGTCCAGGCCTACACATATGCAGAATGTAGCCGAGCAGGCAGCTCTAAAGATGAGATCGAGCGTCGGGGACTCTCGCCAGGCGACAGGTAACTCGATTCTCGTGATCGACGACAGTGACCTGACGCAGCGTCTCCTGGGGGAAATTCTGCGCCCCAAGGGGTTTCAGGTGCACGCGGCCTTGTCGGGTGAAGAAGGGCTGCGCCGTTTTTTCGAGACACGGCCTGATCTGGTCCTGCTGGATGTCGTCTTGCCGGGGCTAGATGGCTTTGAAACCTGCCAGCGGTTGCTGGAGCTCACCGATGTGCCCGTACTCTTCCTCACTTCCATTGGCGACGAAGATTCAATCGTCCGTGGCCTGGAGTTGGGCGCCGTCGACTATATTGTCAAACCGTTTACGGCCAAAATCCTGCTAGCCCGAATTAGCGTCGCCCTGCGTTACTATGTGCGCACGCCAGATGAGCCGCCAGCCATAGCCTACGATGATGGTTACCTGCGCATTGATGTGCAGGAAAGACGCATCGCCGTCGACGGCAAACCGGTCAAGCTGACCTCGACCGAATTCGCCTTGCTCACCTATCTCTTCGAGAATGCTGGCAGTGTGCTCACCTTTGCCCAGATCCTGGATCACGTCTGGGGGTGGGATCCAGCAGACAGAACCAATGTCTACACGTACATCCGCCGTCTGCGTCACAAGCTAGAGCCGGACGCAGATTCTCCTCGCTATATCACCGTCGAACACGGTACGGGCTACCGTTTCGAAAAGCACATCTGAACTCCCCAGGTTAACAGCCTGTTGCGCTGCTGACCGCTACCTGCACAACTGCTTCCCTGGCTAAACCCATCCCAGATTCGTTGGGACGATCGCCCGTTTGCTGGCGCCAGTTGTCTGTTGACTGTGCGTCTCCGACATCGCCAGCGGCCACGGTCCAGTCGTCCCACCTGGCTGGCTACCCTCTGCGCTTCGCCTGCCGGCGCCATTTGTGCGTGCCTCCTTGCAAATCTACAGAGATTTGACAGATTTCTGCGCGTCCAAGTTCAAATCTGCACCTTATGGTTGGGGGGCGCAGTCGTAACAAGCAGATGGCTGGCGCAATACGCTACGCAGTCGCAGCCGGTAAGACCGGTGCAGGTACACCCCGACATGTGACGGACGTAGGTTCAGAAAGGAGGGCATATGCCCACAAGATGGGCAGGCAACTGGCCAGATGCGACGCGTGCAGGAAACACCGCGAGCAATGTAAGCGGTACAACAGCTAGCAAATTGGAGGCATGTAAATGAATCTACCGCACAAGAGAGGACCGATGGTCGCATTCACTCGCCGGCCGGGTATCCGGCGGCTGTGGAGCGTCATCGCCATTGCAGCAATTCTCATTAGTATTCTCCCAGTCGCGCCGCTTGCCCAGCCGGCGCTGGCGGCTGGTGGCGATTTCGCCAACACTGATTTCGCCGCCGCGGCTCCCTTTACCTACAACCACGCCACCGGCGGCGGCGCCTACAATGACCGCACCGTTGGCGATTTTGGCGACGTTACTGAACAGCTTGAGGGCGGTGAGTTCACCTGTGGCGACACGGTCACCTACCTGGCCCAAATCGAAGTCGCAGCCAACCCTGTGGACGCTAACCAGACCATCGAGCTGGATTTCCGCTTCTTGGCCGACAGCACGGGCCAGTCCGGCGCTGCCCTCTCCGACATCACCTACGTGGGTATTAACTACGGCCAGGTGGAGAACGGCGACGACGGCACTGGCACCAACCCCGGCGCGGGCAACTTCGGCCTTGACTCCGGCATTATGGACGACGGCGGCAGCACCGCCACGCTTGTTGCCGAAAGCCTGACCGGCCCACTGTTCCAGTCCGGCAGCGATCTGCTGGGCACCGTACAGATCGATGACCTGGAAGCGGGCGAAAAGGTCGTGCTGCGCATCGATGTGCTCCTGAGCTGTAACCCAGGCAGTAGCCCCACGGGCAACCTGCAGGGCCAGCTTGACGCCGGTCGTGTAATTGCTCCTGTACAGGAAACCATCAACACGGGCCAGCAGACGATTCCGTTCCTCAAGGTCGGCGAAATCTTCGGCGCAGGCGAACCTGTCCTGCAGATCGAAAAGACTGTGACCACCGCGAACGGCACCTGTGGCGTCGACGACGTTGAGACGCTCAGCGTCACCGCGCCGGCGACGGTCAAGTACTGCTATTCCGTGTCCAACCCTGGGACAGCAGATCTCTTCGACGTGGCCGTCGAAGATGACAACGGCACACCTGGCAACACCTCCGATGACTTCATCGTCAGTCTCAGCGGTCTGTCCAATCTCGATGGGCAGGCGGACGCCGGCGATCTCCCGTCTGGCGCAACGGCCACCGGCGAGGCGTTGGTCACCATGAATATCGGCGGTACGGTTACCAACCTGGCCACAGCGACCGGCAACAATGGTCGTTCTGGCGGTAACTTCCAGGTTCTCACAGATGCCGACACCGCGACTGTCGAGGTTGCCGGCCCGGTGAACCAGCCTCCCGTCGCCGCCGATGACAGCGCGTCGACGCCTGAAGATACGGCTGTTTCCATCAACGTTGCATCCAACGATATCGACCCCGACGGCAATCTGGATCCGACCAGCGCCGTGCTTATCTCCGGACCTGCCAACGGCACCCTGGTCAACAACGGCGACGGTACCTTCACCTACACACCGAACGCCAACTTCAACGGCACGGACAGCTTCGTCTACGAGATCTGTGACACGGACGGTCTCTGCGACCAGGCTACTGTGACCATCACCGTGACCCCTGTCAACGATGGGCCTGACGCCGTGGATGACAGCTACAGCACGGCGGAAGACACGCCGTTGACAGTGCCTGCTCCTGGCGTCCTGAACAACGACACGGACGTTGACGGCGATGCGCTGACCGTGACGGGCTACACCCAGCCGGCCAACGGTACAGTGGTGCAGAATGCTGACGGCAGCTTAACCTACACGCCGAACGCCAACTTCAACGGCACGGACAGCTACACCTACACCATCTCCGATGGCAACGGTGGGACCGACACTGCGACCGTGACCATCACTGTGTCCGGCGTTAACGACGCACCTGATGCTGTCAATGACAGCGCCAGCGTGAACGAAGACCAGCCTGTGACCATCCCGGTGTTGAACAACGACGTGGACCCCGATGGCGACCCCCTGACCGTCACCGACGTCTCTGACCCGGCGAATGGCTCGGCTGTGATCAACCCTGACGGCACCGTGACGTATACACCTGACCCCGACTTCTGCGGCACGGACACCTTCACCTACACCATCTCTGATGGCAACGGCGGCACCGATACGGCCACCGTGACCGTAGAGGTGATCTGCGTCAACGACCCGCCGGTCGCCAATGATGACACCGCCAATACCGACGAGGACGTGCCCGTCACCGTTCCTGTGTTGGACAACGACCGGGATCCTGACGGCGACCCCTTGACCGTGACCGCGGTCTCCGATCCGCCCAACGGTTCTGTGGTGATCAACCCGGACGGCACCGTGACCTACACGCCGGACCAGGACTTCAACGGTGAGGATACCTTCACCTACACCATCTGTGACCCGGACGGTCTCTGTGACACCGCTACCGTTACCGTCGTGATCGGCGCGCTGAACGATCCGCCCGTCGCCAACGACGACAACGTCACCACGCCGGAAGATACACCGGTCGCCTTCAATGTCGCGTCCAACGACGTCGACGTCGACGGCAACCTGGACCCGAGCACCACGACGGTCCTGGATGGCCCCGACCATGGCACACTGGTGAACAACGGCGATGGCACGTTCAGCTACACGCCGGACCCGAACTACAACGGGCCCGACAGCTTCACCTACGAAATCTGCGACACGGACGGTCTCTGCGACATGGCCACGGTCTATATCACCGTGACGCCGGTCAACGATGCGCCGGACGCGGTCAATGACAGCTACAATGCCACGGAAGACACACCGCTGACCATCCCCGCCCCTGGCGTGTTGTTCAACGACACGGACGTGGACGGCGACGCCCTGACGGTGGTTGACTACACCCAGCCGGCCAGCGGCACGCTGATGCAGAACGCCGACGGCAGCTTCACCTACGCGCCGAACGCCAACTTCTGCGGCATCGACAGCTACACCTACACCATCTCTGATGGCAACGGTGGCAGCGACACCGCCACGGTAACCATCGATGTGGCCTGCGTCAACGACGCGCCTGTGGCCGCAGATGACGCTTACAGCACTGACGAGGACGTGGCCCTGACCATCGGCGCCCCTGGCGTCCTGGTCAACGACAGCGATGTAGACGGAGATGCTCTGTCCGTGGCTAGCTACACCCAACCGGCCAACGGCACGGTCGTCGCGAACCCGGATGGCAGCTTCACCTACACGCCGGACGCCAACTTCAACGGCGTCGACACCTTCGATTACACGATTTCCGATGGCAACGGTGGCAGCGACACCGCCACGGTGACCATCACGGTCAATCCGGTCAACGATGCGCCGGACGCGGTCAATGACAGCTACAATGCCACGGAAGACACACCGCTGACCATCCCCGCCCCTGGCGTGTTGTTCAACGACACGGACGTGGACGGCGACGCCCTGACGGTGGTTGACTACACCCAGCCGGCCAGCGGCACGCTGATGCAGAACGCCGACGGCAGCTTCACCTACGCGCCGAACGCCAACTTCTGCGGCATCGACAGCTACACCTACACCATCTCTGATGGCAACGGTGGCAGCGACACCGCCACAGTAACCATCGATGTGGCCTGCGTCAACGACGCGCCTGTGGCTGTGGATGACACCGGCAGCACCGATGAGGACACTGTCCTCAACGTGGCCGCCCCGGGCATCCTGAGCAACGACTACGACGTGGACATGGATAGCCTGACCGTCACGGCCATTAACGGCGACAGCACCGCCGTTGGCCAGCAGATTACCCTCGCCTCTGGCGCTCTGCTGATTGTCTATGCAGACGGCAGCTACAGCTACGACCCCAACGGGCAGTATGACTACCTGGCGGTGGGTGAGACGGCGCAGGAATCCTTCACCTATGAGATCTCTGACGGCAACGGCGGGAGCGACAGCGCCACCGTGACCATCACCATCGTCGGCGTTAACGACGCCCCAGAGGCGGTGGACGATGCCTACGTCACGGCGCAGGACATCCCCCTGATCGTCGCTGCTCCTGGTGTGCTGGGTAACGACAAGGACGTGGACGGCGACGCCATTTACGTGGACAGCTACGATGTGACCAGCCAGTTCGGTGGCAGCATCAGCATGACCCCGGATGGATCGTTCACCTACACGCCCGCACCTGGCTTCACCGGCATCGATAGCTACACCTACACCATCTCTGATGGCAACGGCGGCTACGATACGGCAGTCGTCACGATTGAGGTGACGCCGCGCAACAACCGCAGCATCGCTGTCGATCTGCAGGACTGGAGCTACGACAGCGGCTCGCGCTCGTTCAGCGGCCAGATCCTCATCACCAATCAGAGCGGCACCGGCTACGACGTACAGATCACCGATCTGAACCTCCTGGTGCAGGTCCGCTCACCAAGTTGGGACTACAAGGGCTGGGTGCCCGTGGCGTTGGCCGGAGATAGCTGCAGCTTCAGCCCGGATCCCTACTTCCTGATCACGGATCAGCAGTTGGTGACCTTCTCAGGCTGTGAGCTCGTCTACGACGTAAACGGCGAGACCATTCCTGCCGATGCCAGCATTCGCTTGACGGCCGAGGTGGAAATCTACGGTCGCTTCAAGGGCGCCGGCAAGACCGTCGGCCAGAACCGTGGCCTCTTCCTTAGCCGCCACTCGAAGAGTGTTGGCGAAGCGATTGACGGCGTCATCGTCGGAGTCTATGGTTCGGGAATCGGCGCTATGAACAGCCAGGACCCGAGTGAAGAGCAGGAACAGAACATCCACAATGTCTTGTTCTTGCCCACCGTAATGCGCTAGGCATCGTACCTCCTCCTCAGCGCTGTGTACCGGCGCTTGCCATGATGGTCCGTAGCTCCGCCACAGGGTAAGCCCGGTACGCATAATAAGAGAGGGGCATCCCGTTCTTCATTGGGCGGGATGCCCCTCTCTTTTGTTGTGTCCAGCATCTACTGCTTCACAGGCCGTGAGGCGATTAGCGTGGTGCCAACAATCAGATGCCCAACTCCGCAAACACCTCCCGCGCCACCCGAAAACCGTCAATGGCGGCTGGCACACCACAGTAGACTGCGACCTGCAGGAAGACTTCGGCGACCTCTTCCTTGGTCAGGCCGTTGTTGATGGCGCCACGGACATGCAGTTTGAGCTCGTGGGGGCGATTGAGCGCGGCGACGGCATGTGCCTGGGCATGGTCCTCATAGAGCACAACCATGCTTTCGGCTATGCTCTCCCGAACAAAGGGATTGAGCGTAACGGCCTCTTCGGCAATGAGATCGACTGGAAGACTAAGCGCGTCTTCCATCTCGTGCTTGAGAGCCAATACTTCAAACAGGCCTACGGGACGGCCAAACTGTACATAGAGGTCAGTATCACTGCCCGATTTGGCCTGTCCGCGAGCATAGGAGCCAAACAGCGCCAGCAGCGCCAGGCCATGCTGCCGGGCAATCATGATCAGCGACTGTTTGTCGAGTGTCTGTTCTTGCTCCATTGACCAACCTATCCAGGGATTCACGCACGATGGTCCGGAAAATCGATGTCGTACTCAGCAGTCAGCCGTCTCGCCATGACTATGGGTAATCTCAATATCTTGGACTTCAGAGTCTGCCCGTTGAGAAAGCTCACGCGTTGACCTGTTCGATCCGTTTCAGTAGACCCGCTAGGCAATTGTGAGTGTATCATGCGCTATTGGGGCGGTCAATCGAAAGCCAAATCTTGTGTGGGCTATGTCACACTCGCTTATGGTGTCCCGCCAGACCACCTAACCGCCCCGACTGCTTGACACGGTCTAGGGGCCGTGCTATCGTTTTTTTAGGCCGGTAACCCTCTCGTCGACGTTGTTGGGGTAGCCAAAATGCACATCAACGACGTGAGCTCCCTTACAGAAGCCGCAGTCATGCGGTCTGGCCCTTCTGTGTCTTTTCCAAACTTGATAGGTCTCCATCACCATACGTCTGTTTTCGTTCTTGCGCGACATCTGACGGCCCGCGTTAGCGGTTACTTCGTCGCGGCCGCAGTCTAATCGTTCGAGCATTACGGAGCCACTGTTCCCGTCCCCCGCATAGGTTGTGCCGCAACGCGGAAATATTAATAGAGCAGTACGCACAGAACCCGTGAGCCGCGGCACCGCGGGCAAGAAGTGGTTGCATGATTAGCCGTCGTCGGACATGTCTACATGAACGACAAATGCGAACCGTAGACATAGGAAAGGAGGTGTAACGAACCATCTCACTCCAGGTACAGCTTAGAAATCAGAAAGGAGGTGAGGCCAGCGCGCGAAACAAGGCAACTTTGGACCGTTGGTCAAGGTTCGTAGGGCATTACCTACTCAAAAAGGTGGAAACGAAATGTCCAAGATGCTTGTGCGCAATACCCTGTATGTTGTAGTTATTCTGACGATGCTTGTTGGCTGTGTCGCGCCCGCACCTCCCGCCGCGCCGGCACCTGGAGAGGAGGTTGCAGCGGCTCCAGCCGTCAGTGATGAGGTGGCGGCATGGGCCGATGCAGTCAAGGCCCAATGTGACGGCACCAGACTCACCCTCGCGGTTAGCACCCATCCTTCCGTCGAGGCCTTCCGGGCCATGACACCGGACTTCATGGCCTTGACAGGGATTCAGGTCACCTATGACGAGCTGGCTGAAGGCCAGGCCAAGGACAAACAGTTCCTGGAGGCAACGGGGCACACCGGCCTCTACGACGTCCTGATGATGGACAGCTTCTGGGTGCCGGAGTACGTGGCGAAGCAGGTCGCGTTGCCCCTGGATGAATTCGTCGGCGATCCGAACCTGACGCCGGCCTGGTTTGATTGGGAGGATATCCTACCAGCCTTCCGCAACGGCTTAGGCATGTATGAAGGCACGATCTACGGCGTCCCCTTCGCTGGTGAGACGCGCTTCCTCGCCTATCGCAAAGACCTCTTCGAGAAGTACGGACAGAAAGTCCCCGAGACATTGGATGAGATGTTGGAGGCAGCGCGGTTCTTCAACGGCAAGGAGGAGGGACTCTACGGTATCGGCCACCGCGCCCAGACAGGCATCTTCTTTGCCTCCGGGTGGCTAACCCACGTCTATGATTTCGGCGACGGGTTCGTAGATCAACAGAACTGGACCTCGCGCATGACTGAGCCCGATGTTCAGCAATCCCTGGAGTGGTTCACGGAGATGCTGAAGACGGCGCCCCCTGACGTGCTAAATTACACGCATGAAGAGGCCACTTCCGCCTTCAACACCGGTAGGACTGCCATGTGGTTTGACTCCACGGCGCTGGTGCCATGGCTGGAGGACCCCGAGCGCTCGCAGATTGTGGGCAAGATCGGCTATGTCAAGGGACCGGTCGGCCCCAACGGGGCGGGCGGCGGTACACTGGCAGGGTGGGATTACGCCATTTCGCCCGACAGCCAAAACCAGGAATGTGCCTGGGCCTACATCATGTACATGACCTCTAAGGAGATGGCGAAACAGTACATTGCCGACGGCGGCGTGCCCGGGCGCACATCCACGTTCATGGATCCAGACTTCCAGGCAACCAACCCGTCAGCCCAGGCCCAGCTTGACGCGTACGCGCAGGCAGATGAGTTGCTGACGCGCAATCTGCACTGGATACCACCGACCCCCGTGCTGGGCAAAATACTCGACCGGATTGGCTTCTACGGCACGCTCCCGCTGGCTGAAGGCAGAAGCTATGAGGAAGTTCTGCAGGCGGCTGACGAGGAGGTCAATGCCATCCTCGCTGAAGCGAATCAGTAACACCATTGTCCACTAAGTAGGGCTGAGGCGCGGCCGGGCAAGTCCGGCCGCGCCCCAGCGGTAAATACACAACAGGATGATTCGATAACAGATGTCATGACCATACACTCGGAAACCACCCAGTCGCCGCCGCAAGCCAAACCGGCTGTCCGTGCGCGCGGCGGTCCTGCTGACAGGCAGCGGACACCGTGGGAATTCATCTTACCTGCCCTGGTGCCGCTGTTTCTCATCACGATTGGACCCCTTATCTTCTTGTATTACATCAGCATGACCGACTACGAGCTGGGTACTGCCCTGTCTGATGCCCGGTGGGTGGGTCTGGACAACTACGCCAGACTCTTTTCCGGCAAGGATCCCCAGTTCTGGAGCGCCGTTGTCAATACGATCTGGCTTGCCGTCGTGGCTACCGCGATCGAGCTGGTGTTGGGCTTTGGCATCGCGCTGTTGGTGGACAGTTTCAGCGACCGCATGAAGGGTCTTCTGGTTGCGATTTTGATGCTGCCCATGGTCGTCACCCCTGTGATCGTCGGTCTCGTCTGGAAGCTGATGATGAACAGCGAGCACGGCGTCATCAATTGGCTGCTCGGCCATTTCGGCATGCGACCGGCCTGGCTTGGGCCTGACTTGAGTCTGGCATCGGTCATGATTGTTGAAGTCTGGCAATGGACGCCCTTTGCCGCCCTCATTCTCCTGGCTGGGTTATCCTCGTTGCCGACCGAGCCGCACGAAGCTGCCGCAATCGACGGCGCCTCGGGCTGGCAATCGCTCATCTATGTCACCCTGCCGCTGCTGATGCCAGTCATCCTGCTCGCCGCGCTGCTGCGGCTCATCGACGTGCTGAAAATCTTCGATGTCATCTTCATTATGACCGGCGGCGGGCCGGGATCCAGCACGGAAACGCTTGCGATCCACTCGTATCGCCTGGGCTTCTACTTCACAGGCTGGATCGGGCGCGCATCAGCTACGGCCGTCGTTCTGGCAATTCTCACGACGGCTGTGGCCATCATTATGATTGTCAGGTTGCAGCGAGTCTATCAGGAGCGCTGAAATGATTCACAATTACCGTAAGCGCTGGTTCAGGATCCTTCGCTGGGTAGTGCTGGCAGTGATCATGGTCGTCGCGATCTTTCCGATCTACTTTATGATCACTACGTCGTTCAAATATCCTATCCAGACCTACGATCCGACAATCTGGCTCTTCCAGCCGACGCTGGCAAATTACCAGAGTCTGTTCCGTAACTATGCTGTCACGCCCCGTCTGTTGAACAGTGTAATCGTTACCACCGGCAGCGTGCTGCTTGCACTCGTACTCGGCGCCCTGTGCGCATACGGCTTCGCCAAGTTTGATTTTCACAACAAAGAGAACTTTGCTGGCTGGATGCTCTCGATGCGTTTTATTCCTGCCATGTCGGTCGTGATTCCACTCTTTCTCATCGCCAATTCGATGCGCATGCTGGACACGCACATACTGCTGATCGTGGTCTATCTGACCTTCAATGTGCCCTTTGCAGCGTGGATGTTGCGCGGCTTCTTTGAGGAGATACCAGTAGAGTTGGAGGATGCTGCCATGGTCGACGGGGCCTCACGTTGGCAGATATTGCTGCGGGTGGTGTTGCCCTTAAGTGCTCCCGGCATCTTTGCCACGGCAGCCCTGCTTGTCATCGCCACGTGGAATGAGTTTGCACTTGCCCTGTTCCTCGCCACGAATCAGGCGCGTACCATGCCGCCCATGACCTCTCAGTTTCAGACGGTCCGCGGGATCATGTGGGGCGAACTCACCGCCTTGGGCGTACTGACCACGCTGCCAGTGCTCGTTTTTGCAATTCTGGCCCGCAAATATCTTGTGCGCGGCCTTACCTTTGGCGCCGTCAAATGAACGGCGCCCCAAACTGGTCAAAATCGGAGGCAATATGGCTCAGCGAACCAATCCAATCGGCTATTGTGTGGTAGGGGCAGGAATTTGGGGGAGTCTCCATGTCAGTACCCTGGCACGGGATCCGCATGTTAACTTGGTCGCGATTTGCGATTTGGACGGGGAGAAAGCGCGCGCAGTGGCGCAGCAATGTGGGATTCCCAAAGTCTATACATCCCACGAAGAGATGTTGCAGGATCCCGAAATCGAGGCTGTCTCCGTCGCCACGCCGGACTTTGCTCACGGCGCCGTGTCCCTCGCTGTCGTCGAGGCAGGGCGCCACCTGCTGGTCGAAAAACCCATGGCAACGACATCGGAGGAGTGCCTGGCCGTGATTGACGCGGCCAAGCGGACTGGCGTGACGTTGATGGTGGACATGCACAATCGTTGGAATCCACCCTTTGTGAACACCCACGAAAGCCTGCGCAGCGGGGAATTGGGTGAGGTACGCCACATCTATTTCCGCCTGAGTGACTCCATCTATGTACCACTAAGCTACATCTCATGGGGAGCCAAGACGACCGTGCTCTGGTTCCTGGGTCCCCACGCGGTCGATACGGTGCGGTGGCTCTTCGATGATGAGGTGCGTGAGGTGTATTGCGTGCGGCGCGAGGGCACGCTGCAGGCTTTGGGTATGGATACGCCTGATTTCTATACGGCGATTCTCCAGTTTGAGCGCGGCGGCGTGGCCACCATTGAGCATTCCTGGATCGAGTCACCCCACACGGGCAACATATTTGACCTCAAGTGCACTTTGCAGGCGACAAAGGGCACGGTGTTTGTGGATGCCAGTCACAGCCGTTACTTTGAGAAATACACCGAACAGACGCCAATGGGCTATCCCCATCATCCATTTCAGGACGCAGTGCTAATGCCTGTCATCCACGGCAGGCAGGTGGGCTTTGGCGCTGAGAGCATTCGCTACTTCGCGGATTGTTTGTGGGAAGGCCGGAAGCCGCTTGTTACCGGCGTCGACGGGCTGCGCGCAACGGAAATTCTGGAGGCCGCCAACAAGTCGGCGGATACGGGCGCACCAGTCCAAGTGGAGCGTCATGCCGTCTGAAGTGAAGGTGGGGCTGGCCCTGTGACCAGCCCCACAGGCGAAGCACATACCCTCGCCTTCAGAAAGAGACACTACGCACCATCAGCTCAGCTGCCGTAACGCTTCCAGAACGGCAGCCGGCTCCAGGCGCCGGGTGTAAACAGCATCCACGTAGGCCAGTTTTACGATCCCATCCTGCCCAATGACGAAGGTGCCTGGCGCGGGCAGCTCCCACGACTCGTCGCCGTAGTACTTGCGCAGCTCCTCCGAGCGCTCAGCTTCCGGCATGTGCCAGATCTGCGTATATTGCCGCGCTACTTTGTTCCCCACATCGCTCAACACGGGATAGGTGAGCTCCCCTTCCTGGACGGTCGCCGATGTATAGTCAGGCAGCTGCGGGGAAATCGCAACCAGCGTGCCCTTGTGCGCCTCGATCTCCGGCAAGATCGCCTGGTAGGCGCGGAGCGTCAGGTTGCAGAAGGGACACCACTGGCCACGATAGAAGGTCAGAACCACGGGGCCCTTCGCCAGCAGCGTGGCGAGGGTCACCGGCTTGCCGTAGGCGTCCGGCAACGTGAAATCGGGCGCGCTATCGCCAACTTTCAGACTCTCGCCGTCTGTGGTGGACTGGAGCATCTGCTCCCGCGCCGCCCGTCGCTTTTGAATCTGCTCCGGCGACAGCGTACCTACATGCTGCTGCCGGAATGCCTCAATTTGCTCACGGAGAGAAACCTTTACGGTTTCCTGCATTGGTAAGGTCTCCTTACTGTTATTCATCGGGTTGAATTCGTAGACCGGTCACTGACAACCTTTTGTTAGATGGCGCGACCGGCGTAGATCTTACGCGCCGTAAATGGACCCGGCCATCAACCTGGTCCGTGTTGGGTTCGACAGCGGTCATCGACGGCCTACCAGCTGGCTCTATGGGCAAACGAAAGGCGCCTGCGCCACCTAAGATGATGGGTGATGCTTTTCACAATGTTGACATATTCCTACTCGTGGTCTAAAGTCAAAGGCTATAATGCCTTCTGAGCCCCTTAGTGTATATATATATTCCGTTGCTTGTGAGGGAAGTATGTGTGGTGTGTGGCTTCCAGAGGAGGATAACTGTGGCCGTCAAAAAAGTAGACAATCCAGCTACAGCATCGGTGCCCGGAGGACCTGGAGAGCTTGCAGCCGTCGGCTGTTGGGGCGGTTGTTGGGTTAGCGGCTGCTGGGGCGGCTGTTGGCCCGGCCTGTCAGCAGATGTAGACATTCGGGAGCAAGTGCTGAAACAGCTGACCGA
>JACFMY010000073.1 GCA_019455155.1 Caldilineaceae bacterium
TCTGCTTCCACGGCCAAACGTGGTGCCAGTTTCCGCCCGTTGCGGAAGAAGTCCCATGTGGCTCGAAGCCGCGAACCGGCGAGGCTCCAATCGCCCAGTTGCCGTTCCACTTTAAAGACGTAACCAGTTGCCTCTTGCTGCACCTGTCCAACAAACACCAGATTTTGCTGACCGGTGAATTCTTCGGGATGCGTGTGAAATGTCAAGCAGGCTGAGCCAGTCACGCTGGCCGGGAAACCTGCCGGAACATGGACGCGAATGCCGTCCGGAACAAGCGTAGCGTTTCGAACCCGGAAAGGCAATGGAAACCCGTCTGCGGTCACGATTGTTAGGATAGGGTCGCCCAGGTTTTGCACTGCATACTTGGCGCCGCTCCGCCAATCAGCCGGGGCAGCTTTCCACACTCCCAACGCTTTGCCTGAAGGAGCCGGGTCTGAGACGGGAGCCGCCGTTTCGGTGGGTGCCTGCCACATGTGAGGTTGGCCTTCGATCTCCCCTGCGGGCCACCACAGAATGCGAAGTGGGGTGACTTGAATCCAAATGCGCGCTAAGTACCACGGCATGCGCCGGAGCAGGAAAGCCGGAATGCTCTTGTAGGCGCTGGGGACCTTCGACATGGACATGCGGATATACCGGTCGGTGTTGTGCTGGAGGTTGGCGTCTCGAACGCTGGCCAGGCCGAGCACCAGAACGACTGGTGGTTTGCTAAGTCCAGAGCCAACCGGGTCTGAGTAGAGCAGAGCTACTTTCGGAATACGGCGAGCGCGTTCAGCTTTGGTGGGATAGGCGAGGCCGGTCGAGACATCTAGGGTGCGTCCATCGTCTCCGATATAAGGCGTGACTGGATAGGTGATCGGCGTGTGTTGGCTGGTCAGGGTCGCGTATTCGCAGGTGATCGCGCGTTCGAAGAGGGCCAGGACTGCCACGGGCCAACCCGCTGGGTTCTGCTGTAGTTGTTCACTTGCCAGGTCTGCCATTCTTGCCTCCAAAGAGTGAGAATCGTTCGACTTGCCATCCATAGTGAAATAACGCTGATTATAAACGATGTGGGCCAAGAGGAAGCACGTCAAAATCTTATCGCCAAGGCGCCGATTGCGCTGCCGCCGTTTCTTGATCAACTGCCCGACCGGGTTTCCTTCCAAATCGTTGAGGCTACAAGGCGGAAGCTCTGAATGCACAGGCCTACACAGAGTTGAAAAAGGCCTCAACCGATTCGAAATCTTTGTGAAGAGTTGCAGAAAACGCCAGGTTTATGCAATCATTTTAGAGCTATGGGTCCTGAATGTTCAGGTTATTCTCCTGCAAACTGACAGACAGTTGAGCGGTCCGTGAAGTGACGTCCGCACAGGACACTACATGCTTCGCGTATTCGCGACTCTTTAGTGGCAACCTACCGAATCCACGAAAGCTCTTGGGCCAAAATAGGTGCTGGTCGTTTTGTGGTATGGGGGAAGCGACGTGCCGGTCAGACGAAATCAATTTGTCTTGCCATTCCCTGATACTTCTATTCACAAAAGAGAATTGGAGATGGGTTGGGACATGTAGTGTTCGCATTCTTTCAATAATCCCATTTGAATAAAACGATATTCATGTTAGGGCCCCCGGATCATGTTAGGAATTCTTGACTTATTTGAAGGTTCACCCAGCGGGAGAATCTTACTCACCAGTCAAAGAGCGGATTTGCTTCGAGTCTTCCCGCGTTTCGCCACGGATACCTCAAACGGTCTGAACTGCTTTTGGCGACGTCATCTTCTACCATGACCAACCAATCAGACATGAGCCTGCGTCTAACCCAGGAACTCCTAAAGCGAGTATCGGGCGGCAATAGACAAAAAAACCGACACGGAAAAGTGGTGAATCCCGAGTCGGGCCAGTACAAAGCGAAATAGGAAGCAGCGCATAGTTCTATGGAAGCGGCGAAACACCCCGAATATGCCCAAGAGCAAAGCAAACTAGAAGATACCATTTCCTCAATCGATGCTGAGCTCGCGACACTAGCCCCCCCATTTCCTGCTTATGGGGCCGACGACCGAGCTGCCGCTGCGATCTACAAGCATAAACTCGACAAAATGCAGCGGCTCAAAAATGCTCGAAAAGAACCTTACTTTGGACGTGTAGACTGGAAATCAGACAGGTACTCAGGGCCTGAAACATTCTATGTCGCTAAATTTGCAATACCTGAGAAGAATATTTTCTCATGGCGTGATACGATGCCGGCCAGACTGTATTATGAAGGGCAATGCGCAGAACCAGGTCGACGGTTGTTGCGACGGACCTACAAAATAGATCGAGATCGCATTACGGATATCTACGACGATTTTGTAGCGGCCGATAGAGCCGATTTGATACATCTTGCAAGTAGTGCGGCCACAGTATCTCCTGTGGAAGGCTCAGATGATTTGCTACTGCAACTTCTGGAGCAAACCCGCGAAGGCAGACTGCATGACATCGTTGCCTCAATTCAAGAAGAGCAGTTTCGCCTGATCCGATCGCCGCTGGCACAGATACTCGTCATACAAGGTGCACCGGGAAGCGGAAAGACCGCAATCGCCCTTCATCGACTGGCATATCTGTTGTACCAATACGAACGACAAGGTCAGTTCAGCCGAAAACGAATTTTGCTGCTAGGCCCTAATCCCATATTCATGAACTATGTCGCTCGTGTATTACCTGAGTTAGGCGAGGGAAACATTCCCCAGACGACTTTTGACGATTGGCTCGTACAGAAACTAGGAGAGCAGCTAAGTTACGAACCGGAAGAAGCTGCACTTGAGACATTGATGAATCCGAATGTGCCGCTTCCTATCCGTGTGATGCGCTATCGCAATGCGCGTAATAAGGGTTCTATGCGCATGGTCAAGCTGCTGAAACGTTACGCCGACTACTTGGCTGAGCAGATAGTGACCGACTTAGGGGATTTCGAATTTCAATTTGCCATCGGCCGTCTATCTCCACAATCAATCACTTGCACCATTTCGACTAATGAGATTCGTACGCTCCTCCGCCAAGTGTGGGACGGCGAGCGCTTTTCCACGCCGCTAAATCAATGCAAGTCGATTTTTGCCGCCGTTCTGACTCTGGCTGCTCTTAGCCAACTCAAAGAAAAGACAGCTGAATTCGAATCGCATTTTGGGCCCGACAAACTAGAAAACCGTAGGCGCAATGAGGTCAACAACTGGGTAACCAATTATCTGCGCCTGTGGAAAACGTTGAAAGCTACCGTCGCCTATCGCGCGCTATTTCGCTCCCCGGATCTACTTCATAGACTCGGACGTGACATCTTCAATCGTTGGGATCTCGAGTTGATGCACCTTGACGCACCAAAACAAGACACGCCATTCCGCTTCGGAGATCTAGGGGCATTGCTTTACTTACACGTTTTGTTGAATGGTGTTAATTCGAGTGAGTATTTGCACCACATAGTCATTGATGAAGCACAGGATGTCACACCAATTCAGTTTGCAGTTTTGAGCCACTACAGCAGAAACCAATCAATGACAATCATCGGTGACCTGTCTCAAAGCATTTACGCCGATCACGGATTACACAGCTGGGACGAACTCAACGAATTTACTGACAAGAGTGTAATACGACGCCATATTATACGTCAGAGTTATCGCTCAACTGAGCCGATCATCCGATTTGCCAATGAGATGTTAACCCGTTGTGGCATAACGGATGAGTTTCTTGCCGAACCCATTGCTAGGCGGGGGCCGCAGCCATACGTGGGACGTTTTGTCAGTGAAGAAGATCAGCTTAACCATGTGAGTAAAACGATCAAGGCCGAGCTGAGCCAAGGTCGAACGTCCATTGCAGTGATTACCAAATCCGCCGAAAAATGCCGCGAACTTGCGCTGAAGATTAGAAAGAGCCGTATGGTTAAAAATGTACAACTCATCGATCGACGTGAGATTCTGTACGAAGGTGGTGTAGTGGTCATACCGCCATATCTTGCCAAGGGCTTGGAGTTTGATGTAGTTATAGTTCCAGACGCTGATGGCAAGACATACGCGCCAACATTGCTTGATTTACGATTGCTATTCGTGGCTCTCACGCGCGCATCCCATAGCCTGTACGTCGGATGGATAGGTGAGCAGACACCACTCATTCGGTCATCAGCTAAACAAATACGGCTTGTCGATTTTTATGAAGAACGTTTGGCACCTGAGCTTGATACAATTGAAGCACTGGCTAGCAAGCCTGAGATTTCACTAGATCCTGACTATTGTGTGGAGCGGTTGGCCTCGGAAAACAAGCTTCGCCTGCTCCAGGATAGTCTGTTCGACCGCACGACACTTGCCGTAATGGCGTCTTCGTGGAATCGGCGGAACGCTGATGATGAGACAGTGGTGCCTGAACTCAATCCACAGCTAGAAGACGCGATCCGTACTCAGGTTAGTGAACTGGCAAAGCTGCAAGATCGGATCACACAAGAAGCATTGGCGTTCATGCAATTAACTTACGGCTTATTGCATAACGTGCTCCGATCCATTGGGATTGTGCAGTCAAACGGCGAGGACTTGGATCTGCATGAGCAGGCAGTTGTGCTGGCTCGGTTCCTAAACGCAATCCGCACCACTGACCTCGCCTATCCAGTAGGCGCGCGAACTACCGAACGGCGAACCCTTCAGTTTGTACGTGAACCTGACCGGAATATCTCACAGCAATTCTTGCACCGCTTGATAGACTACGGGATGGTTGAACGCTTCGCCCAATCAAAAGGTGACCGTATATGTGTATCTTATGAATGGATGGAAAGCTTGGTGCTAGTCGCATTGGGTTACAACGCAGAACAGTGGGACGCCGATCTATGGGGTGAACTTCCTCATCTACCGATTCCGATTGGTCAGCAACTATTCACACACGTTCTGACTTAGATGATCAATCCCTACGCCGAAGACTCTTTTCGAATAGGAGCTGGAAGATCGTGGAATCGGATTTGAATCGCCGACTTAAAGCACTCCGTGATGAGCAAGCGACCTCACGTAGGCACATTGCAGATGAATGTGCCGAACTTCGAGATCAGCGTAGAGCGATCCAAAAGGAGCAGCTAGCATTACAGCAGAGACTTAATGAACTTCTCAAATTGGAACAGGAGCTTGAGCAGGCAGCAATAGAACTGGAGCGACAATCTGCTAAGCAACGTTACGAACTATTGATAGAGGCTCTCGAGAGGTGCAGTCATCGACTGGAGCCCGCGCTCAATGAGAGCTGCCAATACCAAGAGCTAATCGCACAACGATCCGCGTTGGTAGAAAGCCAGCCAGGTCTAGTCGATGATTTGGCAAACTACCGGGCGTTTGAGGCAAACAGAGATGAAATACTCGCAAACCTGCCTGATTTTCATCGAAAAGGCCTGCTCGCAGCTCACAGCAAGCTTCGGCAGCGCATACAGCCGCTCGTTGAAATTGAAAAACACATTCGGCAAGCATCGCGCCGTTCAGCTGTGACGCTTGAATGTTTGATATACGTAGACCCGCATGCTACCGAGATGTTCCTTACATTACCCATCCCTATTGCGACTCTAGATAAGGACACACCTCAACACTCGCTGTACCGCTCAGTAGTTGAAAGCGTGCAAGAAGCACTATTTGAAATGGCGAAAACAGCTGAATGGGAGCTTGCCGCGCTAGAATCGAACGATTGGTCTGGATACGTAACCATTCAAATGCTGGCTGAGTACAACGGCGCAGACAAGGTTAGTGAGTGTTTGCAGCAAGCAATTGCACGGCATTTCGAAATATATCCTCCATTGCCACCAATAGCAATCACATTTCAGATCATTTCGATTGGAGCCGACGAATGGAATCTTGGTGTGGAGAATGCGGCCCCTGGGACGGTGGAGCGCCGGGGTAATGACAGCCTTGGTGATAGTCAGAGCGATGAAGCGATTGCTGACCTTGCTGAACGCAGCAACGGTTGGTATTCACCTAATGATGTCAAGTCGTGGCGACGACCATTAAAGGTGACAGCTGAGAGTAATTGGACGCGTCGAGCGCGCCAAATACGCACATTGTTAATCCGAATGGTCAGAAAGGGGACGATCGGCGTCAATCGTGTGAATCATGAAGCGCTGTGGCAGCCCTTACCATCGCCATTAGACGAAATCATGAAAGAAAACATCAATCGTCTCATAGAAAAACACGTGCTTACTGCACATGAGAGAATCGGCGACGCTGAAGGAATCAGTGTTTCGCTCAATCCTGCGGTTCTCGAAGAAGTCCAGAATATGATCAATCGGACCATCACTCCGTTCTGGGAAGATATAGTTCGAAATGAGGCTTATTGATCTGGTTGGAATCGTAGAAGTATACATGTTGCGCGCTCAATTCAGCGACGGCACGAGGCATACGATCTATTTTGAGCCGGTGCTAAGGGGTCCCATATCGGGATCGCTACGTAACCTTGCACTCTCTAATCAAGTGAAGCTGCCCAAGTATGCTGGTTGTCTGGAGTTGCCGACCGGTGCAGGATTCGATCCTGAAATCCTCCGTGACTAGCCACAATCTTCGGACTGGGTCTTGAAACGACGGCTATTGCAGTGAAGCCCGTTAGGACTTCGCAGACGGAGTTTGGAACCGATACACAATAAATCGATTGCGATAGATGTCTTCGGCGGCGAGGAAATCGTATGGGTGCGAGTTGGCACCAAGCACCTACCTACTTATCTCTGCAAAACGTAGTCTGTCAATACGCCAGCAGGGTCTTACGCGTTGCCTCTGGTGTCTGACCAGTCCAACTATGGAACGCCCGGATGAAGGAGTTCGGGTCCTCGTAACCGAGTAGGAACGATAAATCCAGAGAAGCGCCCCGGTTGGCAGCGAGCAGATCTGCCTTCGCTGCCTCGCCCTTCTCGAGATTCCGGACTGCCATAACCACGGTCGCGCCCTTCTCTGCGAACGTCTTGGTGCATTCGAGCCCCAGACCGCTGTTGGCGCCGGTGACGACGACGACTTTTCCGGTCAAGTCGGGTATGTCTTGCTGTGTCAATTTTCGGTAGCTTAGTGGTATTGGCCTTCGGATGTGGAAAGAGAGGTAGACAGTCTATGTGGGGGCGATGACCAGGAAGGCGCGATGCTATTCGAAAGCGCCCACGTAGATGGTCCCGTCAGGCAATGTGGCGCCATCTAGGGAACCGGCTTCGTCCAATTGGGCCTGGGTCACCAAGGCAGCGGTCAGATCCGCGCCGCTCAAGTCGGCGCCTTTCAACCGGACACCGCTCAGATCACAGCGTCGTAGATTAGCCCCTTGAAGATTGCCGTTTGTCAGATTGGATCCGCTCAGGTTTAGATAGCTCAGGTCAGCGCCAGCCAGATCGGATTTGCGCCGGCTGAGCTGGAACGCGTACATGCGCTGCCCTACACCGGCATAGAGGGTGAGTAGACGTGCGTAGGTCCGGTAGAGAATTCTTCTCACGGTAATGGGCCTCCTGCAGTCA
Organism: Caldilineaceae bacterium; assembly: GCA_019455155.1. Lineage (GTDB taxonomy): Bacteria > Chloroflexota > Anaerolineae > Caldilineales > Caldilineaceae > JACFMY01. Next base: position 7,439 of record JACFMY010000073.1, read on the forward strand.
TCTGGGGGAAGTGAGGTGCTGCCCTAGTATAGCGTAGATGGCGCACCCAGCGCAGCACTCTGCGTCATCAACTCCAGTAAGGGCCTCGATAACTTCATGAACCAGCGGGCCGCGACGTGGCCGCCTAGATCGATGTTTGATCCACCAGGATAGGCGGCCACAGCGATGGCGTCAGCATGGATCCTCGCGTGTCTCCGCGGTGACTCGCATGTGAAGGGCAGGTTGGCAAGCAGCGTACTCCTTATGGCAGGGCATTTTCCGGTTGGGACCATCTCCATGCATACCAGATGATAAGCAACATACTCATCACTTCGATAGCCGCCAAGAAGATGTAATGCGGATACGTTGAGCCACCAGCGGTCACATAGAGAATCGTAATGACAGCAGCGATGATGTTGGCCCAGCGATTCACGCGGCGCTCCAACACGCGGGACAGGAAAATCATCACAATCGGAATGGCCATCAGGATCGCGCCGGCCAACATCAGGAGCGGAATTGGTGTATCTCCTGCGAATTCTGCCATCTCCTCGCGGGCCCCAGGGATATACAATGAGAGCACATCCGCCGCGAGCAGCGCGAATATGACAACTATCCATAAGGTCGAGAGTTTCACTCTCATATCTTCCGTAGCGACGGTCATTCTGCTTGCATTCATTGTTGCCTCCTTCTTCCCCGCAATGTTCTTGACCGCAATGGTCTATGGCAATATTTTACCATTGACCGAATCGGTCAACTGCCCTCTGGGAGGTGTGTCCGTTGCAGCCGTTGTTGCCAGGGAGTACGGTCTTCCCGCCGTGGTAAGCGTAGAGAATGCTACCAAGCTGATCAAAGATGGGCAACAGATCCGGGTAAATGGAACGAAAGGATATGTGGAGGTCTTGTGAATTCGCTACAGCGAACTCACTGGCCAATTCAGTGGACGGCTAAGGGGCTGCGTTGCAGCCGCGACGGCTGGGCGCTCCCTTCCCGCCACCTCGGTCGCCGTCGCCGGCTGCTAACGCTTGTTAGGCCGCGGCACTTGTCCTCTACTTCCGGGCAGTCGCAACGACGATGCGTACCTGAAACTCCAAGGCGTCATTCTTTACGAAATCCTGCCACTTTGTCACGACATCGCGTTCCAGCGCGCTCCGACGTTCGTCATTCACCTGCGCCACAGCGCCCGCCAGCGGGGTGCTATACACATACTGCCAGAGAAACTCCGCCGGCGCCGGAAGGCGTAGCGTCTTGCTCATACCTTGAACGGAGACATCACGGAAGCCGGCGCCGTTGATGAGCTTCCGAAGCTCTGCCGTGTCGTGAAGCGAAAACACGTGGTTCACGAACCCCGCGGCCCCGGCGCCGATGTGACGCGCAAGCGCCTCCCCCATGATAGCGAACAGTTGCGGCGTGGGCCCAGGTACATTGAGGATCAGGCGGCCGCCAGGCGCCAGGACACGCCGCATCTCGCGCAGCGCCGCGTCTTTGTCGGGCACGAATTGGAGGCCCATCTGGCACAGCACGGCGTCGAACGACGCGTCCGGCAGCGGCATTGCCTCAGCGCTCGCCTCGTGCCAGTCGATTGCCATGGCTGGCGGCGTTGTCTTGCGCGCAACCGCCAGCATACCCGGAGTGATGTCAAGCCCGGCGACACTCCCGGGGGCGCCGGCTGCCTGTGCAGCCAGCCGCGCTACGACACCGGTCCCACAGGCAACATCCAAGACCCGCTCACCTGGACGAAGCGCAGCGATCCGAATCAGATCATGCGCCAGGGGCGCGCCAATTGCTGGCACAAAGTACCGCTCGTAGTTCCGTGGCACACTTTCGCTATAGCCGTCGCGCTGATGTTGCTGGGACCTTTCTGTGGCCGCGTTGTTCTGCGAAAGGCCTCCCATGCTTGCCCCGAACACAATTGCTTCCTTACGGTCTCGTTTTGACATAATCTTCTCTCCTTGCGACTTTGACGTTGTTGGCGCATGCCTGCGCTGCCGTTTACACGCGATAGTGACCAGTATTGAGCAAAAGAGGGGCAGCGTCTTGCCCCGAATGGGGTAGGCGAGTGGGGTATTCTTGGTGTCTGGAGTACCTGAGGCTAGGGGCTAGTCGAGCAGATTCAGTTCTCTGGCCCTGGCTGCGGCGGCGGTGCGGCCGTGGACACCCAATTTCCCGTAGATAGCACTTGCGTGTTTCTTGACCGTTTGGCGGGAAATGACCAACTGTTCGGCGATCTCGGGATTCGTCAGCCCGGCGGCCATCAGTTGTAGGACTTGCTGTTCCCGTGCGGTAAGGGGTTCTGGTACTTTTGGTTCTGCCAGTGCGGAAATGGCGGAGCCGGCGCCGCAGGCCGCCAGCAGCTTCTCCACGTAGGTTTTATTCACGTTGCGTGAGCGAGCATTTTGCAGCAGCCGGGCCATGGATAGGCCATAGTCGGCGAAGAGGCGCACGTACCCGTGGGGTTCTGCCATGCGCAGGGCGCGTTCCAGCGTGGCCATGGCCTCTGGCCGTGCGCCGCGCCGCCACTGAGCCAGAGCCTTGAGCGCCAGCGCTTCGATCTGGATGCCCTCCCGTCCCTCTGCTTCTGCGGCCAGGATGAGGTTCTCAAGCAAGGTCACGGCTCGCTCGACAGTTGGCGCGTCCCCTGTACGAATGTGCACGCTCGCCACAGCCAACAGTGCAACGTCGCCGTCCGGACGGTGGGCTAACGCTGCGTCAGCCAGCGTCGCGCCGGCCCAAGCGATGGCCTCTCTGTACCTGTTCTGCGCCAGCCAGAGCTCAGCCTGCAAACGTTCAAAGCGACTGAACCAATGGGGGAATTGCGCATGCTCCATTTGCGCGCGGGCTCGTTCCAAGTAGGCAGCCGCGGCATCAACTTCTCCTGCCGTCTGCTTCAGACGGGCCGCATTCAAATAGCCCGCGATCAGCGCGCGCACATCCCCACCAAGCTCAGCGCGTTCCAGACCCCGAACGAGATGGTCCCAGGCTGCTGCCAACTCGTTCCGCTCGTACAGCAGCTCGCCGATCCGAATGTAAACCCAGCCAATCAGCGGAAGCGGATAGGTGCCCCAGGTTGTCTGGTCCTGAACAAACGCCAGCGCCTTTTCCCAGTACGTGGCAGCATCCTGAAGATGCCCTTGCCTCAACGCGAGATCGGCCAGGGCGCCGAACACATGCACCGCCAAAATGGGAAAGCTGGGTGCATGGGAATGGTCCAACAACTTGAGGTAGGATGCTTTTGCTTCTTGCCAACGACCATTCCGGCGGTAGGTATCTCCGAGCGCTCCATAGATCCCGGGTCGAAAACCAACGTCATCGACCGGCAATCCTTGTAGGGCCTGTTCGGCCAGGATTTCAGCACGCTCCAGGTCGTTTTGAAAACAGGCGATATTGCAGCGCATGGCGGTGACTCTGGCTCGATGCAGCCCGGCATCTTCTCTTTGTGTATGGGCAAGCCGCTCGGCTTCATCGAGGGAGCGAGAACAGGCATCATACTGGCCGGTCATAAGCTGCGTGCCTGCTCGTGCCAGTAGGATAGTCGGGTAGCGTGCAAGCCAGGCCGCCGGCAGTGAGTCTAGCCACTGTTCCACGATCTTGACCTCGCCACCCAGCAACTTGACTACGAAATAGCGTTCTAGAATCTGGAGGACAAGTCCAGGATCTTCCCCTTCCACGGCGTGGTGGAAGGCTTGCTCCGGCAGATCCTGATTCAGATGCCACCGGGCGGCGCGCCGTTGGAGATCGGCAACTTGCGTGGCGTCGCGGCGAACAAGCTCTTCGCGGAGGAAATCCACAAAGAGGCGGTGATACCGGTACCATTCTCGCTTCTCATCCAAGGGTACGAGGAAAAGGTTCTCCTTTTCCAGGGTCTCCAGCGTTGTTTGCCCATCTTCCTGGCCGGTGACAGCATCGCACAGCGGGCCGCATAGACGTTCCAAGATACTAGTATGCAGTAGAAACCGTCGCACTTCTTCAGGCAGGGGGTCGAGCACATCCTCGCTCAAGTAATCAGCGAGAAAGCGATGGCGGCCACTGGCAGCTACGTGATCCGCCCAGGTGACATGGCGTCCGCGGGCGAGCGCCACCAGCTGGAGACCGGCGATCCACCCTTCCAGTTGGCTCTGCAGCCGGCCAATCTCATCGCTGGTCAGATCAAGCCCCATCACCCCGGTCAAGAAATCCGCAGTCTCTTCCAGCCAGAAGCTCAGATCGTCCGCGCCGAACTCCATGAGTTCATGACGCGCGCGGTAGCGGGCCAGGGGCAGTTGTGGGTGAGCCCGCCCGGCCACCACAAAGTGGAGGGTTGGTGGCAGATGATCGAGCAGAAAGGCCATGGCAGCATGGATTGAGCCATCGGCAATCAGGTGGTAGTCATCCAGGACAATGGCAGAATGATCAGAGATGTCATTGGCGACATTGATGAACGCTGTCAAGACCGCTTCCCGATCCGGGGCCATTGCGCCGAGGAGTGTTCCCAACTTGCTCTCCAGGATACCCGGTTGCACTGCTGCCCACGCGCTCACTAGATAGCGCAAGAAGCGTTCGACGTCGTTTTCTTCTGCGCCAAGCGATAGCCATCCGATTGAAGAGCTGCTTGATCGCGCCCATTGAGCCAGGAATGTCGTCTTGCCATAGCCGGCTGGAGCCGCAACAGAAATGAGCTTATGGTGCGGCAGGGCCTGCTCAAGAGCATCCACAAGCCGGGGGCGGCGTAGTAGGTGATGATGTTTTAGCGGTATCTGCAGCTTGGTTTCTAGAAGAGGAGAGTGCATGAGAATTGACTTCTTTTTCCCTTCACCGTTTATCCCCGTGTACGGCCCACAGTGCGACGCACCAACTAGTCGTGTGACCAGGTGCAAACCTATCCGGAAGTAGCTACGCGAGCGGGCTTTGCGTTGTATGCTGAATTCGGGAACAGATCACACAAGCCGCAACCATCGGGATCACGCGCCAAGCATATCAAGCAGCACCGCAGCCTGACGCCACGTTCACTCATTCACTATACAAGGAAGCCAACATGTCCGAAACCCCAACTATCCCTCCAATTGTAAACCATGCCATGAAGCTCGTATTGCGCTCGCCTGTGCACGGCATGATCAGCAAGAGCATCCTCTTGATCACCTTCACGGGACGCAAGAGTGGGAAGAGCTATACCACCCCGGTCAGCTACTCGCAACAGGGCGACCAGGTGTACATATTTACCCACGCTACCTGGTGGAAGAATCTGGTTGGCGGCGCGCCCGTCACGTTGCGCATACGGGGCCGGCAATACGAGGGGTTGGCCGAGCCGGTCGCCAAGGACAAGCAAGCCATCGCGTCCGGGCTGGCAGAACACCTGCGCAAGGTGCGGACTGACGCCAGGTTCTACGGTGTAACCTTCGATGAAGATGGAAATCCGAAAGCCGAAGAAGTCGATCGAGCTGTGGAGACGGTGGTGATGATCCGCGTCCAGCTTTGCTGAGGTCGATTGGCCCATGGAGATCCGGCAGGAGATCCGTGTGCAAGCTTGTTCGCTCGACAAGCGTATTTGTTACCCTACATTCAACGCCTCAATCCATTCGCGGTGAATGTCTGCTGTCCATTTAGCCCGGAAAAGATCCGCCACCGCCAATTGGAGGAGAATATCTCGAAGCGGCGCCGGATAGAGAACGTTAGCGTCAAGCAGTGCCGTGTAATTGTTCATGCTTATCGTATCCCATAGCCTGTTCCTGAGCATCGCTGGCAAGTTGGTCAAGAACCTCTTCGCGTTCCCGATCAATCGCCTGCTTATAGCTCATCACATCCTCCATGCGGATACGACGATGTTTGCCAACCTTTCGATAAGGAATCTGGCCTTCCTCAAGTAGTTTTATCAGGAACGGGCGAGACACATTGAGTATCTCCGCAGCCTGAACGGTTGTCAGTTCAGCGTTTTCTGGAATGATCGTAATCCCTTGCCCGGCAGCCATGGCCCCTAGAATATCCATGAGCATCGCCACAGCGCCTGCCGGAAGCTCAATCGATTCCGCCTGATCGGCATCAATGACCCGCAGGGTGAGCGGCTCATTCTCCTGCGCATAGCGCGAGAGAAGTTGCTTAGAAGTGCGCGCAATGGTCGATTCCTGTTCGGTTGGCGGAAGCTGTCTGTATGTCACCATGGTTCAGAACTCCTCTTGTCAGTGAATGTATATCCTGACAATACCAGATAAACGCAATAAATGCAATGAATGCAATAAACGCATTATTTGTATAGGGGCAATTTTCTTTCACACTTCTGGTGAACAGGTCAACGAGGATCGTGCCGTAGCACTGTCCCATGCGTCAGGCCCAGTCGTGGATGTCCGGGATGCGCGGCGCCGGCCGCGCCGGCAGGGAAAATGATGAACGAGGGGCAGCATGGTATCAGGACTCGTTGGGAGACCGAGACGATGACCGGCACGCGTAGCCGTTGCGCCGTCTACAGCCACTCCTAGCCAGCGTTGTGCCTCGGCCAAGCGTAGCGAACAGCGCGCCCACGGGGCAACGACCGCCGGTAAGCGTTCAGTAACGATAGTGCGGGCACAGGTGTTATTGCGGCAGCAGAACTTGCTCACGAGCAGTTGCAGGCGGACGGGCACACCCGCCTAGGGCAGGTCGGCGACAGTGCGGCTGAGCCGCTTTCGTGGAAGTTTCATCCCGCTCTTGACACTGCAATAGCCAGGCCAGGATCTCATCCGTTGGGCGAGGAATCGCGACCCGGCGGGACGGTGGGTGGCCATGGCAGGAACCGTTGGTCTCACGGCAGTTGGGATGTTCGGTAGGGGCAGTGGCTGGGGGCTGGCGCCTGTCGAGCATACGCTCTGCCTGATCGTCGGTGGCATCGCGCGCAAGCCCGCTGTCGTGCAGGACCGGATCGAGCCGCGCGAGGTGTTGAGCCTGACCGTGGTGTTCGACCACGATGTTGTCGACGGCGCGCCGGCGGCGCGTTTTGTGCAGCGGCTGGTGGAGCTGATTGAGAGCGGGTACGGGTTGGATGCGCATCAGGCCACGAGCGCGATGGGCGCCGAAGCTGCAGGGATACTGGCGAGATCGTGACAGATGAGGTTGGCAGCCTGCGCCGCCCTACGGCATGGGGCTGGGCGGCGCAGGTTGTTGCTCCCGCTAGTCTGGTTGGAAGAGCTTTTCTACTACGCCAACCAGTTCCAAGCCATTCTGGGCTTCCAATATCACGCTCTGATCGTCTTGCGCATGTAGCGCTTCAGCCTGTGCGCTGATGCTGGCGGAAAAGTGGCTTGCCACGTCAGCGCCGTTCCGCGCGCGCACATCGGCCTGCATGCGCACCCAGATCGCATCTGTAACCGCCAGGCTGTTGGCGGCCGCGGCATAGTCGCCCGCCTGTACATCGAGCATGACCTGCCGTTCCAACATAGCAAGGCGCCCAAGATCGGCAGGTGGAGAGGGATTGTAGACGGCGAAGAGATCGACTGCGGCTTCACTCAGGTCGTTGGCGGCCTGTCGAGTCGCCGGCAGATCTTTTGATGCAACAGCGCTTTCCAGTTCGGCGATGGCAGTCTCCACCTTGTGCAGGAAAGGCGCCGGCGCCGGACGTGGTGCGCTCTGCGGGTCGTACCGTTGCCACGCCTCATTCATGGAGATCACATCACGCTCGATGCGCGTCCAATCGGATTGGGGGGCAGAGTCGAAAATGTCCTGCGCCTGGGCTTCCATCGCGGCAAGTGGCTCGGGGATTGCGTTTACAGCGGCCTCGACGGGAATGAACAGCGCCAGCTGGCTGGTCTCGTCCGCGGCTTCGGCCATCAACTCGCCGAAGTTCAGACCATAGGTTTTGTACTCGATGGCGCCGTCCATCAGCGTTTCCTGCACCCTCAGCCCATTGTTGATTGCACCTGTGGCCGGTGTGGTGACCGCCGCGTCCATGGCGATGATCTCATCGGTTTCGAAGACTACGCCGGGTAGGTTTTCCGGATGATAGACCATGCCCGTCTGTGGTTGCGCGGGCATCATCACAGCCGGAGGCGCACCGTCCCGGCCAGCTAGCCATGAGCCATCCTGATCGACTACTTTGCCGTCTTCGTAGTTGTACACGTCTTCGCCAAAGTAATAGACCGATCCGTCGTCGGCTTGGGCGTAATAGTCATACGCCACCTCGACAAGGTGCCCGTCCGAGAAGGCGCTGTACTGGATGACGATATTGTCAGTCGTTCCGCCATCCCACGTGATTGATTCCGTCCGTGGGAGAAGCCTGAGCTCGGCGCGGAAGGGGCTGCCCCCTGCCTCTCCCAGGAAGACGGCGTAGTGCGTCAGGCCATATGGCAGATAGGGATTGGTAACCTGTGTCGGGTGGCTGAAAGAGGGCGTGTGGGCTTCCAATGCTGATGGTTCAGTACTCTGCTGGGATGAAGAAGCGGGCGTTGCAGTTGCTTGTAGCGCACTGTTCGGGTTGGAGACCGGCGCACAGGCCGCGGACAACAAGACGAGGACCGCGCCAGCCACGACAATCGGAGATCTGTGTAGCATAGGAGGTTTCACCTGACCTTTCCTGGCGGATGATGTGTATTGGAGAGGTTCAGCAGCTTCCTGCACGCCACTGAACCCCTTCTGCATTCATGCGAACGGACCAAAAACTGTTACTGCCCAGAAAAGAGAATCTGTTACTGACCGGCTGCGTCCTCTACACCCGGCGCCCCGGTCGCGTCGTCTGGCTGGCCCTCTTGCTCGTCCTGGATGTCATCCGTCTCATGAGGGTCAGTCTCCTCGCTTTCGCTCTCCTTGGTATCGCCCATCCCGGTCTCGTCGTCGTGCTCAGAGGCAAGGATGGCGCCGTTTCCTGCATCCACCTTCACTTCCACGCCGTTGTCCAACTCTACGCTGTAGACCAGGTAGCCGTTCTCGTTGTCCAGCTCAGTCTCAAGAACCGAGGCCCCTGGATTTGTAGCTACAGCCGCCGCCGCGGCGTCGGAGGCGGTGATTGTCGCCCCTCCCTGCAGGGCTGCCGCCTCCTCAGCTTCGCTTAGCCCTTGCGTTGCTGGCAGGTCCACTGGGACACTGCCTGTATAGCTCGGATCCTGGACCTGATCGTCTGCTATCGGAGCTGGCTGATCCTGTGCAACCGGAGCGGCCTGCAGGGAGCGCGGGGATGGCGCCATGAGCGCTCCCGCGCCCAAACCGCCAATGACCAGACTTGAGGCGAACAACAATGTCGCTACTGGCTTGTTGACTTTCACGTTTGTGACTCCTTTGCTGCTAAGTGACTTCCAGAGCCGCTTGCCCTGGATGCTCTCAGATTAGCCAAAGAGACTAAGAGAACTGTGAGACCATGCTAAGAATGGATGCTGGGGAGACTCTGCGGTAACGGCGCCGGGCAAGCGGCGCGGACGTACACTGCAGCGCCTGTCGCGTCCGCAATGAGCGGCTGGTAGATGGCGCCTTCTCAGGCAGCTTGTTAGGAGGTGTGGGGAAAGTGGACCGTGAAGGTTGTACCCTGCTCCGGAGAACTCTGTACGGCCAGCGAGCCGCCGTGGGCGTTGACGATTTCGTGTGCTATCGCCAGCCCCAGACCGGCTCCTCCCCGCCCGTTATCGTTTCCGTCCCGGGATCTGGCGCTCTCGGCCCGGTAGAAACGCTCGAAAAGATGAGGCAAATGCTCGGCCGGAATGCCTGGTCCGGTGTCGCTGACGATGATGGTCACACCTGACTTGCTTTGCCCGGCGTGCAGGGCGACCCGTCCTCCCGCAGGCGTATATTTCACCGCGTTATCGAGAAGATTCAGGAACAGACGTACGAGCATATCGAAATCGCCGCGAATTTCCAACCCGGGCGGCACTGTCTCGACAATGGTAATGTTCTTGCTGCCCGCCTGCGGCTGCAGCTGATCGACCACTGCGCTCAAGAGATCGGCAAGCCCTACGCTTTCGTAGTCAAGCTTCAGCCGGCCTTGCTCTAAACGAGCGATATAGAGGAGATCGCTGCTCAGACGCACCAATCGATCGACCTGCTGCTCCATCTCCTGCAATGTCTCAACATACTCGCCTGGTTGCCGCGGCTGGCTGAGCGTGACGCCAATCCGCCCTTTGAGTGCCGCCAGCGGCGTACGCAGCTCGTGGGCGGCGTCGCCGGTGAAACGGCGCTCCCGTTCGAAGCCGGCCTGTAGTCGATCCAGCATGCGGTCGAACGTCGCGGCCAGCCGCCCCACTTCGTCGGCCGGGCCACTGTAGCCGATCCGTCGCGATAGATCGCTGGTGCTGATGGCCTCTCCCGTACGCGTAATGCGTTCAATGGGGGCCAGGGCGCGTGAGGCCATGAAATAGCCGCCCACGCCGGCGAGCAGCAGCGCCATGGGTATGCCCCACAGGAGCTGCAGCAGCAATGCGGACAACAGCTCAGCCGTGGGCTTTAGTGACTGCGCCACCTGGAGCCAACCGCTGACGGCGCCACCAGTTCCCTCAAGCGGCTTGCCGTAGATGCGCCACTCGTCACCGGCGTAACGCGCGGTGTAGGCGCCGGGGCTGATGGGAAAGGGGCGCATGGTGCTGTTGCGTCCCAGCCAGCCCCACACTTCGCCGTCAGGACTGAGGAGAAAGATGACCGTATCGCCGCTGAGTTGCGCGGAAAGCCCGCCCAGGTCTTCGGCGTTATCGAAAGCCAGATGGCCGCCCTCGGTATCCACGTTGGCCGCGGCCTGTACCGCGACCAACTGCAGAGCCGAGTCGATCTGGGCGCGTAAGCTGCGTTCGGTCTGCCAGTAGATCGTAGAACCAGATAGGAAGAGAATAAGGCCCAGCGTCAGCAAGTACCATGCTGTCAAGCGCAGGCGCAACGGTAGTTGTGAGAGGGAGAGGCGCCAGCTCACTCGGCCGCCTCCGTCCGGATTCGATAGCCAACGCCGCGGACAGTCTGAATGAGGGGCAGGTCACCGTGCCTGGCAAGTTTGCGTCGCAGATAGCCAACATATACATCCACGACATTGGACTCGTTATAGAAGTCAAGGTTCCACACATGTTCACCGATCTGGGTGCGTGTGAGTACCTGATCGGGATGGCGCATGAGGTATTCCAGCACCGCATATTCGCGGGGGCTGAGCTCGACAAGAGAGCCGTTGCGCTTGACTTCCCGCTTAACGGTGTCCATTGCCAGGTCGCCTACCTGGAGGATGGTCCCCATTTGCAGCGGCGGGCGGCGCAAGAGCGCCCGCACGCGCGCCAGCAGCTCCGAAAAGGCAAACGGTTTCACCAGGTAGTCGTCTGCGCCGGTGTCCAGGCCTTCGACGCGGTCGCCCACCCCATCGCGCGCTGTCAAGATGATCGTCAAGGTATGGTCCCCGTGTCTGCGCAGCTCGCGCAGCAGCGCCAGACCATCCAGCTTGGGGAGCATGATGTCCAACACCAGCACATCATACTCGACCGCCAGCGCGTAATCGAGTCCTTCGCAGCCATCTCTAGCGATATCAACCGCGTAGCCGGCCTCGCTCAAGCCCTGGCGTATGAAGTTGGCAATGCCGGGTTCGTCTTCCACAAGTAGAATTCGCATTGATCTCCTCCATTACACAAACTCTACTGTAGAAGAATAAGAAATCGGTGAGAAATGTTGGCGGGGTCGTTCTATAAAGAATCTGGCCGGCGCCGGATAGCGGTTTCCACTTCCGCCAGCTCCTGATCATTCAGACCGGCAAAGACCTCCCCTGCCAGCATCAGGATTTCGTCAACGTTCTCCGTGGCCGTCTCAAATGGGCGCAATACGGCCACCGGCTGGCCGCGGAAGGTGATGATGTAGTCCGCGTGAAGAGCGCTCACCAGATCATAAAGGCTCAGGCGTCGCTGGCCGGCAAGGCGTAATCCGGCAGGTATGGCAATCTGGTATTTTCGTCAATGCCAAGGGCGGTTGTATCATACGGAGGCGTAGTTCATCATAGCTATCTGGCGAATATGGTAAGAACCATGGAAAATACCAGCAGCACTGCCACGTCGCAGGATGCGTTGAAGCTGGTATGCTGGCCAGATATCTGCCGGCACGCTCACATACCGAATCCGCCAACAACCCGACCGATCTGGTGGAATGCCTGGAAGGGCAGAGGACTGTCCAGTTGGCTAGCGTGACGCTCCAGCGCCTCACCAACGACCAGGTAGAAAAGGACCGCCGTGGCTATTGACCGGGTACGCGCAACCGTAGGACCTACGCCATCAAGAGCTGGTTCAAATGCCTTGACAGTCACGGTGTGATTGCCGAGACCGCGGCCGATAGGCTATCCTGCTACGGGCCAGCAGACCAGGACCATGCAGTCTATGAGAGGCCGTATCGCAGCGGTTGCTGCGGGCCTGTAGCCATCATCCGCGAGGGGCAGCCACTATTGAAGTCTCCCTGCGGACGGGGCTGCGTCGATTGGAACCGGCGCGGCTGGCACAGAGCACCTACGATTCATACCGCCCTATATGGCAGGGCGCAATTCGGTTTGGACGGAATCTGATGACGACACAATGGCGCGCAACTGGACCCTTTATTGCGTCTAGTGCCCTGTTCTCGGGCATTTTGGAAGAAACCCAGCTTTTCCTGCTGACCTATGCCGAGCAGAAGGGAACCATTGTGGACCGTGTGGAGACCACAAAACGGCTGCTGGTGGATGGCCGCCTTCCCCAGCGATCCCGCTCTAGTCGAGACAGCATTGTCAAACGCATTTCACGCCGTCTCATCGGCTGGAATCCGCCGGCCTGGGTGCTAGACGACCTGGCCGCCTATGCAGCAGAGCCAGCCTTGTTGGCTTTCAAGGCCGCGCTCTTGATGCACGTATGCCGGCAGGACCAGTTGCTCTACAATCTTGTGCATGAGGTGGTGCTACCCAAGTGGCAGGAAGGACACCTCGGGATCGACAGCACGGACGTGCAGCGGTTTCTGGACGTCCAAGTATGCAACCATCCCGAAATCGACAGCTGGACGCGGCAGACACGGCATCGCCTTGGCAGCACTAC
>JACFMY010000709.1 GCA_019455155.1 Caldilineaceae bacterium
ATGTTCACGCAGGTCATGAGGTCAGGTATTGAAAGTCCTTCCGGTGCCTCATTAAGAGCCCCCAGGACATCGTCTACCTCTTGGCGAGTTGGGAACGCGCTACGGATAAACCAGTCGGTAATTCCTTCTTCTTCATCTCCGCTCAAGAGCACGCCATATGCAGATTCCAGCGCTCTTCCTGCGCGCCCTACTTGCTGGTAATAGGCGACAACTGAGCCTGGCATCTGAAAATGGATAACGAATGCCAGGTCCGGCTTGTCGTAGCCCATACCCAATGCGGTGGTCGCTACAAGTGCCTTAACCTTGTTCTCCTGCAGAGCCTGCTCTAGCTCCTCACGCCGATCACCTGTCTTACCTGTATAGGCCTCTACAGCAAAGCCCCGGGCCTTGAGCCAATCTGCCAGTTGATTGGCATCTCGGATAGTGAGCGTGTAAATGATGCCGTGCCCTGGAAGTGAACTGAGTTGCTGCGCGATCCAGGCCAGACGGACAGCTTGACTGGGCAAACGCATCGTTTGCAGCGTCAGAGAATCTCGATTCAGGTCACCACGCAGCACCTTCATGTTGGGGCCGAGCACAGCCACAAGGTCTTCCATAACCCGATCGTTTGCTGTTGCCGTTGTGGCCAGCAGCCGCAGATTGGCTGGAAGCGTTCTGGCGATACGTTCCAGCAGTCGGTAGTGAGGACGGAAGTCGTGACCCCAATCGGAAATGCAATGGGCCTCATCGATAACCATCAGCGAAATCTGCCCTGCGATACCAGCTAGAACCTCTGTGTTAAACCAGTCGTTACCCAGCTTTTCTGGCGCTATCAGCAGAATGTCCACTTCGTTTCGACGCAGCTTGGCTTCAACCGATTTCCATTCATCCTGGTTATCGGAGTTGATGGTGGCGGCGCGAACCCCCATCCGTTCTGCCGCTGCGATCTGGTTTCGCATCAGCGCCAGCAGCGGCGAGATCAATAACGCCGGGCCGGCTCCAGCTTCCCGCAGCAACTTGGTCGCGATGAAGTAGACAAAGCTCTTACCCCACCCGGTCTTCTGCACGACCAGCAAGCGGCCTTTGCCTTCGACGATGTGACGAATGGCATCTTCTTGGCCGTCGCGGAAAGTGGCTTCGGCGCGTCCGGAGCCGATCCGGAGCAGTTCCAGCGCGCGTTTTGGGTCGTAGGCCACGTTATTGCTCTCCCTTGTTTTGGTCGGGCGAGCGGTAGCCCGGCGCCAACACAGCGTTCTTGACGCCGTACAGCGCCAGGTGATCTTTCAGCCAGAGCCTGAATTCATAACCGCGCAGACTGTGGTCCGGAGAGCAGTCCACACTCCACTGCCGCAAGATGTATCCAGCGGTGGCAGCACGCAGCTTCATTCGCAGTGACCCGCGAACCATGCCGTAATCCATCTCCGTAATTTCAGGGCGGGGCTGGTCCGGGTGCGGCACGATCTCCAGCTCAACAATCCGGGTCCATTGGATGTCCTGATCACTGCGCTCATGGGGCTGCACATCTGCATCCTTCATAAGGACCGGGCGCTTGATCCGAGTGATGACGAAATCCCGGAACTCCTGCGACTTCCGGTCGAAGGCGCGGACGTGCCAACGGAGGCCGTTGTCGATCAGCGCGAACGGGACGATCTCCCGCTCAGTGCGGCCACTGGAGATGGAGTGGTACTCGATGCCGAGCGGACACTCCTGGTGAATCGCACGGGTCACGCTCGCCAGCACATCCAGATCCGGATGCGTGAGCCGTGACGGGCTCTCGCTGGCCACCCACGCCTTGAGCCGCATCGGCTCACCATCGCCAAAGCCCTGGGTCAGCCACGACAGCACCCGCTCCGGGGGGAAGTCGAATACGGGCCGGAAATCCGGCCCCAGGACGTAGGACTTGCCCTTGGGGTCGTAGTCGATGTTGCCCGGGGCCAACTCCTTGTACAGCGCCAGATCCCTGGATGCGGCGGCGGACTGGATGCCAAACCGCGTGACCAAGTCCTGACGGCGTATCTCCCCGATGAAGCGCACGCGCAACTCCACGAACGCGAGCCGGTCGCGTTGTGGTTGGGTTAGATCTGCAAGCTGTTCGTTCGACATCCTGGCTAGCTCGTTCGGGTTAGCG
>JACFMY010000710.1 GCA_019455155.1 Caldilineaceae bacterium
GGGCAATTCTTGACGCCGGCACGCGTTTTGCGGGCATTTGAGCCGGCACGCTTGCCACGCCCCGCTTCCAATGCGAACGGATGTAGAACCCGCCCGGACCTGGGCGGGTTCTTGATTGGGCACAAGTAACGACATAAGCAGCCTCTTGGCGCTGGTTTTTCACGCCTTGTGGCAAACCTGCTATACTGAATCGACTAACAGCCAGTGGCCAATTCGTGGCACAGTGCAAGCTGACCTACTTAGTTTGGCTTTCCGTCTGTGATAAAATGTACAAACAGGTTAGTCCAACGTTTGAAATGGTTGTGTACGTTCTTTGTATAAGAAATGGCGAGTACAGAAGGCAACCTTGCACTGGTTGACAGCCACTGTCATCTGGATTTAAATCACTTTGACGCCGATCGTGCTGCCGTACTTGAACGTGCAGGCGCCGCGGGTGTCACCTGGCTGGTGAACCCAGGTATCGACCTGGTGCAATGTCGCCAGGCATTGGCGCTGGCCGAAGAGTACAGCGGCATATATGTGGCGGTAGGTGTCCATCCCAACAGCGCAAGCGCATGGCATGACGGTGTCCTCGACGAATTGCGTGAGTTGGCCCGCCATCCCAAGGTAGTCGCCATTGGCGAGATCGGCCTTGATTACTACTGGGACAGGGCCACACCGGCGCAACAGCGCGCAGCTTTTCTGGCTCAATTGGAGTTGGCGGCGACGTTAGGGCTTCCTGTGATCATTCACAGCCGTGAGGCCAACGACGACGTTGCCGCGGTGTTACGCGCGTGGGTCGAGAGTGACTCGTTCCGCGGGTCCCCCCTGGCAAAGCGGAACTATGCCGGTGTCTTGCACGCCTTCAGCGGCGATCTGGCCCTGGCCCAGGAAGCGTACAGCTGGAACTTTGTGCTGAGTCTGGGTGGGCCCGTCACCTTTAAGAATGCACGACAGCTCCACGCGTTGGTCCCTCAACTGCGGCTGGACCGGCTGATGCTGGAGACTGATGCGCCCTATCTGACCCCGCATCCGCACCGTGGTCAGCGCAATGAACCGGCCTATGTGCGGTTGGTATGTGAACAGCTTGCTCAGCTGTACGGAGTGGCAGCAGACGTCGTGGCAAAACAGGCGACGGCGTTGGCACACGATTTTTTCCAAGTGGAGGTCCGGCTCGGTGCTGATGACACAATCCGTCACGCCGTTACCCATGTCTAGACAGGGCATCGAAGCGGCGCCGGCAGCGGCGACTGAAACGACACGTGGCAATCATGACGGCCCGGATATTGGGCAGTTGCTCGGTCCCGTGCGTGCCGGCCTGAAACAGGTAGAAGCGAAGATGAAGGCGGTGGACTCGGCGCTCTTTGCCCCGCTGGCTACAGCCTTTGTGAATTTGATCGGCAGCGGTGGCAAGCGATTGCGGCCAGCGCTGGCGCTCCTTGCCTCGGAATTCAACGGCCCGGCCCACAGCACACCCGGCTATAGCCGCATCATCGCGCTGGCCGCGTCGGTCGAGATGTTGCACACGGCGACGCTCGTACATGACGACGTGATCGACGGCGCCCTGCTGCGCCGCGGCGCGCCGACACTCAACGCCCGCTGGAGCGGCGGCTCGACTGTGCTGGCCGGCAACTATATGTTTGGCACGGCCGCCCGCTTCTCGGCCGAGACTCAGAACACCCGCGTCATTGAGCTGTTTAGCGATACGCTACGCATCATCGTCGATGGCGAGCTGCGGCAGCTTCAGGACCGCTACAACTACTACCAACAACGGGATAGCTACTACCAGCGCATCTACGCCAAGACCGCCAGCCTCTTCTGTGCGGCCACGGAAGGCGCCGCGGTGCTGTCCAGCCTGCCCGAGGAACGCATCCAGAATCTGCGCGACTATGGCTACAACCTGGGCATGGCGTTTCAGATCGTCGATGACATCCTTGACTTCACCGGCGACGAGGCGACGTTAGGCAAGCCGGCCGGCAGCGATCTGCGCCAGGGTACGCTGACACTTCCCTTCTTCCACTACCTTCAGGGCCTGAACAATCCGGACACGGCCATTGCACGGCTGGAAGAAGCGCAGGAGCACGCCGACGCCGGCGATGCTGGCGTCTGGGATCGGGAGGTC
>JACFMY010000074.1:0-18467 GCA_019455155.1 Caldilineaceae bacterium
CGGACGCACTTATGTCGTGCTTGGCGATGGCGAGATCAATGCCGGCGTCGTGTGGGAAGGCGCGCTGGCCGCGGCCAAATTCAAATTGGGGAACCTGACCGCCATCCTCGACTACAACGGCATTCAGCAGACCGGCGCCAGCGCCGACGTGATGCCCACCGAGCCGATCGCCGACAAATGGGAGGCATTTGGCTGGCATGTGCAGGAAATCGATGGTCACAACATGGCCCAGGTGCTAGATGCCCTTGACCGCGCCGACGAGATCCATGCGCGCCCTAGCATCATCATTGCCCGCACCACCAAAGGCAAGGGCGTCAGTTTCATGGAGTATGACAATCGCTGGCACGGGATGCCGCCAAACCAGCAACAGTTCGAAGCCGCTCTAGCCGAGCTCGAAAAGGGAGCCGAACTATGGCTGAATTAGTCAATATGCGCAAGGCCTATGGCAACGCCTTGGTGGCGCTGGGTCACGCCAATCCGGATGTCGTCGTGCTGAGCGCCGATGTCTCCAACTCCGACCACTCGTTCATGTTTGAAGAGGTCTTCCCGGACCGTTTCTACAATGTCGGGATCGCCGAACAGTCACTGGTCGATGTGGCGGTGGGGCTGGCCTACAGCGGCAAGATACCCTTTGCCAATACCTTCGCCTTCCTCTTTGCCACGCGGGCGCTGGAGATGGTGCGTACGCACCTCTGTTATGGCGAGGCCAATGTCAAGCTCATGGCCGCCTACGCTGGGCTGTCCGACTCGTTCGATGGACCAACCCATCACGCCATCACCGATATTGCCATCATGCGCGCCTTGCCGCGCATGACAGTGGTCATACCAGCAGATGGCATAGCCATTGACAGGCTCCTGCCCCAGGTGGCGACCTGGCAGGGCCCTGTCTATTTCCGCCTCAATCGTAACGAGGTGCCGGTCATCTATGACGCAAGCTTTTCACCTGTCATCGGCAAAGCGCATGAAGTGCGCGCCGGCGGCGAGCTCACGATCATCACCAACGGCATTATGCTCGGTCGCAGCCTCGAAGCCGCCACGTTGCTGAGCGAAGAGGGTATCGAGGCGCGAGTGCTGGACATGCACACGGTCAAACCGCTGGATATAGACGCGGTGGTCAAAGCTGCGGAAGAGACCGGCGCCGTCGTGACTGCGGAGGAGCACAGCATCATCGGCGGGCTCGGGGGCGCGGTTGCCGAGGTGATTGTTGGCCAATGCCCCGTGCCGGTCGTGCGCGTCGGGGTTGCCGACCGCTTCGCAGAGACCGGGCCATATGGCGCCCTGCTCGATCGATATGGCATGGCCGTCGCCGACATCGTCGCGGCCGCCAAACAAGTGGTCCGCGCCAAAGGCAAATTGCCAGTCTGAGCCCAGACCTGGAACTCACGCCATGAAACTCGCTGTTGTTGCCACGACGCCAGATGTTCACAAGCCGTCGCCGGTAGCTCTCCTCTCGGGCTCGCTGGAAGAAAAGTTGCGCAAGGCTGCTGAATTCGGCTGTGACGGTGTCGAGCTGATGCCAATCGAGCCAGCAAAGATCGACGTTGCCGGGTTGCGCAAAATGCTGGGGCAACACGGGTTGGAGGCAGCGGCCATTGCCAGCGGCGCGCTGGCTGACGGCGCCGGTTTGACCTTGCTGGCAGCAGATCACGCGGTAGCAGAGCAAGCGCAAGAGCGGCTATGGCTACTAATTGAGCTGGCCGCTGCAGTGGGTGCGCCAGTCGTGACGATCGGCGGGTTCCGCGGCCGCCTGGCCGCGGTGGCAGACGGCCACGGGCGGGACCGGCTCATACAGGCGCTGCAGGCGGCCGCGGCCTATGCAGCGCCGCGCCACGTGCGCCTGGCTATCGAGCCGCTCAACCGTTACGAAAGCGACAATGTCATCACCTGTGAAGAAGGACTTGAGTTGCTGGACGAAATCGGCCATGCCCACGTCGGGCTGTTGATCGACCTCTTTCACGCCAACATCGAGGAGCCGTCGATCACAGAATCGATCGCTCAGGTGGCGGCGGCAGGCCGGCTTTGGCACGTGCATTTGGGCGACAGCAACCGCCTGGCCCCCGGTTGGGGGCACATCGATTTTGGCGCCGTCGTGGCAGCGCTGCGGGACGTGGGCTACACAGGGTATCTGAGCGGCGAACTGCTGCCTCAGCCTACGCCGGACGCAGCAGCCAGGCAGACGATTCACTTCATGCGGCAGTTTATGCCGCCAGCCAACAAGGCACGATCGCCATGAAACTAGGTATCGGTACCTATTGCTATATGTGGGCCATCGGCTTCAAGTTCGGTGACAAGGAGGCCAGACCCGCCAATCCCATGAGCGCCATGGGGCTCCTAACGCGCGCAAAGCAGCTGGGCGTTCACCTGGTGCAGTACGGTCCCAACCTGCCGCTGGCAACCCTTTCCGACGCGGAGCTGGACGCGATCGCAGCCAACGGCCGCGCGTGGGGCGTGGAGTTCGAGCTGGCAACGCGCGGGCTCGAAACAGACCATCTGGAGCGCCAGGTCAAGCTGCTCAGGCGCCTGGGCGGCTCGCTGCTGCGCACGATCCCCGAGCTGGAGGGCAAGCCAGCGGAGGCGGCGGTGATACCCGCCTATTTGCAGGCAATTCTGCCCCTTCTCAAGCGCGAAAACGTCAAGCTTGGCATCGAAAATGGCAAGCTACCCGCAAGGGAAGTTGCATGGGCGCTGGACCAGGTAGCCAGCCCATTCACCGGCGTCGTGCTCGACACAGCCAACTCACTGGCCGTACCGGAAGGCTGGCGTCATGTCACCGAGGTGCTTGCGCCGTATACGATCTGCCTGCACCACAAAGAATTCATCGTCCAGCGCGTCTGGCACATGATGGGCTTCACGGTCGAAGGCCGTCCCGCGGGTAGAGGCCAGGTCGATACACGGTGGCTGTTGGAGACACTCGACAAGGCAGGCGCGCACTACAACGTCATATTGGAAGTCTGGCCGCCCGAAGAGCCACGCCTGCAAGATACCATTGAGACGGAAGATCGCTGGGTGATTGAGAGCATCCATTATTTGCGCCAGTTTATAAAGGATTAATGAATGCCCGCTTCACGCGCCGTCTTTGTTCATACCGTTCCGCCACTGGTTGCGGTGTTCGACCGCCTGGCCGCAGCCATGCTTCCCGGCGTTCAGGTAATGCACATACTCGATGAACCGTTGCTCGAGCATGTCCGGCAGCAGGGCCGGCTGGATGAGAGCGATATCCAACGGCTCGTAACCCATGTGCAAGAGGCGACAACCATCGGCGCCAGCGCAGTGCTCGTCACCTGCTCCACCGTTTCGCCCGCGGTTGACGCGGTACGGCAGCAGGCAACCATACCGGTACTCAAGATCGACGAAGCGATGATCGGGGAGGCAGTGCGGCTCGGTGTCCACATCGGCGTCATCGCCACCAACCGGACGACCCTGGCACCGACCCAACGCCTGCTCCAGGACGCAGCGATCCGCGCCGGGCGCACCATCGCCACCGAATTGGTCCTGGTGGAGGGTGCCCTACCAGCATTACTGGCGGGAGATGGCGCCACGCATGACCACTTGGTACGCGCCGCAATCGCCGCGACAGCGCCCCAAGTCGATGTCGTGGTCCTGGCGCAGGCGAGCATGGCGCGAGTCCTGGACGATGAATTGGCGCCTTCACTTGCTGGTGGGGGCGCGAAAGCGAACAAAACGCCGGTGTTGGCAAGCCCTCACCTTGCACTGCGCGAGCTGGCTGCTCTGCTCGCCGTGGCCTAGGCGGGACTGGGACGTGCCGGGAACGGGCTAAACCAGCGGAGCAACCAGTAGATCTGTAGGGAGCGGAGAAACAAGATGACGACCATTGCGTTGTTTGGGGCCGGCGGCAAGATAGGCACCCGCATTAGCAATCGCATGCGCGGCAAACCCGACTACACAATGTTGTACGTCGAAGGTAGCGCGGCCGGTGAGGAACGCCTGCGCACGCGCGGCGACCTCCCAACGCCCGGTGGCCAGGCCGCGGCCGCGGCCGACGTTGTGATCCTGGCTGTCCCGGACGTGATTTTGGGCCGCGTGGCCCACGACGTTGTCCCGCAGATGAAAGCCGGCGCGCTGTGTATCTGTCTCGACCCCGCCGCACCCTACGGCGGCGAGCTGCCCGCGCGTCCTGACATCGCCTATTTCATCACCCATCCTTGTCACCCGCCCATTGTCAATGACGAGACAGATCTGGCGGCAAAGCGCGACTTCTACGGCGGTAACATGGCAAAGCAGCATATCGTCTGCGCGTTGATGCAGGGGAGTGAAGCCGACTACAGCCGCGGTGAGGCGGTCGCCCGGGAGATCTTTGCTCCAGTTATGAACGCCTATCGCGTCACAGTCGAACAGATGGCGATCCTCGAGCCAGCGCTGTCGGAGACGTTTGTATTGACCTGCATGTTCATGATGGTGGAAGCCATTGACGAAGCGGTGCGGCATGGCGTGCCCTATGAGGCGGCACGTGAGTTCATCCTTGGGCACATGAACATCAACACGGCGATTCTGTTTGGCTTCCTGGATATTCAATTTTCCGATGGCGCCAAGCTGGCGGTGGAACGCGCGCGACCACTGCTCTTCAATCCAAACTGGCGCGAGATTTTCGAGCCGGAGAATGTCTTGCAGCAAGTAAAGGCAATCACGGAAGGACGGCGCAAGTAACGCGCCGGTGCAAACCGAAACGGATGAAGAAACGATGCTGTCTGAAAGTATGTTCCTCTACGGTGAAGACAAAGCGCTGCCGGACCGGGTTCCGTTACGGGCAGGTCCGCTGGAGCTGATCTGGGAGGCTGGCGATCTGCGCACGATCAAGTTCGCAGGGGTCGAGGTGCTGCGTCGCATCTATGTAGCCATCCGCGACCGCAATTGGGGCACCGTGCCCAATGTGCTGGACAACGTGCGCATGGATGTCGGGCCGGATACATTCGAGATCCAATTCGACGCCAGCAATCGCGAGGGTCCCATTGACTTTACCTGGCAAGGGCGCATCGCCGGTACGGCGAACGGCGAGATCACCGTCGCCATGGCCGGGCAGGCGAACACCACTTTTTGGAAGAGCCGCATCGGTTTCTGCGTGCTCCATCCGGCCGCGGCGGCTGGGTGCGCGTGCAAGGTAGAGCACGTGGACGGCACTTTCGATGAGGTGCCCCTACCGGTGCTCATCGACCCGGATCAGCCCGTGCAGCCCTTTGCCGAGATGGTGGCCATCACCCACGAGGTGATGCCCGGCGTCTGGTTCGAGACGCGCTTTCGCGGCGACATCTTCGAAATGGAGGATCAGCGCAACTGGACCGACGCTTCATTCAAGATCTTCTCGACACCGCTGCGCATCCCCTATCCGGTGGAGCTGCAGGCAGGCACGCAGGTTACGCAGTCGCTGACCTTGCGCGTGCACGACCTGCGGCCCGAATCCCGGCCTGCCATACTGGCCGAGGATGGCCCAGGGCTCCACTTTGGCCCTGCCGGCGACGCCGTGCCGATCACGCTGCCCAGGATTGGCCTTGGTATGGCGACCCACCATGAGGCGCCTACCACGCAACAGATCGCGTGGCTCGCCGCGCTCAACCCGGACCACCTGCGCGTCGACTTGCGACCGGCGGCTCCGGACGCGTCCGCGCGGCTGGCAGACGCGTCAAAGCTGGCCCAGGCGCTGGACATCGGGCTGCACGTGGCGGTTTTCCTGGGCGAGCCATACGCTAGCCAGCTGGACGCGCTGGCCGCGATCCTGAACACGGTACGGCCGCCGGTGCTGGCATGGCTGGCCTTTCCGGCCCAAGAGAGCTTCCAGGGTGGATCGCCTACTGGTCAGGTGCTCGAGCTGGTTTCGCCCATACTCAAGCGCTACGCCGATGTCCCGCTCGGGTCCGGCACAGACGTCGATTTCATCTTCCTGCAACGCAACGTACCCCCATTGCATGCGGTCGATTTCGTCACCTTTGCCATCAATCCCCAGGTGCACGCGTTTGACAACACCTCATTGACCGAGACACTGGCCTGCCAGGCCATGACGGTGCAGAGCGCGGGCCACCTGGCCAACGGCGGGCCGGTACACGTCAGCCCGGTCACATTGCGCATGCGCTATAACCCCTATGCCACGGCCGCGCCGCCACCGACGGCGCCAGATCGATTGCCACCTCAAGTGGATGTGCGGCAGATGTCCCTCTTTGGTGCAGGCTGGACGCTGGGCAGCGTGAAATATCTCGCCGAAGGGGGTGCTGCCAGTGTGACGTACTACGAGACAACCGGCTGGCGCGGTGTCATGGAACGCGCCACAGGCTCGCCCGCAGCGGACAAATTCCGGTCTCTACCAGGCGCAGTTTTTCCGCTTTACCACATACTAGCGGATGTGGGTGAGCTTAGCCCTTGGCAGGTAATCCCCAGTCGCTCCACTGATCCGCTCGCGGTCGATGGGTTGATCCTGGAAGACAGCGGCCGGCGGTCGTGCCTGCTTGCGAATTTCACGCCGTCCGCGCAGACGGTGACTGTCAATGGCTTACGCGGGACGGTCCAGGTACGTGTATTGGATGCATCCAATGTCGAGCAGGCAATGCGCGCGCCCCAGGAGTTCCGGGCAGCGCCGCCGCGGCCCCTCCATGCCGTGGAGGGCGCGTATCCGATCACTCTTTCTCCCTTTGCGCTGGCACGGCTCGATACGTGCGCGCACTGATCGCGTAGTTGGGCAGCTCGGGCATGCCTTGCACAGCCCTTGCCCGGGCTGTTGATGTACACGGTACGGTGTCCGTTGTGAGTTGCAAGTGAAACGGAGGTGGTGCCTGTCGAAAAGCTACTCGCTCGATTCCAACGCATAGACGACCTGTTTCCTAAGAGGAGGTCAGCCACCAGAGAAGAACTGGCTTTTCCCATGACCCGGCGCCACGATTCGACATAGCGGCGCGTGGCATACGACCCATGTCAATCGCGGGAGCCGGAACGCTTCCCAGGATGGGCGGCGGTGACCGCCCCGCACACTTCAGGAGGAAAACTGCCATGCAGAATCGGACATTGAGCCGTCGCGCGTTCTTACGCTACACCGCGCTTGGAGCAGGCTCTATCGCGTTGGCTGCCTGTGCTGCGCCCGCAGCGCCGGCGGCCGCACCTAGCGCAGGCGGAGGCGAGGCGCCGGCGGCTGCGGAAATCGTGTTGGAAGTCGTAGCCGACACCCCGGAATATCAAAATCAGCACCAGCAGATCGCGGACTTGTTCTCGGAAGTGCATCCAGGTGCGCGCGTCAACTGGATTACCCACAGTGAAGATGGCCAGGCGGCATACGTAGCCAAAGTTGCGGGCGGCTATCTGCCTGCCATGGAAACCTGTTGGGCCAGCGGCAACACCTTCGTCCTCAACAACGACACATACGAGGTGGCCGTCGACCTCAGCACGATTGACTACCCCTACTGGGATCAGTTCCTATGGGACATCAAAAATACATGGCCATCGATGTACGGCCAGACTGGTCCGCGGTGTATTGACCCGTTCCTGGGCGTGGTGATGACCTGGCAGTTCCACAGGGACCTGCTCGACGTGGCCGGCCTCAATCCCATTGGCAATGTCAAGACATGGGACGATCTCAAGACTTGGCTGGATGAAGGCACGAAATGGGCCAATGCCGCGGACAGCCCAGTTGACCGCTTTTATGACCAGGGCTGGCTCAACCCATGGTTCGGCTGGCACCTCCAATACGACACCATGCCGCTCGCTTTCCCCGAAGGCCAGCGCGAGCACCAGCTCGCCATCTGGAAGGGTGAAAAGAAGTTCAACGCCGAGGATTCGCCCTATCGCCGCTACCTGGAGTTCTATGTCGAGGCCTACGAGAAGGGTTGGCTGCCGGAGAGCTTCTGGACCCGCACCTGGGAAGCGGACATGGAGTCCAGCTTCGCTGCCAAGAAGAGCGCGGTCATGTTGCATGGGCCATGGACCTTCGATAAGACGATGGCCATCGATCCCACTGCTCAGATGGATGCCTTCCCCGCCACCCCGCCAGCCGAAGGCCAAGCGCAATGGATGCAGCTCCAATCCGACCCAGGCATCGATACCGGCTCACAAGCCTTCTTCATACGCGCCGGCAACGAGAAAAAGCCGGAGTGGGAGACGATCCGCGAGTTCTTCGTCTGGTGGAACAGCCCCGACATTGTCAGGCTGCGCTCCGAGGCGTTGGGCTTTATGCCGGGTATGAAGCTCGATCCCCCGGCTGGGCTCAAGGGCGGCCAATGGGATGCGATTACCAGCCAGATCGATGTCCCGGGCGGCAAGTTCGAGAACGTCAAGTGGGAGCGATCGGTCTCTGGCGAGACCCAGATGAACCCCAAGCGCAAGGGCGGATCGCCGGGCGTCTGGGACAAGGAGTCGGGCAACATCGCCAAGAACTGGGCTGACATGATGACGAAACAGATCAGCGTGCAGGATTACCTCGACCGGGCACAGCAGAACTACGATCTGAGCTACGCGTAGAGGCAGTTGGTGAGGCGCAGTTAGTTAGGCGGAGCCGGGCTTCTCCAGGCTTGATTTGAGACCCGGCTCTTCCCTTCGCTGCTTATGGGCCAGCAGCGAGACCCTTCGGCACTGCTGCCCGCCGGGGCTACCAGCATGCCCGAAAACCAGGGGAGATTACATGGCGACAACAACTGAGACCAGGCCCCGAAAGCCCATGGGACAACTGCAACGCCGGCGCATGCTTGGCGATTGGCTGCTGTTAGCGCCGCAGTTCATTCTCTTTGCCGGCCTTACGCTACTGCCCTTCGTTGTCGCCATTCCCATGCTATTCACCGATCAGCTCTCGTTTCAGGACACGGGCATCGAGTGGGCAGGCTTTTCCAATTTCACGCGCATCTTTACCGATTCGAACATCCAGAGGGAATATCTGCCAGCCCTCCAGCGTACGCTGGTTTTCGTCACCCTCAACTACCTGATGGTCTATGTGTTTGGGTTGACCCTGGCGCTCCTGATTTATGAGATAGGCTTCCGTGGCTGGTTCTTCACTATCGTCTACCTGCCCATGATGGTCTCAGGGCTGGCCACTGGCTACATGGCAACGATGCTCTTTGCCAAGTCCACCGGCACGGTCAACTTGATGCTTGGTGAATGGTTTGGCGCCAGGAATCTTATCGACATCCAAAACCCAACCGGCACGGCCATTATCTTGCCGATCATGATTGGCTGGCGTTATGCGGGCTTCAACGTAGCCATCTTTCTCTCCGGTCTGCTGGCCATCCCTACCGAGACCATCGAAGCGGCGACGGTGGATGGAGCTTCCTATTGGCAGCGCCTGTGGCGCATCTACTTCCCGCAGATGTTGCCGTCGTTCATCATTGCCACCATCTTCTGCCTGATTGGTTCGTTTGGTGTGTTCGATGAGCTAATTCCGTTGGGCGCGCTCAGCAGCAACAACGAGGCGAAGCTGCTCTCGGTGTTGTTCTTTACCTACGCGTTCACCTCCCAGCGGCTGGCGCTGGGGTTGACCCTGACGCTACAGACATTCCTGCCGTTGGTCTTCGTTGCGCTACTGCTCCAAAGGCTGCAGCGACGACTGCAGTACTAGGCGCAGACGCGACCCCGTCCCCTTGCGTTCGGGAGAGAGATTCATGACCAAAACCGATTCCGTGGCGTCACAAACGCGGTCCACCAATCAGATAAAGGTGCGCTCGCAGCGCAGGCGGAGGCGGACATTCCGCGGCGTTGCCTATGCGTTCATGGTCTGCTATGCGCTGATCACGCTCTTCCCGTTCTACATTCTCTTTGTGCGGACCTTCGTCAGCACCAAGGACGCGACGGCTCTGCACCTCTGGATTCCGCGGGGCCAGGACATGAGCATGCAGGCAGAGATCGGTAATCTGGCCGTGAACTACAACATCGACATCAAGAAACTCAAGGAGGACATGGGCATCAAGGGCTACGTCAACCCGCGCGACACGCTGGCCGAGATTGCCGCAGCAAATGAGATTCCGGTCGCACGGTTTCAGAGCTACTTCACCAATTTCGGGACTTTCAACGGCTGGATCACGTTGCTGGGGCGCCAGGATTACTGGAGGGCGTTGGGGCGCACGATGGCCACCACACTTATCAGCATCATCCTGCTCTGTTTCCTGTCGATGCTCACCGGGTACGGGCTGGCTGGGCTGCGCCGTCGCGACCAGGTCATTGTCTACCATATCTACCTGTTGCAGATGGTCATCCCGACGGTGCTCATCATCATTCCACAGTTTCTGCTCATACAGATGCTGATTGGCCTGGCGCCGGGCAGCGACCAGCCAGGCCCAGTGCGTTCGCTCGCCCAGTTGACTGCCCTCGTGTTGATTTTCATCAAAGGGGGCGCCTTGTCCACCATGGTCTTCACAACGTCAATCAACCAGATTCCGCAGGAGTTGGAGGAATCGGCCCAGCTCGATGGTGCGGGGCGAATGGCCTACTTCTGGCGCGTGCTCGTGCCGCTCATGAAGGTACCCATTGCCACAGTCTCGGTCATCATGCTTCCGGTCTTCTGGAATGCGTTCTTCGAGCCGTACGTCTACCTGGATGCCAACAACGCCACGGTCCTGCCACTTATCGCGGCGTACGGCGGAACATTCACAACGAACTTCCAGATCATCTTCACTGGAGTCTTTGTCTCGGTGATGCCGCTGCTCATTGTTTACCTGCTGCTGCGCAGGCTCTTTATCCGCAGTGTCATGGCCGGCGCGATCAAAGGATGACGGGCTGCTGCCCTTTCAGGATGCGGATCCTGCGCGCCCGAACAGGGACTACTTCGCCTGGATCGATGAGGTGGTGCGGCTGGCTGCCGATTATGGACTTTATGTGGGTCTGCTGCCCACCTAGGGCGACAAGGTTTCACCTATGTGGGGATCGGGGAGTCTCCCAATCTGGGCACGCGCTCATTTGCGCCGCCGCTGGAGTGGCACGGCTGGGTACTGGTGCTGGATGACGCGTCCGCGGGTTTTGACACTTCCGGTATGGCGCACAAGGGGACGCTCGAACAGACAAAGAGGCCGATTGAACATCGCCACCGCGTGGCACGGTAAACAAACTGGCTGGTTACAGACGGCCAGGAGCACTGAGCCGCTCAAGTAGCGGCAGAAAGCAGGGGTCGATGACAATGACTATCACGCTGGGTCAATGCATGCGCGTCCTCGAAGCAAACCGTCTTGCCTATCGCATGTTGCGACTCACCAGTGGGCTGCAACTCCTGGTCATGGAACGCGGCGGCCGCATCCTTGGCCCATTTCGCGACGAAGATGACACGGGCCTCTTCTGGCTGAACCCCGCCTGGGCCAGTACGGGCGATCTCGAGGCGTTTCTCCAGTCGGGAGACTGGAACCTGGGCGGCGAGCGCCTCTGGATCTCGCCGGAGATCCAATACCTTGTCAGCGATCGCCGCGATTTCTGGGGCACGGTGGCGGTGCCCGCGGCTATGGACCCTGGTACGTGGCGGCTCGACGCGCCAACGCCTGGGCAACTACGCCTGCGCCAGGAGATGACCTTGACCGCCTACAACCTGGCTGTGGGCTGCAAATCGCTCCGGGTCGAGCGCATCCTGCAGGCTGCGCCGGACCCGCTGGCCAGTAGCAGCCACTACGAGGCACTACGGCGCGATGTGATCTATGGGGGCTATGAGCAGGTGGTCACCCTGGCCGAACAGACCACGGACGCGATCACAAGCCAGGCCTGGAGTCTGATCCAATTGCGCCCTGGTGGGCAGATCCTCATCCCCTGTTCGCCCCACCTGGAGATTACCGACTATAACGAACCTGTCGACGCCGCGCACTGCACACACCACGGGCATTGGGTGAGCTTCAAGATTACCGGCGCGCGGCGTTACAAGGTGGGCCTGCGCGCGACGCAGACCTTCGGCCGCCTGGGTTATTTCCATCCGGGCGATAACGGTCATGGCTACCTCATCGTGCGCAGCTTCTTCAACAACCCATCGAGCCTCTACAGCGAGGAGCCGGCGCACCTACCCGGCAGCCGTGGTGACTCCATCCACATCTACAACGACGGCGGCATGTTTGGTGGTTTTGGCGAGCTCGAGATTCAGGGCCAGACCATCGGCGGCCCGACAGGACGCGCCAACATCACCGACCAGCAGCTGCTCTGGATCTACCTGGGGCCGCAAGCACGGCTTGCCACCATTGCCGCCCACCTGCTGGGCGTAACAGTGGCGCCATGAATTTGCAAGTTGTCCAAGCCACATCGGGAGCAAGGCCGGGAAAGGAGAGCCATGATTCGAGTCAAATGAGCCACGCTAACTTTTCGTGTGAAATGTATGTTAATGCTTGTCTCTCCCGGAGGAAGAAGACTATGCAACAGCAAGCTTTTCGCAAGTACGTCGCAGTGCTGCTGGCCGGCCTCATGGTCCTGTTGGCCGTGACGCAGTGCGCGCCTGCGCCGGCTGCCACGCCCGGTGAACAGCCGGCGGCCGGGCAAGCGGCCCAGGTAGCCGCGGTGACCGACTCGTGCGCCAACGCCGTCGAACAGGCCAAGCAATATGCCGGTGCAACCATCAACGTGGTCTGGGAGTCGGGGCTGCAACCCGAAGACCCCAAGATCTTTGCGCCCCGGTTCAGCGAGCTGACTGGCGTCAATGTCAACATCGTTGAAATCCCCTATGTCGACATATTCACCAAGCAGTTGCAGGACTACCTGACGGGTGGCGGCGCCTATGACGTCGTCACGTTGGCGCCCATCTGGCTCACCGACCTGGTCAACGCGGGCGCGCTGGAACCGTTGAATCCCTATATTGACAAGTATATGAACAAGGCCGATCTCGAAGATTACCTGGGAGTCTATGGCTCTGATGGCTACGCGCGCATAGGCGACACCTGGTACGGCCTGCCCGATGACGGCGATGTCTTTGTCATGTACTATCGCAAGGATCTCTTCGAAGACCCGGCCAACCAGGAAGAATTCAAGGCCAGCTATGGCTATGAGCTGGCTCCACCAAAGACCTACCAGGAATTCGACGACGTCGGCCGCTTCTTCACCGATAAGTACAGTGCACAGGGCATCTACGGCGGTGCGTTCCAACACCTGGAAGGCCAGGCGTGGGACTGGTTTGTCGGCCCGTTCAGCGGCGCTGGCGGCCAGTTCTTTGACCCGCAGAGCATGGACGCCACCATCAACAGCGAGACAGGCGTCGATGTGTTGACCAATATGGTGAAGGTCAGCAGCTGGATGCCGCCCGGCGTTCAGAAATGGGGCTTCACCGAAGTGCTCAGCGCGTGGCTCGACGGCAAGCTGGCTATGATCATCACCTGGCCGCCCGTGGGCCGCTGGTCGGAAGGCGTCGGCAAGGGCACCGAGCAGCTGAGTTGGGTGCCTGAAACCAAAGTCGCCGGCAACGTGGGCTATGCGCCGGAGCCAGGTGGTCGCTCGGCGCTGGCTGGCGGCTTCGCGCTCGGAGTCTCACCCAACAGCCAGAACAAGGATGCCGCCTATCTCTTTGCGCAATGGATGAATTGCCCGGCTACCAGCCTGGAACGCGTCATGCTGCCCTTTGCCCTGCGCGACCCCTTCCGCAAATCGCACTTTGCCTCTGAACAGTACAGGGCCCTGTGGCCAACCGCCAATGAATATCTCGAGACGCTAGAATCGGCAGCGGGACAGGGGCAGCTCGAGCTGGGCATCCCTGGCGGACGCGAATATATGGTCGCTTTGGACCAAGCGATTACGGCTGCCTATGCCGGCGCTGACCCGAAGGCTGCTCTAGATGAGGCCGCTGAAAAGTTCAATGCCATCACTGATCGCCTCGGCCGCGACAAACAGAAAGAGGCCTACAGCCAGTGGCTCCACTGCCAATGGGCGCAGTCGGGCCCAAGACAATAATCGAATCCGTAGCTGTTGATGTTCACTTTGCCCTGCCTGCCGGTGCAGGCAGGGCAAAGACACCGGGAAGGTGACTGGAGGGCTACATGGCAGAATCCATGATGAGGTCAGGGGCCAACATCAGCCGCCGCCTGACTCCACACCTGGAGACACAGTTGACTCCGTGGCTCTTCGTAGCGCCGAGCCTGCTGGTCGTGTTGGCGGTGACGATCTTTCCGACGCTCTATTCCCTCTATCTAAGCTTCTTTCAGTGGGAGCCGACCATACCCGACAAACCCTATATCGGTCTGGGCAACTATGTCGAGCTCTTTCGAACAGGACGCTTCTTGAGTGCGTTTGGTGTGACAGCCTTGATCACGCTTGTTGGCGTGGCGCTCGAAATGGGGATCGGCTTCTGGTTTGCCGACTTCGTAATGGCCGACCGCCGCGGCCATCGCCTCGTGGTGGCGCTCATGTTGCTGCCGGTCATGGTGATGCCAGTCGTAGTGGGCTATACGTGGCGACTGCTGTGGGACGCGGCGTACGGCCCCATCAACCAGGTACTCGGCTGGATTCTCATGCGTCCCATCGAATACACCTGGCTGGGTCAGACCTCTACGGCGCTGCTGGCAATCATCGTCACGGAAGTCTGGCAGTGGACGCCTTTCATGTTCCTGATCTTCTACGCTGGTATGGCGAGTCTCGACGGCGAGGTCTATGAAGCGTCGGAGATCGACGGCGCCAACGCCTGGCAGCAATTCTGGCAGCTGACCGTGCCGCTTATGCTGCCGATCGTCATTGTCGCCGTCCTCATCCGCGCCGTGGATTGCATCAAGATGTTTGACGTGATCTACACATTGACCGGCGGTGCGCCTGGTACCTCGACCGAAACAGTCTCCTACTATATCTACCAGGTGGGCTACCAATTCTTCCGCCTGGGGTACGGGTCCGCGGCGTCGATTGTGCTGTTGATCGTGCTGAGCGTGTTACTAACGTTCCTGCTGCGTGCTCTGCGCAGCCGCATGAGCTGAGGGAGAACAGACGATGCGCAACCGGCAACGACCACTCTGGCAACAAAGCCTGCGTTGGATACTCTACGCGGCGGTCCTGACGTTTTTTCTCTTTCCCATCTTCTGGATCTTCATGACCAGCATCAAGTCCGCATCGGAATACATGCACAGCCCGCCTATCTGGTTTCCAGCGTTGCCCGATCTGAGCTCGTTTCGTCGGGCGGTGGAGGTTGGCGGGCTCGATGCCATGCGTAACAGCATCATCATCTCCACCGCGAGCACGCTGCTGGCGCTCCTTATCGGTTCGCTAGCTGCCTACGGGATGGCGCGCTACAACGTAGGTGGCGAAAACCTGCCCTTCTTCTTCCTAACGCAGCGCTTTTTACCGCCTGTTGTGGTGATCTTTCCCTTTCTACTGATGTTCAAGACGCTGCGTTGGATCGACACCTACCAGGCGCTGATCGTCGTCTACCTGACCTTCAACTTGCCCTACACCATCTGGATGATGCGCAGCTTCTTTAAGGAGATCCCGCGGGAGATCGAGGAATCGGCCCTGGTTGACGGTGCATCGTCCTTTGGCGCGTTCTGGCACGTTGCGCTGCCCCTGGCAGCCCCTGGCCTAATCGCCACCGGCATCTTCTGTTTCATCTTTAGCTGGAGCGAATTCTTCTTTGGCCTCACCCTCACCAACATCCGCGCCACACCGCTGTCGGTCTTTCTGCCAGGCCTCTTCGGCAAGCAGATGATCATGTGGGGTGAAGTTGGCGCGCTCTCGGTGATGGCCGTAGTGCCCCTGTTCGTACTTAGTTTCCTGGTGCAGCGCTTCCTGGTGCGCGGTCTCACCATGGGCGCTGTGAAATGACTCGTTTATGACACCTTCGAATCACAAAATGAGGACGCTATGAAAGTCGGTTTGGTGATTTGCGGGCCCGATGTTGCCTATGGTCCGCTCGCTCTGTTAAGTGGTACCTTTGAAGAGAAAGTACAGAAAGCCCGCGATCTTGGTTACGACGGCGTCGAGTTGATGGTGCGCGATCCGGCTGAGCTCGACTGGTCACACGTCAAGCAGACGCTGGCGCAGGCCGGACTGGAGGCGCCGCAGATCGTGACCGGTGAGTTGTTTGGCGTGGACGGGCTGTGCCTCATTACGCCGGACGATGATCTCTACCAGCGCGCGGTGGAACGGACGCAGGCTGTGATCAAGCTTGCCGCGTTTCTCGACTGCGCCATCGTCAATGTCGGGCGGCTGCGCGGCCGTTTGGACTGGATGGCGGGCTACACCGACGATCCCTGGACACTCGCCGTGGAGCGCATTGCTGGCATCGCGGCCTTCGCCGCCGCACACAATGTGCCCATTGCGCTGGAGCCAATTAACCGCTACGAGGCCGACTTCATCGCCAATGTGGATGACGGTATGCGCATGGTGGCGGATGTAGGCGCCGCCAATCTGGGGCTGATGTTGGACCTCTTCCACATGAACATCGAGGACGCGTCGATTGAGAACAGCCTGCGCGCCGCCGGCGAGCGCTGCCTGCACGTCCATATCGCCGATTCCAACCGGCGTTTTCCTGGCGCCGGGCATCTGGACTTCGACAGCATCTTTGCCACACTGGCAGACATGGGATATCAGGGCTACATCTCAGCCGAAATCATCCCCTGGCCCGACCCCGACACCGCTGCGGTGAAGACGATCCAGTACGTACGCAGCCATATGAACGGCCGTCCTGCAACATCGGGGATCAGGTGAACCATGGCATCCCATGCTCTGAACCTGCTCCCTGGCCGCGTCGCCCTCATCACTGGTGGAACGCGTGGCATCGGCCGCGCGATCGCTGAGACCTTTGCTGCCAATGGCGCACATGTCGTTGTCACGGGGACGCACCCAGGCCCGGCGCAAGAAGTCGCCGATCTGATCCAGCGGCGAGGCTGGCCAGACGCGCTTGGTTTGCCCCTGGACGTGCGCGATCCTGTCCAAATCGAGCACGTCTTTACCACTACGATGGTACGGTTTGGCCGGATCGATATATTGGTCAACAACGCGGGCGTTCATACTGGCTACCCGGTCGCCGAGTTTCCCCTGGAAGCATGGCGTGATCTATATCGCATCAACGTGGAGGGCGTATTCCTCTGTTCGCAAGCCGCCATGCGCGCGATGATGGCCCACGGCGCCGGCGGCGTCATCCTCCACATGTCGTCAGCCGCCGCGCGTGCGTCCGGTACGAAACAGGCTGCCTACGCTTCTTCCAAGGCAGCCCTGCTCGCATTCAGCCGCGTGCTGGCCGTCGAAGGCGGTCCCTATGGTATCCGCTCCAACTGCATCTTACCTGGCGCTACCGAGACTGACATGCTGGAGGGCGTTTTTGCCACAATCCCAGGTATCCGTGAGGAGCTGCTTGGACGGACCGTGTTGGGCAAGCTAGGGAACGTGCAGGATCAGGCCAACGTCGCGCTCTTCCTGGCCTCGGATCTGGGACGCCACGTTACCGGCGAATATGTCGTCGTATCAGGCGGCGAATTCATGAATGCATGATGCGGCGGCCACCATATCAGGTCCTGCTGGCCGCACTCCGCGCGGCGGGGGCCACATAACGCACCTTCTGGGCGTCGATCAACATCGCGACCAGGATTATCCCCCCGCGGATAGCCTGAATCCAATAGACAGAGACATTCATCAAATTCAAGCCCGCGTTGATCGTAGCCAGCAGCAGTACACCACCCAACGCGCCAAGTACCGTACCCTGGCCGCCCTTGAGACTGACGCCGCCGATCACGGCCGCGGCAAAGACCTCGAAGATCATGCCTTCACCCATTGAGCTCATGGCGTTCGTGAGCCGCGCTGACAGCATCCATCCCGCGAAGGCAGCAATCAGGCCACCCATGACATAAACTTGTAGGATGCGTCGTTCAGGGCGCACGCCGGAAGCCCGCGCAGCGTTGCGGTTGGCGCCGATCGCGTAGAGCTCGCGGCCAAAGGGGAGGTGCGTGGTGACGATGTGGGCAGCGACAAAGAAGAGCAGCATGATAACTACTGGCGCGGACACCGGCCCCATTTTGCCGAGCCCGATCCAATTGTACTCCGCCGAAACGCTGTAAGCTGTCTGCCCGTTGTTGAGCACCAGCGTCACACCACGCACGATGATAAGCATGGCCAGTGTTACCACGAAGTTGTTCATCTTCATGGCCGTCACGAGCCAGCCATTGGCCAGCCCGATCAGGGCGCCGGCCAGCAGCAAAATCGGCACCGCCATCCACGGCGCCAGCATCAGCCCGCTGCCGTAATAGGGAGTCCCTGCGGCTGTGATCAGCCAGATGCCAAGCAGCCCGCACAATCCCAGCGTCGATTCCGCCGACAGGTCGAAGTTGCCCGTCAGCAGCGTGAAGGTCTGGCCGATGACGAGCACCCCAAGGACCGACGCATTGAACAGAATGTTGATGAAGTTCGGCAGCGAGAGAAATGAGCTGGTGGTCAGAGAAAAGAAGGCGATCACAGCCACTAGCAGAATCCAGATCAGGTTGCGTAGCAGATATGGAACAAAACCATTACCGGTCATGAGCTGTGCCTCGCGGTGGGCGTTACAAAAGTCGAGATCGTGGCGGGGCCCTTATAGCGAGTCTTTTGCGCGTCAATCAACATGGCCAGCAGGATAATCAAGCCGCGGATCA
>JACFMY010000074.1:18477-20188 GCA_019455155.1 Caldilineaceae bacterium
GTTGATGGCAAAGCCGGAGACGCGCAGCAGATTGAGGCCCGAGTCGATGGTTGAGAGCAGGAGCACACCGCCCAACGCCCCCAACATGGTGCCGCGGCCACCAAAGAGGCTGATGCCGCCAATTACCGCCGCGGCTTGGATTTCGAAGATCATGCCTTCGCCGATGCGCGTGGCGCCGACGCCCAACCGTCCCAACATTACCCACCCCGCAAGGGCAGCAAGCAACCCGCTGAGCAGATAAGCCTGGCGAATCCGCCGGTCAGGATTGATGCCCGATGCCACGTTACGATTGCCGCCCACAGCATAGAGATCCCGGCCAAAGCGCGTGCCCCGCGTCACAAGCGCAGCCGCGGCAAAGGCCAGCCCAACCACGACCACACTCATGGGGACGGGACCCAGGGCGCCAGCGCCAAGCGCCTTGAAGCTCTCGGGCAGCCCGGTGATCGTCCTACCTTCGGTGATCACCAAGGTCAGCCCGCGTAAGATGATCAACATGGCTAGCGTCACGATGAAATTGTTCATTTTGAAACGGGTGATCAAGAAGCCGTTGATCCAACCGATCGCCAGCCCAACGGCAAACATCGCCAGCACCGCCACCGCGGGGTGCACCTGCAGCCCGCTGCCGAAGTATGGTTCTCCTGCGGCCGCCAGCAGAAACGCACCGATCATCGCGGTCAGACCCAGGGTCGACTCGGCGCTCAGGTCAAAATTGCCGGTGATCAGGGTAAAGCTCTGGCCAATCACCATGATGCCCAAGACGGTCGAGTGGACGAGAATGTTGGTCAGGTTACCGGGCGCCAGGAAACGTGGCGTCAGCAGTGTGAAGCCCACAAGCGTCAACACCAGCAGTAGCCAGACCAGGTTGTCGAGCAAGAACGTAATGAGGCGATTGCGATCGAATTTCATGCTGTCACCGGTGCACCTTCTACAGCACTCAGAATACGTTCGACCGACGTGCCGGGTTCGCCGACCACGAACTCTTGCACGATCCGGCCCTGGAACATCACCAGGATGCGATCACTGACATCCAATAGTTCCCGAATGTCCTCAGCAATCACCATAATGGCTGAGCCTTCCCGGGCAAGCTGGTCGACAATCTTGAGAATCTCCACCTTGGCCTGCACATCGACGCCCTGGGTCGGCTCGTCGAGAAGGAGCACCTTGGGACGCGTGCTGCTCAGCTTGGCAAAGACGACCTTTTGTTGGTTGCCGCCACTGAGAAACTCCACGGGCTGTTCTTGCGACGGCGTCTTTACATTAAGCTTGTCGATGAGTTGCTGCACCAGCGAACGTTCCTTCGGGCCCGAGAGCAGACCGGCCGCGCCGAGCAGCTTGCGCAAGATCGGCAATGTTACATTCTCGCGGACCGGGCGCAAGCCTACGATGCCGTAGCCGTGCCGGTCGCGGGGCAGATAGGCGACGCCCTGGTCGAGCGCCTGCCGCGGGTCAGCCGCCCGGTACGGTTTATCCTCAAGGAGCACCTCCCCTTCCCCCATTGGCTCCAGGCCAAAGAGGCCACGGGCCAACGCGTCCTTGCCCGACCCCTCCAGGCCGGTGATGCCGACGATTTCGCCCCGATGCACCGTCAGATCCAAGGCCGTGTAAGCCCCGCTGCGCTGCAAGCCATGTAATTCCAGCATGGCTGGTCCCGTGATTGAGTTGCGCAGGCGCGTAAATGCGTCCAGTTGTACGCCACTGATCAACCGGATTA
>JACFMY010000711.1 GCA_019455155.1 Caldilineaceae bacterium
CGCGCGCGGCGAGGGCCTCGGCGACTTCCTGGCACCACAACTCATAGCCGCCACGGCTGACCGGTGGAAACAGGTTCGTAACGAACAGGAGACGCATAGCTGCCATCGCCCTAACCCGTCACTCGCTCGCTAGAGATAGTGCAGACCTGTTGCAGGTAGGCTTCCAGCTCATCGATCATGCGTTCAATATCAAAATAGCGTTTCACACGCTCACTGCCGGCCAGGGCCAGGCGCCGGCACAGAGCGGCGTCGCTGCGTAGCCTGCGAATACAATCGGCAAGGGCCCCGGCATCGCCAGGTGGAAAGGCAAGACCCGTTTCACCGTCGATGAGCAGCTCGCCGGTTCCACCGGTGAGGGTGCCGGCGACAACCAGCTGCGCTGCCATGGCTTCCTGGGTCACCCGGGCCAACGGCTCCTCCCACATGGAGGGGAATATCAGGACGTCGTGTGCGTGGAAGAGCTGTGGCATCTCGGTGCGTGGCACGCGCCCGCGGAAGATGACCGCATCACCGATGCCCAGCTCGCCCGCACGCTGGCGCAAATAGGCCTCGTAATCGCTGCGTCCCGACCCAACAATCGTCAGCATCTCACTGTGCAGATCGCCGTCTCTTTGGAGCACGCCGAGTGCTTCGACGGCAGTAATCACTCCTTTGTGAGGCACGAGACTGCCGGCATAGAGAAGACGTAGCGGAGGTTGATACCGTGTAGCCACGCTAGGCGTTTGGGGGGCAAACGCCCTGGTATCAATCCCATTGTGGACAACGTGCAGGTTGTCCCTGGCAATGGGTGTATTGGCGGCCAGGGCCTGGCGAATGGCCTCGCTGACACAGAGTACATGGCGGAACTGCAACGAAAACGCGCGCTGATCCTGGCGTACAAAATGCATTGGCACCGGCGCCACTGCCCGTTTCATATAGGTCGTGACAGGGTTTCGCGTCGAGCCAAGCCAATATTGCTCATGGGTGGTTGGCAAATAGGGCCAGTGATCCGCCACGTAATAGACCACCCGACCCGGACAGAGCTGCTCGGCCACCCATGGGATACCGCGCGTTAGATTCCACATGATGTGGACAAAGACGACGTCGGGCTGGAAATCAGCGATCGCCCGCCGCGTCTCCTCTATGTTCTGCCTCACGCGGCGACGATAGCCCCAAAAGGCCTGGGGGCGATAATGATTCAGGTCGCTTTCCAAATGGAGCACACGCCGCACCCCAGTCCCATCGCCACGCAGCTGGTCTGCACCTGCGCCATGCGTTGAGGTCAGTATGGCCGTTTCATGACCCCGCTCCTGCATCGAGATGTTGATATCCTGTACGAGTTGTTCCCAACCTCCGATAACATGGGGCGGATAAAAGGCTGACACAAATAAAATGCGCATGGATTTGGACCGATCTGCAACGAGTGGGTACACATTGAACCCACCCGGAAAGTCATCAGAAACGCTTTGGCCTTGAACTAGCATCGCTCAGGCGCGCGCCCCCCAAAGCGTTGGAGGCACGAGCAATACATTCCGCCAGGAGAGTTTACGTGGCTTGCCGTTCGCGTCAGGTATACCATAGGAAGGGAGGCACCTGAGCTTGCAATCTCCTGACAGTGAGGGGGAAGGTTACGGCCTGTGACCAACGACAGCCTCTGAGGCGCGCAACCGGTTGAAGCGCTCAGCCAGCTCGTCAGAGAGTCGTTGTGCGCCGCGGATATTCAGGTGATTGAAGTCCGCGAACTCCCTGGGACCAAACGTATGCAGCGCGTCTCCCTCCAGATCCCACAGCGCCAACTGATAGCGTCTGGCCGTGGCCTGCAGGGCCGCCATATACAGGTCATAATCGTCGGGCGAATCGAAGTTCTCGTAATACTCGTCAGCAATCGGCATATTGACCAGGATCAGCTGGATGCCGCGCGCCCGCACGTATTCAATCAACTCCTCGAAGGCCGTCATCTGTTCGCCCTCGACGGCGTAGTTCATGACCCCGGCCCGGTTGTAGTAGCTGCGACGTTGAGCCTCGGGTGTATCAGCCAACACTCTTTCGATAGGGTGGTAGCCGCGCCGGTCGAAATAGACCTCCGGTAGTGGAGGATAGTTGCCACCCTGCATAAT
>JACFMY010000712.1 GCA_019455155.1 Caldilineaceae bacterium
GCTGCCAGAGGCGGCTCAGACAGATAGCTGCACGCAACTCCAAGGAACGGGATTGCTGCCGACGGGCAATATCCAGAGCTTGCTGGAAGCAGTCGGCGCCTGCCTGTTCATTTTTATACCGGCGAAGCAACTGTTCTCCTCTAATCCGATAGAGTTCAGCTTCCCAGAAGCGTTCGCCGGTCTGTTGGATGAGCACGCTGGCCTCGTCCAGGGAACGATCGGCACGCTCCATTTCTTCAGTCTGTATGCTCAGCTCGGCGATCAGGATGAGAAACCGCGTGCGCCTCGTCATCCCACCTAGTGCACGGTAAACTTCCAGGGCCTGGTGCATTTGCCCGACACCGGCGGCGTCGCCCTGAAGAACCAGCGCCCAGCCGCGTAGATAGTTTGCCCAGGTAATAGGCTGGGCAAGGTCATATTGTTGAGCCAGTGCCAGCATTTCCTCTACCCCTTGCAGAACAGGGTGAAAGTTACCACAGAGAAGCTGCAATTCCAGGACTTCCCCCTTGATATCGACGATGTCAAATGGGTTTAGCAACTTCCTGGCCAGGCGGAGAGCCTCCCGACCCAGAGCCAACGCCTGATCCGGGTAACCGAGAAGCCAGAGCACATGCGCTAGGCGCGAATAAGGCCGCGCATAGAGATCAGGCGTAGAATCCAGCGCAGTTACCTGTTCCAGATGGCGGCGGGCAGGTAGCAGATCACCGCATGTAAGAAGAGCTGCTCCCAATTGAAAGTTGGCGACTGCAAGGTGGTGGACAGAATTCAGCCGCTGGGCCAGCGCCAGGAGTTGTTCTCCACTATCGAGCGCTCTCTGGTAGGCGGCGCCGACGCGGTAACATTCCGTCAGCCCGTACAAGATCGACAGCAGTTCAGGCGACTCCTCGATCTGCTGCCCTAATTGCCAGGCACGGCGATAGGCCTGCTCCACTTCAGACGCTGCCGGCCCTCTGGCATCTCTTAACGCTGATGCCTGGCTGGTAAGTAGATGCAACTCGCGCTGTGAACGTTCAGATGTGGTCGGCAACTGCTCCACCAGGGTGATCGCCTGCTGAAAGTGATTGATGGCTACCTGGTTCGCATAGACTTGGCGCGCTCTTTCGGCGGCCTCTTGGTGGTAGAGACTGGATTTTTCATTCTCTCCTGCCGCTTCCCAATGGAAGGCTAGTTGGCCGCAGAGTTCATTTAACTGGTGGGTATAGACCTTCTCAATCGCATGGGCTACCTGGCGATGCAACAATTGCCGGCGCGTTTGGCTCATGGTAGCAGAGGCT
Organism: Caldilineaceae bacterium; assembly: GCA_019455155.1. GTDB lineage: Bacteria > Chloroflexota > Anaerolineae > Caldilineales > Caldilineaceae > JACFMY01. The sequence continues at coordinate 1,275 of JACFMY010000712.1, forward strand.
ACCTCGCGAATACGGTCATGGCTGAAATCATACCGACCCGGCCCATGCTCCCGTACGATTCGGCGCTGCCACAGCTCTTCCAGGCTGTTTACCAGCGCCTCCTCACTCTGGCTGCTGGCGGCCGCCAGCACGGCGAGGGTGAATGAACGGCCAATGATAGCGGCCAGAGAGGCCACTGCCTGTGCACGCGGAGAGAGTTGAGCCAGGCGCAAGCGGATCACAGCGGAGATAGGGGGCGGTAACGGCTGGCGCTCCCGCATCTCAAGCCCCTCTTTACCCATGCGGGAGCGTATCGTCTCCACAACGAATAGAGGGTTTCCTTCTGTCTCATCATAGAGATGATCGACCTCTGCGCGCGTCAGGTCACGGCGATGTATCTGCGCCGCCAGCAACGCTACTCCATCCCGTGTGAGGGCCGACAGCGCGATTTCTGTCCAACGGCGGTGGCGTTGCAGGCTCAATTGCAGCGCCACCAGTGGATGATCGGGATCTACTTCCTCGCTGCGTATGGTGACGATAACCAGCAAGCGAGCCTGAGGTGCGTATTGGAACAGGTAACTCAACCACTGTAGGGTCTCAGGGTCACACCACTGTAAATCATCACAGAGCAGGATCCGCGGCTGCTCATCTACCAACACTGCCCTGGCCAGCGCCTCGAAAAAGCGATGCCGTTGCCATTTCTCTGACAGCGACGCCGGCGGCACAAATCCAGGACGCGCGGCCAATAACTCAGGTAGCAGCCTGGAGATCTCTGTGCTCCAGACGTCATCAAGTTTGGTCAAACGGGTCCAAATCGCTTCACTGCGCAGGAGTTCTA
>JACFMY010000075.1 GCA_019455155.1 Caldilineaceae bacterium
GGCCTGCGCCGTCAAGCATGCGATGAGCGCGGTTGGCGACGACCCCTTTGCCCTGGCGCGGATCATTGTTTCCTGGAACACCAGCGTGGAGATGTTGGATCGCCTGTTGACCGGGCACATGCTGCGCGTCGCGCCAACGGGTGAGCGGCTGCGGACAAAGCTCTGGCGCCGGATCCGGGCGTGGCGCCATGCCCGGCAGCGTCAAATGAGGGGAACAGTGGAATCATGACGGCACGAGACATGGCAAAGCTCGGGCAAGCTATGGCGCCAGCCATGGCAGCAACGATGCGCGTGGTAACGCCAGCACCCCGGCACGTCTGGCGCGCGGTCGTGCAGGCGGATCCTTGGGGCTTGATGACACAGACGCCGGAGTGGATTGACTGTATCTGTGCATCAGGTGAATTCGAAGATGCAAGCCGTCTCTACGAAATGGCCAGCGGCAAGCAGCTGATCCTGCCAATGGTCAGACGCCGGCACCTGCCAACCATGCTGGCCTGGGAAGCATCGCCCCCTTCGGGTTGGGGAATGGGCGGGCTAATCGCTTCCGCACCCATTGATAGGGCAGAGATAGCGGCGGTGTTTGCTGATCTACAGCGGAGCGGCGGGCTCCGTGTCTCGATCCGGCCGAATCCGTTGCAGGGGGATCTCTGGGCCCAGGCCCGGCCGTCGCGCGCGCTTGCCCTCCCCCGCTTTGCCCACGTGCTCGATCTCGAGGGCGGCTTTGAGACCGTATGGAAAACACGGTTTGCCGGTAACACGCGGAATCAAGTGCGGAAAGCGGAGCGCTCCGGCCTGGTGGTCGAATGCGATACGACAGGTAAGCTGGTGCCCATTTACTATAACCTATACCTGAAATCGCTGGCACGTTGGGCCGAGCAGCAGCACGAGCCGCTGGCCCTTGCCTTGTGGCGAGGAAAGCGGCGCGATCCGCTGGCCAAACTGCAGAGCATGGCGCAGAAACTGGGGCCATCCTGCCAGGTTTGGATGGCCTGGTTGGACGGCCAACCAGTGGCCGGGATCATTGTGTTGCGGGGCGCCAACGCCCATTATACGCGCGGGGCCATGGACAAAGATCTGGCCGGGCCAACGTACGCGAATGATCTGCTCCACCGCCTCGCGATCGAAGATGCGTGTCGCGACGGCTGTCACTACTATCACATGGGCGAGTCCGGGTTGTCAGCTTCGCTGGCTCGCTTCAAAGCCCGATTTGGCGCCGAGGGTATGGCCTACGCTGAATACCGGCTCGAGCGGCTACCAATCACGCGGGCCGACACGTTTATGCGACAACAGGTTAAACGGTTGATTCGATTCAAGGATGCATAAGAACCATTGTGAACAGAGCTGTTTGGCGCGTAGCCTATGCGCGTTGATCGTGGCCATGATCGTGCTTGGCTGCGCTACGGGCAATGCAACAAGCCAGGACATGAGCCCGACAGAGCAGCCTACAAGCGCACCCGCGCCCTCGTCAGCGCCAGCGTCCTCGGCGCCAGAGGGACAGAGCGGGACGTGGATGTTGCTTTTTGCCGACGAGTTCGACGGTGCTGCGCTCGACAGTTCCAGGTGGGTCACCTGCTACTGGTGGGACACCGGGGGCTGTACCAACAAAGGCAACCAGGAGCTGGAGTGGTACCAGCCTGAAAATGTCATCGTCGGTGATGGCATGCTGACTCTGCGGGCACTCGATAAGCCAATTGCTGCACCGGATGGCGAAACCTACCCCTACACCTCTGGCATGGTTACATCTGGCCGCGTGGTGGCAGATACGGCAACGCCTGCCCGCTTTGTCTTCCAATATGGCTACGTGGAGATGCGCGCCCGCGTGCCGCGTGGCAAAGGTCTGTGGCCCGCCTTCTGGCTGTTGCCTGCCAACCACAGCTCGAAGCCGGAAATCGATGTCATGGAGATCCTAGGTAGCGATCCGTCAACGGTGCACATGACGATCCACTATCTGGATGAGAATGGCGGGCGCGACAACAGCGGTGAATCCTGGACAGGACCTGATTTTTCAGAGGGGTGGCACACATTTGCCGTCGATTGGCGGCCCGATGCAGTCATCTGGTACGTGGACGGTGTGGAGCGCTATCGCTACACGGACGCCCAGCATATTTCCCACACACCTATGTACCTCTTGGCAAATCTGGCAGTAGGAGGAGATTGGCCAGGCTCACCCGACGCCGGGACGCCCTTTCCCAGTGATTTTGTCGTGGACTACATCCGTGTATGGCGGCAGGCTCTGGAACTCGCTTTGGCCCCAACGGCCGACACCTATGTTGACAGCAGCGCGCCGGCCAGCAACATGGGGGCGGGGAGCGTGCTCTATTCCGACAACAACCCGGTTAAGGTGAGTTATTTGACCTTTGATCTAAGCAGTGCAACAGGCCTTGCCATCACCGGTGCCCGGTTGCGCGTTTCAACGACCTCTGACCCAAGCGCTGGCGCCGGGAGTACACATTATGTGCAATTGGCAGGCGATCTGGCGTGGGACGAAAAGAGTCTGACCTATGCAAACCGGCCCAACATGACACTAACTGAGCTTGGTGCGTTGACCAATGCCGCCAGCAACAGCACTTACGATATTCCGTTGAACTTGTCGCTGTTACAGCCGTATGCGGGCGGCCAGGTGACGCTGGTGATCGACACGCCCAGTGAAGACGGTCTTTACCTCTACTCCCGTGAAAGCGACAATCATCCGCCGCGTCTCATCCTCACCATTGATTGCTGCCGCGGGTTACTGCCGGTCGTTCTGTCTCCATAACTGAGCAAACATCTAGTGTGCTGGATAATGCTAACATCTCTCTTGAACTCGGTTCCTGCGTCGTTGCAGCGCGCGTATTCTCATCTCCAGACGCCCCTCTATCGGAACGGCTATGCGCTGATCTTTAGCTCGGCCGTTACCTCTACCCTTGGTCTTCTGTACTGGATGCTTGCTGCGCGTATCTATCCTGCCGATGTCGTCGGTCTGAATTCAGCCGTGATCTCGGTGATGGTCTTTCTCTCCAACGTTGCGCAGCTCAGCCTCATGAACGTGCTGAACCGCTTCCTGCCTAATGCAGGACAGTCGACGCCCCGCATGGTACTCGCCGCATATGTGGTGAGCGGCACGACGGCTACGCTGGCTGGCACGATCTTCCTATTGGGAATCGGACTATGGTCGCCATCGCTACGCTTTCTGGCGGGAGATCCAGCATTGGCCCTCTGGTTTGTTAGCTCAATCATAGCGTGGTGCATCTTTGTGCTGCAGGACAGTACCTTGGTTGGACTCCGCCAGGCCACGTGGGTTCCCGTCGAAAACACGATCTTTGCGGTGGTCAAACTGGCGTTGCTGGTAGCATTGGCCCAGGCCCTGCCACAATACGGCGTCTTTGCGTCATGGACCATTGCCGTGTTCGTGCTGTTGGCCCCGACCAACTTGCTTATCTTTCGCCATCTGATTCCGCGCCATGTGCGTGCGACAAGGGCACGCGCGGAAGCTGTCCATCTCCCTGCTGTGGTGCGCTACATAGCTGGCGATTATTTCAGCTATCTGGTCTGGATGGCCACCACCAATCTCATGCCGATCGTTGTGGTCAACGTAGCCGGCGCGGCTGCGAACGCCTACTTCTATCTGGCGTGGACGGTTGCCTATTCGTTCTATCTTGTCGGCCGCAACATGGGTATGTCGCTCCTGGCGGAAGCCGTGGCTGACAGCTCCAGGCTGGTCGAATATAGCCACAAGACGCTGGTCCAGACCCTCCGCCTGCTCGGCCCGGCAGTCTTTGTCGTGGTGCTGGGCGCGCCGCTGATCCTCGCGTTCTTTGGGCCGGATTATGTGGCAGAGGGCACCGGCGTTCTCCGCCTGCTGACCTTGTCCGCGTTGCCCAACATCGTCACCTCCCTGTATCTGAGCATCGCCCGGGCCCGGCGGCAGACTGGCCGGATTGTGGTCGTGTTGTCGGTATTGAGCGCGATCGTGCTGGGGCTCACGTACGTCTTGTTGCGGGCGGATGGCATAACCGGCATCGGTTGGGCCTGGCTGATTAGCCAGACAGTGGTTGCCGTTGGCCTGCTCTTGACCGAATTCCGCAGCATCTGGCTGCCCAATACCCTGGATGCCGCCGCAAAAGCGATTGCTATGCTGCGGCGCCTGGTGTGGTATGTGACCCACCGTCACCACATACGCGAGGCGTACGCTCTGATCGACGCCATTCTTGACCAGCTTGCCGTTCCCGCGGACTGGACGCCGCCCGCCAGCTGGAAGAGGCGCCGCATTGTGCCGACGCTCAGCGATCTGGTCGTCATGACGCTGGGCGAGCCGAAGCAGCGCCCCGTTGCCGTCTTTAAGCTGCCCCAAACCGAGCGTGGGACCGCTGGCTTACGCCGGCAATGGACCTTACTGGAGGAGCTGCGGGCCGATGAACGCCTTGGCTCATGGCGCGAGTTGCTCCCCACGGCGTTGGCGACGGGAGAGATCGATGGCCGATTCTACGCGATCGAGAGCATGTTGCCTGGCATCGACGGATACACTCTGGCGGCGGAAGCCAGTCAGGTCGAAACGATGCTGGTAGCTTCCGCGCGCGCGATCCACGAGCTCCACAGCCGTACGGCTGTATCCGCCACCGTCGATGCCCATCTGTTGCAACGGTGGGTCGAACAACCATTGGAAACGGTGCGCAGCCTTCTTGTGGCGCGCGGGCGTCCAGCGGCGCAGATCACAGCCCTGACACACCTGGCCGGGGAACTACGCCAAACCCTTGCCGGCCGTACGCTGGAGACGAGCTGGGTACACGGCGACTACTGGCTTGGCAATCTGCGCTTCAATCGGGAGGGCACGCAGGTGACCGGCATCCTGGATTGGGAGGGCGCTTCGCCGGATGGGTTGCCACAGCTGGATCTTGTGTTACTCTTGTTATCGACACGCACGATCGTCCAGCATAAGGAATTGGACACGGTCGTCTGTGAGTTGTTGAATGGGAGCGGTTGGACATCGTTGGAGACGTCACTGCTAGCAGCTGCGGTCCCATCCCATGATGCCGGCCTTGATGATAGGACGCTGGTCTTGCTCTGCTGGCTACAACACGTAGCAGAGAATCTGACCAAATCGGACAACTACGAATACAAGCGTCTCTGGCTGGCAAAGAATGTTGATGCGGTGCTGAATCGTCTATAGCTGCTTATGAACGTTGCCGTTACTGATGTCAGGCAAGGCCACTGGTCGTGGCCGCCAACTACATTGCCCCTCGTTGCTGTTGTCGTTGCTGCCTCGTTGTGGATCTCTTCGCTTTCCGCCATCGATCCTGGACAGATGACCGACCTGGGGTTGCTATCCGTGCTGCCCGTACGGTTTTACGCCGGCCTTGGGCTGCTGCTCATCAGCGCGTGCGCCGTCATCTATTATGGTCGCGCCCACCCTGCCCTGTTCACACTCCATGTCGTTGTGCTCATTGGCATGATCCACGGAACACCAGCGTGGGTTTACGGCACATTGCGCTACTCTTGGGCCTGGAAGCATGTGGGAATCGTCGACTATATTCAGCGACACGGCGCGGTCGATCCGGCGGTTTCCGTACTGCCCGCCTATCACAACTGGCCTGGCTTCTTTGCCCTGAGCGCGTTGTTAACCGAAGGCGCGGGTTTTGAGAACCCTTTGGCATATGCCAGCTGGGCGCCTGTCATTTTCAATCTGCTGAATTTGGGCGCTTTGACCCTGCTGTTGCGATCGCTGACGCGCGATCGCAGGCTCATTGCGCTGGCGACTCTACTCTTCTTTGTGACCAACTGGGTGGGCCAGGACTACTTTGCACCCCAGGCGTTGGGCTATTTCCTGCATCTTGTCATCCTGGCTATCTGTACAACCTGGTTGGGGGCGGCTCAGCCGCCTTCCCTACACACTATAAGGCGTTTGCTGTTGTGGCGTAGGCTGGCAGCTGCGGTCCATGCTGTGTTGCACCGCGCGGCAGCGACGGAACCGGGGGACCGGGCGGCCAAGGGCCCCATGGCGCGCGGCTGGGCTATTCTGGTGCTGCTGCTCTTTGCCGCAGTTGTAACCAGCCATCAGCTCACACCGGTGATGACAATCATTACGGTTACGGGCCTGGTCCTGGTCCGGCGGTGCCGCGATTGGCTGCTGCCCATTCTGATGGTGGCGCTTTTTATCGGCTGGTTGGCCACAGGTGCAGGCACCTTCATGACCGACGGGCTGGCCAGCCTGATTGCGAGCATTGGCCAGGTAACCGATCACGTCAACTCCAGCTTGCGTGATGCGTCCCGTTTCAGCGCGGGCCAGGTAATCGTCTCATTGGTTGTGCGGGCGCTTACCCTTGCGGTCTGGACATTGGCGTTTCTGGGCGCGATCCGGCGCTGGCGCGCCGGTAAACGGGATCTGTCGGCATGGGTACTAGGCGCCGCGCCCTTCGTGCCCCTCGTGGGCGACAGCTATGGCGGTGAGATTCTGTTCCGGACTTTCCTATTTTCGCTGCCCGCGGCGGCGTTTTTTGTTGCGGCGCTGATCTATCCACGGTCGCGCCAGGGCAGGACCAAGGGCGCGGCCGTTCCCAGTGCCCTGCTAAGCGGCCTGCTCCTGACTGGATTTCTCTTCTCGTACTATGGCAAGGATCGCCAATACTATTTTACGTCCCAGGAAGCTGCGGCCACAGTATACGTGGCTACCCACGCCCCTCCAGGCACCTTGTTGGTCGAGGGCTCGCGCAACTATCCGTCACAGTTCAAGAACTATGAGAATTTCATCTATGTGCCCATCGCGCGAGAACCTGCCGATTCTCAGGCGCGCGTTGTAGCTGATCCTGTAGGTACCTTTGTGCGGTGGATGAGCGATGCCAGATACAACGATGCCTACATCATCCTTACGCGCGGCCAGAAGATCGACACGGAGTCGTTGGGCAGCCTGCCGCCCGGCGCCCTGAGCAACATCGAGCGCGCCTTGCGCCACTCACCGCGCTTCCGGGTCGTATTTGCCAACGACGACGCCGTTGTCTTCGTGTTGGCCAGTGACAAGCAAGGTAGCGGCCAGCGAGAGGTGAGTGCACAATGAACCTTGGCGCGCGAACTCACCTATTCTGGCCGCTGCTTCTGATCACTGCCGCGCTGGCGGCAGTCTTTGCCGCCTATTTCCGAATCGGTCCACCGCTGCAGGCCGCGATCGTCTTCCCCTTCGTATTGCTCTGTCCGGGGATGGCCCTTGCGCGGCTGTTGCCGCTGCGCGGCGAGTTGGAAGCGTGGGTGCTGGCCGTCGCCTTGAGCCTGACCCTGGGCATTCTGGTCGCGCTGGCCATGTTGATCGCCGGCGGCTGGTCTCCTCTGGGCGGATTGACGAGCCTGGCTGCTGTTACACTCTACGGCGCTGTCCTCCAGCTCGCGCGCGGTCCTGTCCAACACCGACAACGGCTTGGCGCACAGAGCCGCTGACTGGGCGCGTCTGCGCCCTTTCCAATTTCTCTTATGGGAACAGAAGCGATAAGGCTGCCTGAGGCGGGTCCAGACAGATGGCTCAGTTCCCCGTCATGCCTATCTGCCTGGACGCGCCTGGCTACCGCTTTTTCAGCCGGCCGGGGATCGTGCAGTGACTGGGTTAAGCAGCCGGCCTAATGTTCTGGTTCACGTGGAACAGGTTCGCTGGATCGTACTTGGCCTTGATTCTGGCCAGCCGGTCGTAGTTGTCTCGATAGGTAGCGCGGACTCGATCCTGTCCCTCGTCTTCGCCCATGAAATTGACGTAACCGCCGCCCAACGAGTGGGAGTGTAATTCTTGCCAGTAGTCACGTGCCCACTTGCGAATCATCCCTGCCTTGGCCGGATCCGGATCGACACCCACGAAGACTGTTGAATACTTAGCCTCACGGTAACTGAACGCGGTCTCCTGGCGTCCTATCCGGTTTGGCGCGCCGTTGATGGGATAGAAATGCATAGTCGACTGGACGGTCGGTACCGTCTTACCGTATTTCATGTGGAGGGCAATGGCGTTGTCGGTCAGGCTCCGGGTGAAATCGCCTTTCCAGTACCACTGGAGGCCTGGAGGGAAGAGCGGATCGAAGAGGCTGTTAAGGGCGGGCAAGGGTATAGGGCCAACGTGTTCAAAGACCGGTTTGGCCTTGGAACGGAAGGCAACCAACGTCTTGTCAGCTTCCTCTTGGGCCCCAAAGTGACACCACACAATCCCGCAGAGGTTTTTCAGATGCAGCTGTTCCGGGAAGGCCGGCGCCGGAGGTACGACCAGGAAGCCAAACCAGCCATATGCATCATCGCTGGCGCTGTCCATAAACGCGTCGAAGTAGCGCAGAATGGTCTCGGCGTCGTCCAGATCCCAGAGCATGGGGCCGCCGATAACCGTGTGGACGGGGTGAGCCCGGAATTTGAATGAGGTAACGGCGCCGAAGTTGCCGCCACCGCCCCGCAACGCCCAAAACAGGTCGCTGAGCTCCTTCTCATTCGCTGTGGCAAAGCTGCCATCGGCCAGCACCACATCAGCCTCCAGCAGGTTATCGCAGGTCAGACCATATTTGCGCGCCAGATAGCCATGGCCGCCGCCTAGCGTCAAGCCAGCCACACCTGTCGTCGAGACGATGCCGGTTGGAACCGCAAGGCCAAAGGCATGGGCAGCGTGGTCGACATCGCCCCAGGTAGCGCCGCCTTCCACGCGCACGGTACGGCTATCGGGATCCACGCGCACGTTGCGCATGGCCGAAAGGTCGGCCACAACGCCGTCATTGCAGGATCCGAGCCCAGCGCCGTTGTGGCCGCCACCGCGGACAGCGAGATCGAGTCCAGTTTCGCGGGCGAAGTTCACAGTGTTAATGACGTCACTGGCGTCGGCACAGCGTACGATTAATGCGGGCCGCTTGTCGATCATGCCATTGTATAGGGCGCGAGTCTCGTCGTAGCCTTTGTCTTGGGGTTGGAACGTAGTCCCGCGCACGCTTCCCTTTAAAGCCGCGAGCGTAGGCTTCTCAAGCGGTAGTGCCATTTGATTCCTCCTCCTTCATTATGCAGAAACAAGGGAGCGTTGTTTCTTGATCTTGTGGTGAGAAGGACGCGGAGTAAGCGGGTAAGATCGATTGCGCCTTCCCACCTCTTGCCAAAGGGGATATAATCAAGAAACCCCATCAGGATAACACCCCGTCGCGGACATATCGCGACAAACGCGCGACATCTGTTCACATCTCTCTATGACTGAAGGTCTTTCTCTCTGCGTTTTTGGTGTTCCAGAAGTCAGGCTAAACGGCGAGCTGGTGACGGCTTTTCGTACCAGCAAGGCATTGGCATTGTTCTGCTACCTCGCCGTAACCCGGCGCGCCCACACACGCTCTGCGCTTTGTGCACTACTGTGGGGTGACATGCCGGAAGCAAATGCGCGGGTCAATCTCAGCAAGTCACTGTCGAATCTCCGCAGGCTCTTTGGAGACTATCTAGATATTCAGCGCACGCAGGTGGGAATGGCCGCCAAACAGCCCGCCTATGCGCTGGACGCGGCCGCATTTGAAGAGGCCGCCGGCACAGCTCGCGAAGTAAATCCGACCGCGGAACGACTCCACCAAGCCATTGACTACTACCAGGACGATTTTCTGGCCGGATTCAACGTGCGTGGGGCGCTTGATTTCGAGCAATGGCTGGAAACCGAACGTCTGCGCCTACGCGCGATGGTGGTTCAATGTCTCTTTGCGCTGTCCCAGCACTACGAGAAGCGCCACAACTATCCCCAGGCCATTGATCAGCTGCGCCGGCTCATACGCCATGAGCCATGGCAAGAAGATGCGCATCGTCGACTCATGTGGCTGTTGGCTCGGTCAGGACAGCGGACTGCAGCGCTGGCTCAATACAGCCTGTGTAAATCAATCCTGGCTGACGAGCTGGACGTCGAGCCCAGCTCGGAGACTACTGATCTCTATTTGTATCTGCGCGACGGCAGTGGGCAACCAGAGGTAGCTGTCCCCGAGCCCTCTACCCAGCTGGCAATGGTTGGCCGGCAAACGTCATGGGACGCGCTGCAAAAGAGTTGGGACGCGGTGCCGCGCACAGGTATTCAGTGTGTGATATTGGTGGGCGAAGCCGGCATTGGAAAAACGTACCTGGCGGAGTCGTGGCTCGCGGCGCTGCACAGCCAGGGCTACGGAACCGCTACTAGCCGTGGCTATCCGCTGCAAGGGGGTCTGCTCTACGAGCCGATCCTCGAATGGCTACGTTCCGACCTCTTCAGTCCGATCTTCAAGCATATACCGGAAGGTCATCGCTGGGCGCTGGCGCAGCTGCTGCCTGAGCGGGTACCAGAGTCACCCGCGATGCTTCAAACGGGCCCGGCCATCTGGCAGCGCCGCCATGTCTTCGATGCACTGGCCTGGATGATTCGCGAACCGCCTGGACCGATTGCCCTGTTGCTCGATGATATGCACTGGTGTGACAACGAGACGCTTGACTGGCTCCAATACCTGACCTTGTCCCACACTGATGCTAGGGTGTTGCTGATTGGCACAGTACGAACTGAGGAGTTACACCCCGATCATCACCTGCACGAATTCTGGCGACGCCTGAGCCACGAACGGCGGCTCAGGCGAGTGGAGCTGGAGCCGTTGAACCGGGTCCATACAGCCACGTTGGGCACGTTCATCTTGGGACGGTCCCTGGATCATGCTGAGGCAGAACAGTTATTTCGCCTTACGGAAGGCGTCCCGTTCTTTGTGGTTGAAATCCTCGAAGCGCATGCTGGGCGGAAACCAGCGTTGTTAGCTGATCCCTCTCTGAGCCAGCGCCTGGTTCCAGCGGGCCTGGCTTTCCTGATCCCGCCGCGTATGTATGCTGTCATTCAGGAGCGTCTGTCACACCTGAGCAGCGACGCCGAACTTGTCGCCGGATTGGCTGCTGCCGCTGGCCAACCTGTATCAGCCGGCCTCCTGGCCCACGCCGCAAGACTGGATCCAGACCGGCTCAATTTTGCACTGGATGAGCTGTGGCGACGCCGTGTGCTGTGCGAGGACAACGGACAATATGCCTACGCGCATGATCGTATCCGCGATGTGGCCTACGCTGAACTCAGTCCTATGCAACGCACCAACTACCACCACCGGCTGGCTTCCACATTGGCGGAAAGTTATGCGGCTGACCTGGGACCCGCGAGCGGGCGAATTGCCGCCCACTACGAGCAATCCGGCGAGACGGCTCAGGCAGTCTATTTCTACGAACTGGCTGCTGACCGGGCGCGAGCCATGTACGCCTATGAGGAGATGGCTCGCCAGCTACAGCGCGCCCGGCAACTGCTGGCAAAGTTGTCCACCGACAGCCATTCCTGGCTGCGCGATGTGCGTCTCCTGGAAAAGCTCGGAGTCGCGTTGGTGGCGTTGAAAGGATATGCAGCCCGTGACGTTCTGGAGATCTACAGCGAGGCCGTGGAGCGTTTCAGGCAGGCGAGCCAGAATGTCGATCCGCCAGTTTTGCGAGCTCTGGCCGTGGCGCACGTTGTGCACAATGAGTTTGACCAGGCGGCAGTGCTGGGTCAGGAGCTGCTGGCACGTGGCAGTTCAGACAACAGTACGCTATGGCGTGTCGAAGCACACTATGTCCTCGGGATCACCAACTTCTGGATAGGTGAATTCCTTGCCGGACGGCGCCACCTGCAAACGGCGCTGGCTATGTACGATCCGGCTCTCCTCGACCAACACCTGGCCGATTGCGGACAGAACCCTAACGTGACTTGTCGCAGCCGGCTTGCGTACCTGCTATGGTACCTAGGTTATGCGGATCAGGCGGCTGTGCTGGCTGATGAAGCAACCAAGCTGGCGCGGCAAGCAGGCCAGCCATTCGGCATCGTCTATGCGCTGGTATGGTCCCTGTTCGTGCACAGCCATCGCGGCGACATCGACCGTACTCGCCGCTATGCGGATGAGGCCGTATCCATTTGCACCGAATATGGACTGGAGATGTGGCGAGCCATGGCTGCCATTTTCCAAGGTTGGGCGTGGGCTGAGACGGGCGATGTCACACGCGGGGTCGCGCTGATGCAACAAAGCCTTGCGGCGCTGGATGCTACGGGCGCGCGCTACGCTCTGCCCTATCTAGGCATGCTCGCGCAATGGTACGCTCGCGCTGGCCGCCTTGACCAGGCTGTCGCACTAGTCGATCGCGGGCTGTCGGTCGTAGAGGAACGGGGACCCCACTGTTCCACGGCCGAACTCCTGCGCGTCAGCGCTCTGCTCCGTAACCAGGTGATCGGGGCGGACGAGGGCGTCGCAGCTACGTTGGAGCGCGCCCTCTCGGTGGCACGCAGCCAGCAGGCCCGCATGCTGGAATTGCGTGTGTTGACGACCATGGTGCAGCTCGGGGTAATGCGGCGTGCGCAAGATCGCGCGGTAGCCGAGCTGCGCGCAGTACTTGCGTGGTTCACAGAAGGCACCGAGACACGGGATCTTGTCGACGCAGCGGCGCTGCTACGGGACGCTACGAACTAAACCTGGAGCATTCGTTCACGCCGCTGCGCCCCAACTAGCGCTCGCTGCTCCCTGCGATACCAATCCCAGCCAGGGCCACAACGCCCTGCTCAGTGCGGTCAAACAGCAGACGAACTTCAGCCAGTCTTTCAGGGGAGAACTCTGGATTTTGACCTGAGAAATCAGCCAGGCGCAACTCAAAGCGTTGGAAAACTATCTCGGATTCCATGTTCTCGTCCCAGGGTAGCGGCTTCCATGTTTGGGTTTTCATGAGTGGCTGCACCAGCGCAACGTGACTCAACGGCAGCTGTGCCCGGTTGCCGCCGGCATCCACAAGCTCCACTGTCAGATCTAGCGGCTTTTCCTGCCCTTCGCCGCTCACTGGGGGCTCGACCTCTGCCTCGGAAGCCTCTTTCTCCTGTTGCGGCAAAAAGCGCAGAGGATCCTCGCCGGTATCAGCGAGATCGAGTGTGAGCACGCCATCTTCGGGCACGACCAACACTCCCTGAGGGATCGACACACGATAGGCGGCCAGACCGTATTGAGGCATATGCCAGCCCACGTAGGCGGCGCGCGTGGGAACGGTGGCCCATTTGAGCGTCACCACCTGCTCGCGCCACGAGGTCAGATTCTCTGCGCTGATCGTGCTACCCGGCAACGTGGCTGTCGTAAGGTCGATGTCCTCTTCGAAGCCGGCAATAGGTTGGTAGCTGCCGTCCTCATAGGCTGTCACATACACGTAGTTGGGCAACCAGGCCGCGCCGCGCCGGTGATCGCGAAAGAGCGGCCGGTAATCAAAGGTGCGCTGCAGCGTCGTTTCCAAGAATGCGCCGATGTAGATCTTTGCGATCCGTTGCTGATCGACGGCGGGCATAAGCGCGGCGCGGTTGAGGAGCAGCCGCGAGAGGCCGCTCGTGTCACTGTCTCCCCACAGGCTGTTGAACTGCCCATGGTTGGCGCGGTCAATGTAGACAGCGCTTTTGAACCAGCCACTTTCGGTAAAGTCGAGGCGTTCGTACTGGGCCCACCCGGCATACGAGCTCACGTCCCCATCGTATGCCCCCTGCAAGAGCAGATAGTTAATGTTGTTGAGCGGCGTGAGGACGCGCGCGGGCCGGTATTGGCCGTCGATTGGGGCAAGCGCTATGACGCTGCGAATCGCGAAGTTGAAGTCAAAGCGCACGCTTGCATTGTCCGGATAGTAGGGTAGCCTGTTGAACGCCGCTGCCACGGCCACCGCTTCGCCCCCACGCGAGTGTCCTATGAGGGCGATGTTGTTCAGATCCACCTTGCCGGCAAAGGGTCCTTCTTGCGCCCTGCTCCATGCCTGCCATTGGCGCAGGTGTTCCAACAAGAGCCAGCCCCTGGCATCGTTCTCCGTCTTAAGCCCTTCCGGGAAGTCAACAACCGACGTGTTGAGGAAATTCTCGTCCACGGACACGACGATGAAGCCGCGGCTGGCCAGGTGCTCTCCGAGATAGGCGTAGCCCTGGTCCGAAAAATCCTCTGCCTGGTGATTGCCGTGTACCACCAGCACCAGCGGGAAGATGCCGTCACCGGCAGGATACCAGACTGCGCCGTTCAGCGGAAGCTCCTTTGGTCTGAAGCCCCAATAGCGGTCGCGGAACCAGCCATTGACGCCGTCCCACCCGGCGAGAAAGGCGCTGCCATCGACGGGCTGGGTGATGAGCTGGGCGCCGGCGCCAAACTCGGGCCGGTTGCGATCCCGGCCGCTGCCGTAGCTCAGGCTCCTGACTTCATAGGGTCCAGGCGCCGACGGGTCGGGCAACGACAAGGGCGTCATTGGGGACGCGGCTGCCGCGGCGCTATCTACTTGTGGGACCGCGGGAACGCCAGGCATGAAGAGCCAGTAGCCAGCCACGCCATAGGCGGCCAGCCCGACCACGAGCCCACCAACGGCCATGACGCGGTGCGTGCGGCGGAGCAGCGACCAGCGCGCGGGCAGCAGGCTGGCCAGCGCGCCGCCAGAGAGGGAAGCCACGACCAGCCCGCCTAGCAGGAAATAGAGCATATCGCTTTCTGAGTCGAGCATTATGACCGCGATGAGGGGAAGCGTGCACAGCAGGGCCCAGCGGTAGAAACGCGGCAGACGCATGAAGAGCCAGACGACCAACAGCACCAGGCTTCCGGCCAGCAGACTTGCCAGGAGCAAGAGCGCAAACAGGCCAAGGGGATACCACCATTGGGTGGGTTGAACCAGGCGGAAGATAAAGCCGCTAAAGACAACAACCGTAAAGATGAACAGCGCGTAGGCGGCGCCGCGCCAGGCGCGGTCACCAGGCCAGATCGCCCGCCCTCCACGTTGGAGGAGCTGCCAGACCCTTGATCCAATTGAGCGGATTCTTTGCATGGGGATTTCCGTCGTTTGCGTGGAATTTTGTTCGGTTTGCCTATCAATACGGCAGACGCTGCGGGCAAGTTTCACATCGAAACTACGTTATGACGCCCTTGGCGGTTGGGCGCCAGCCTAGCCGCAGCAATGAGCGACGATGAGCGCAGGTACAGAGCCAATCATAACCGCAGCACAGCAGGGACGATATTTGATCGCCAGGGCAGAGATGGCGAAAATATCTGGTCGTTACGTGACGTTGTAACATGAAGACGCCTGCCCGGCGGATCAGCGGACATTGTGTGCGGTGCTTGGGTAGGCGTCTCTGTTTGTGCAATTAAATCCCGCCTGAGGTGCCCAACTGGAGACGCTATACGCGTGAAAGCGATCGATGGGTGCAACAGATCTCTGTCTGAGCTGTGGCGCTTGCTGTGTACACTTTCGTGTGTCGTTTCATTGGTCAGAAGCGGAGCCAGAATTGGGGGGCGCTGTGCCCGCGGCGCTCACGGAACCGCTGGACAATTTTCATCTGGTGATGCGCGGTACAGCGGCGCGACCTGTCCGCTGTATAGCCCTGGAGGGTGAGGTCGGCAGCTGCGTCCGCTGCACGATTTACGCAGACCGGCCATCACCCTGCCGTGAGTTTCCTGTGGCATGGGAAGCCGGGATGCCCAATCCTCGCTGTGATCAGGCCCGCGCCGCGTGCGGCTTGCGGCCACTTACAAGGGAAGAGGTGATGGGGCCGTTCCCCGTCATCTTGCCCAGCGTCCCACAACTGCCGGTGGAGCTACCGGCTGCCACGGGCGGGCTACTCCTGCCGCCCGCCGGTCTGGCCCCTGGCGATTGCCAACCGCAACCGCCAGGGGAGCCGCCCGACGCATCACCCACGTCGCCCTTGCCAGTAGCCGCGTGATCCTCGCCGGCGAGGAGGGCGTCGCTGTAGACCATAGAACGTAAGCGGTCAGCTGAGAGCCAGCGTGTGGACCTGGCGTGTCGTAAGATCCGCCACGCGAATTAGGTGGTTGTTCGTGTCCGCGATGTAGAGTCTGCCGTCTGTGAAGGCCACGCCTTCAGGCTCGTAGAGCGTGGCCTCGGCAAAGTCACCGTCGGCGCTGCCGGGCTCGCCGGTACCGATGAGGCTTTGGACCGCGCCGGTAGCCGGGTCAAGGGTCTTGATCTTGTGGTTGTAGCTGTCGGCAATGTAGATCAGCTGCCCATCGCTGCAGAGGCCGGTGGGATGCTGCAGCCGGACATCGGCGCCGGTGCCGTCGATGTCGCCAAATTCGAAGAGACCTTGCCCAATCAGCGTATGGACCTGCGCATTCTCTTGCAGTGAGATGGCGCGGATGGCGCTGGCTTCTGCGTCCACCACAAATAGATGCCCCATGTCCAGTACCAGGTCTGAGGGCTGGTTGAAGCTGGCCTCGTAGCGGGGGCCGTCCACCAGTGCTTCCCGGCCATTGCCCGCAAAGACCGCCAGCCGGTTCTGCTCAATCAGCACCCAGACTTGATGCGAGCCAGCCATGGCAATGAAGAGCAGGTCGCCGATCGCGACCAAGGCCCACGGTGAGCGCAGATCCACTGCCGTTGGCGTCAAGTCGGCATCACGCAGCGCGCGGCCAATTTCGCCCGTGCCGGCCACAGTGGCAACTGTCTCTCGCACCAGATCAACCGCGCGGATCGCATGGTTCTCAGTGTCCGCCACGTAGAGGGTCGCGCCCGTCTCCGCTTCGACCAGCGCCAAGCCATGGGGACCAGAAAGGCGCGCCGCGGTGATGTGACCGTCGGTGAGGCCGGGCTCGCCGGTCCCAAAGACGCGTACCAGCTCGCCGGATAGACCATCGAGACTGAGTTGCACCTCCAGAATCCGGTTGTGGCCCGTATCGGAAACGAAGAGGCGGCCGCCGCTGGCTAGGAGAAGCTTGGATGGGTACTCAAGCAGCTGTGGCGGCTTGTCCGTGGGCGGCTCTAGGCCAGGCAGGGGGATGTGGTTGATCAGTCCCTGCGCGCCAAAATCCTCTACCATGGCGCCAATCACCTGGGCAAAGTCATCGGCGGAGATTTCGCCTGCCTGTTGGCCGACGATTTTGCCCTGGGGATCGATGAGCACCAGGGTAGGCCACGCGCGCACCGCGTACTCGTTCCAGATGGCGAAGTCGGCATCGTTCACGACAGGATGTTCAATCCCGTGGCGCGCTACAGCTGCCCGCACATTTGCGGTGATCTTTTCGGTGGGAAATTTGGGTGAATGGACACCAATGACCACCAGCTCTTCAGGGAAGAGGGCTCGAAGTCGACGCAACTGCGCGACGTTGTGATGGCAGTTAATTCAACAGAAGGTCCAGAACTCCAGCAACACGATCTTACCGCGCAGATCGGCTAGCGTTAGCGGCCGGTCTATGTTGATCCAATCTCTATCTGCTGGGAATGCTGGGGCATTGACTTTGCCGCGATAGCGATTCATGGTTATCCTTTTGTGCGAATGTTCAGTACCAAGCCGTAGCCAGGCCAGTATGGGGCACCATATCACGGCTGTGCAACGGAGTTCTGTTCGCTCGCGTACACCTATGCACCGTGGGCCTGCCTGTTGCCATGTCCAGGCCTGTGTTCGCATACCGCATCGAATTCATTTATGACCTGTAAACCACAATAGAGGAGAGCGTATGCAGACTGCAGAGTTGACTACCCTGTACGATTACAACTACTGGGCCACGCGTCGCATCCTGGCTACGGCTTCCAAGCTATCGCAAGAGCAGTTCCTGGCGGAGACAGACCTGAGCTGGGGCAGTGTACGGGAGGTAATGACCCACATCCTTGGCGCCGAGTGGATCTGGCGAAATCGTTGCCAGGGGCATTCCCCGTCCGCGCTGCTGGACTCCGCGGAGTTCCCCACTTTGGATACACTGGTGGAACGGTGGCATGAAGAGGAAGCGGCTATGCGTGCGTACGTCTCATCGCTGACGGAAGCGGACCTGGCAGGCAACCTGACCTATCACAATACGCAAGGTGTGGCCTATTCCGGCCGGCTCTGGCATATTCTCGTGCACGTGGTCAACCACGGTACCCAGCACCGGGCTGAGCTGGCGCACGTACTGACGGCATACGGTTACTCCCCGGGCGATATTGATCTGATCGTTTATGTGCGCGAGTTGGGCCAATAGGAAAGCTGATCCACCTTTTTCGCCGTCCGTCGACTTAAAGCTGGCTGTATAGAGGAGACCTACGTTGCGGCTCATCAATCACAAAGGCGCAGCATCGTTTCTACGCCATGCCGGAGCTACGCTGGCCCAAGATGAAGTGACCAACGGTCTGATGTTGGGTTTGGCGCTGCGATTGGAGCGGGAACCCGACCGGTTTGAGACAGCGCCGTATCTGGCCACGGTTGAAGATGGTGAGCAGCTGGTTGCCGCGGCCCTGATGACGCCGCCGCATGGGCTGGTGGTCTATGGTGGGAAGGCCAACCTTGACCCCGCGCTGGCGCTCATTGCACAGGATATACAGGATGGCGCCTGGCCAGTGCCATCGGTCAACGGCCGCTCCGATGTCTCCGTGGCGTTTGCCCAGGCCTGGCAGAGGCTCACCGGCCGCGCCTTCCATGTAGCCATGGCCCTACGCGTCTTTGTGTTGCATCGTGTCACGCCGCCCCAGGGCGTGCCTGGCCACCTGCGCCAGGCCGTGGCAGACGACCTGGATCTGGTTGAGGCGTGGACAGTAGACTTTCAAAGGGAAGCCTTGCCCGACGAGCCTGGCGGCGTCGTGCGTGAGCAGGTGCTGCGCTCCATCGAGGATGGTAAGCTCTACCTGTGGATCGACGGTGCACCGGTCTCCCTGGCTGGGAAGGGGCGCACCACCGCGCATGGTGTCTCCATCGGGCCGGTCTATACGCCCCCGAGCCTGCGTCGCCGGGGCTCTGCCAGCGCCTGTGTGGCGGCGCTGAGCCAGTTGATCCTCGACGGCGGGGCGCAATTCTGCACGCTCTTTACCGATCTGGCCAATCCAACCTCCAATCGCATCTACCAGATGATCGGCTATCGTCCGGTCTGCGACTTTGCCAAGTACGAGCTTGCCGGCGCGAAAACGGAGGCGTGATCCGGCAACAGCAGGCATAAGGCCCGCAAGCGCGCCAGAGGTAACGCGTTCTTCAGATTTGATGGCCACGAGAGAGATGTGAGGGCTACTTGCCAGTCACGTGGCGAGTGTATCGATACGGCCAAAAAAGAGCCCGGCACCGCGCGGTGCCGGGCTCGTGTCAACTAGCAGCGAACGCTAATAGATGCGCAGGAGTTGGCCCCGGTAGATATAGTTGGGGTTCCAAATGCCGTTCAAGTACGAGAGCTTGTGCACGGTGGTGCCACAGCGTCGTGCAATGCCGCTCAGCGTATCGCCATACTGCACGCGGTAGTACTGGCCGCAATAAGACGGGGGTGGCGGTGGCGGATAGTATCCGCCCGGGATACACAGACGTTGGCCGGCGCGAATATAGTTGGGGTTCCAAATACCGTTAGCCCGTGCCAATGTCCACATATTGACGCCATACCAGCGGGCAATGCCGCTGAGGGTCTCGCCGCGCCGGACATAATGGGTATACGCGCAGTAATATCCACTTGCTGACGGTGAGGCGTCTGGCGATGCAGCTGGAGCAGCCGAAACATTTGCTGGCATCAAGACGCTTGTCAGCACCACCGTCAGTGCAAGGAGAAGACCTGCGGCCCGCACGCCCGGTCTAACAAACTTGCGCAACATGAGAGTTGTGCTCCTTTCTTGCCTTCGACGAAAGCAACTTAGATCCGAATCGCCAACTGTTCTGGGGTGTCGATCTAGGGTGTCTGGGGTTAATTGTCTCGAGTTGTGCCGTCGCCTACTCCTTTCCACCAAAGTGCGCTGCATGCTGAATTGACAACGGTATGTGTGGAACAATCTCCAGTAATCATGATGACGTGAAACCGTGGCGGAAGTAACGCCCATTTCGTCGCGGGATCGCCGACACAGCGCATACAGTCCGCACAGCGATCGCACGAAACGTTATGCGTCGTGTACACATGCGCGCACACAGTGGCATCAGAAAGTGCTAATCAGGCTTGCAACTGCGTCAATGGGGGGCCAACAAAAAATCTGCTACGATTGTTCCACAATCAGCGAAATATGCGTCTTGATTGTAGCATGCCCAAGAGGCCATGTCTACAGATTGTGAGAAAAGCAGTGCGATTTGCTGGCTACCCCCGGGCGCGACCGGTCTGCGCGGTTCTGTTCGCCCTCCCCAATAGCCCTAAAAGGTGACTGTAGCAAGGATGGTGAGAAGGTAGTAAACTAGCAGCAAGAGCGCGATGG
>JACFMY010000713.1 GCA_019455155.1 Caldilineaceae bacterium
GGGCGCCTGGCTGCTGCGTCCCGCCCTGGCGGAGGCGCTGCTGCGCCCGCAGGAAGAGACCCAACGGGAGAATGAACCACCTACACCGGAACCGGCTCCGGCAGCGGGAACCGTCAGAGAAAAGGCAGGCGGAGCGTCAGCGCAGCCCGCGCCGCAGCCGTCCTCGACACCGCCGACGCCGCCTCCCGCCACCTACCAGCGCCTGCGCGTGGAGACGCCCGTTGACTGGCAGCAGTGGTACGACTTCTATCAGGCCGTGATCGCGCCGCTGGTCGAAGCCGGCGCCGACGTGGACATTCGACTACACCTGGAGGCCACGGGTGAGATCGACGCTAACTTGGTGGATCTCAGCGTGCGCGAGAGCGTGCTGCAGTTCAGTCCGCGTGCGAAGGTGGCGTTGGAGGAATGAAGCGAGGCTTCGTTGGAGCGCCTGCTTAATCGCCTGTTGGAGCAATGTTGTTGTTCAGACGGAAAAAGTTTGTTGGATCATATTTGTTCTTGATGGCCACCAGGCGCTCATAGTTATCGCCATAGGCGGCTCTGGTTCGGAGCTGGCTGTCGTCTGCATCCAGATGGTTGACGATGCCAAAGTTGCCGCCGCCGCCCCGAATCGCCCAGAAGAGATCTGAATTCTCGGTTTCGCTGGCCTTCAAGAGTTCACCGGTTGCTGTAACAATGTCGACAGATAGCAAGTTATCGCAGGCGAGACCGTGTTTGGCCATCAGCCACCCTATGCCGCCACCGAGCGTCAAGCCAGCGACGCCCGTGTGCGATACTGTTCCTCCAGTGGTGGCCAAACCGAAGGCCTGGGTCTCACGGTCCAACTCATTCCAGGTGACACCCGGTTCCACCCATGCCGTGCGCCGCACCGGATCGACTCGAATGCCTTTCATCAGTGACAGGTCGATCATCGCACCGCCGTCGTAAATAGCTCAACGGTTGGTTTAGTGCGTAGTGCGTGGTACGTGGACCCGTTTACGCACTACGCACTACGTTTGAAGCTATCGGGTTAATTACGCTGGGCTGGACTAGGAAACAGCATAGATGTCGTAGCGTACGCACGAACGCGGCAGATCCACTTCGCCAATGTTCAGGAACTGGAGCCGGTTGAGCCAACGGTAAGCGGGATGGGCCGTTTGCATGCGTGCGGCTGCCCGTATCAGTCCAGTTGGCGGCAGATTCCCGGCCAGCGCCTTTTGATAACCGTCCTCGCCGAGATCGGCTACCCCGGTCCAACATAGATAGATCAGGGCCGCGTCGTGGGTCTCCACGCTGGCTCGCACATCGAGTACGGCTATGCCATCGGTCCGGATGGTAAGCCAATCGCCGCCCACCGGTCGCACCTGACCTTGTAGATGGGGACCGGTTATCTCACCGCCGGTCACGTAGAAATTGAGGCGCAATCCTTCGGCCACAGGTCCAATCGCCTCTGGAGGACTCTGCAAGTGTGCGGTGTAGGAGCAGATGTGGTCTAGACGATAGTCAAGCATGCTGGTTTTCCTTTCAGATATGGGTTGCCTTCAAAGCGCCTTTCCGTTAAGATGTTGCTGACCTCAAACAGCGTTCAAGCAACATCTTGCGTTACTATAGTGGACTTCGGCTGGACAGAGTCGGCGCACCACTCCGACTTTGCTCCGACTTTTGGTTTGCTTCTGTGATCGGTGGAGATCTCTGATGGCTGAAAACGCAGAGCGCTTTGCCCAACTATTGACAGAAGGGCTTCATCGCATCCGCCGCCGCGAAGGCAAGACGATCGCGGCCATCCAGGACGAACTGGGCTATGCACTGGGGCGGGAAGGCGGCACGGCGATTGAGTATTAGCGCAAAGGCCACGTTCCCGTCAAAGTGGCGGAAGTGGCAGCGTTGGCGAGGCTCCTTGTGCAGCGGGGAAAGTTAGACCACGCTTGGCTGGAGGCGTTTCTGGTCAGCGCTGGCTGTCCTCAGCAGGATGTGCTCTGCCAGGAGCTATTTTCTACAGATGCGCCGCGGCCAGCGCTCGCCTATCCACTGCCGTTGCCTCCGTCAGCAGCATTCCCCCAACACAATCTCCCTGCCCAGCCCACCCGCTTTATCGGTCGCCA
>JACFMY010000076.1 GCA_019455155.1 Caldilineaceae bacterium
GAGGGCATAATGGTCGTTCTGCTTGCTGGCAATACCATTGGCAACGAGCAAGTCGCCAAGCTGGTGCCACGATGCAACCACCAGCGGTGTGAAGAAGACATCGTAACCGGGGCTGCTTATGCCCCAATCCTGGCGGATCTTTTCCGCCGCAGGTACGCCTGCCGGAAAGCCGAAGTCATAGCTTTCGTTGTTCAGTTTTTGTGACATTTCCCGCGAGCCAGCCTTTTCAAAGTCGACCTGAATACCCAGTCGATCGAGGGCACGGATGACTCGCTCATCCCTGAAGAACTCCTCTTTCTCAGAGCCTATGAGCCCGCGTGCGGTAATCTTCTGATTGTCTGATAATGTGCCCCGTACGGACGCGATAATCGCTGCACCTACGCCAATAATCAGAACGATGCTCAGCAACGGACCAAGCCAACGCCTGTTCAAACAGACCTCCCCAAAACTTGTCTAAATGAAAAATCCAATCCCAAAGTTATTTTGAACGAGAGTACACCTCTGGCGTTAACATCACGATAACGTTCTGTTAAATCATCGGGGCTGTCTAGCGCAGTAGAAAGTCCAGGGGGTCGTACCGGTCTTGCTGCGTGTGTTATTGGGGTATTGGCGACGGCGCCGCCTTGCTCCGGCATGCTCAACGGCTGCTATTGACCGTAACACGGTACTCACTTTCGCGTACGCCACAGCCGTGCATAGGGGGAGTTGCTGGGGCGACGACCAACCGGCCGTCGCAGCGTGCGCCAGCCGCTGCGGTTACTCCACCATGTTCTTCGATGAAGGCCACGAGCTCGCGGCGCAAATCGAGCCCGGTTTCCCAGCAGGTCCACTGGCTCAAGGAAAGGGGGACGACCTGTTGTCTGGCCCGCACGTGGTTTTCCCACGCCACGGCCAGACTGCGGATGGTCGAAGGGTAAGCAAGGCGCAGTCTACGCTCGCGCAGCGTCCAGAGACTCTCGCCGTTGAGTGACGCGTGGAGGGCCACGGCCAGCCGCCGCTCTGTGCCGAGGTCGATGGCATAGCGCAGTGAGCGGCTGAAATGGACAAATCCTCGTTCCACATGCGGCTCGCCGGGACGGTCGATGCGCAAGGCATTATCGTGGAGCAACATCAGCAGGTCGTGGCCCGTCAGCTCTACGATCCGTACAGTGGCCGCCGCAGGCATCACCTGGTACCAGTCTCCTAATGTAAGCCGCGCGCCAGGCTGTAAGCCCGCGCGAATCACCGTGGCATCGACGAGGCTGCCATCCACGGTCAGGTCATAGACATGGCAACGCGCGACCAGCGCATCGCTCACGAAGTTCGCCAGGGGTGACTCGCCAGTGCATAGACTGCCACGCACAGTGGTGGTAGCCAGTGCAGACGAATCCTCCACGGTGCCCAGGGGACGCGCCAATGCGGCCTGCAGGCGCTGAATATGGGGCAAAATATGGCGGCGCTCAAACATCTCATCTTTGGGCAGCCGTGCCGTCTCTAGCAGCCGTGCATCGGCTACGGTCGTGTGGCTGTTTGCGTGGATGATGACCTGGCCAAGGTATCGCCCTTCTGCACCTGCCTGCACAACCGCAGTGCCGTTGACCACATTCTCCACCGCCAGCCCATCCTCGTTCAGCACGTCGTGTGTGTGGCCCCCTACGACGACGTGGACTGAATCGGCGGCGAGATGTTCCGCCAGCTCAATGTCGCCGGCCGTGCTCACAGGCCCGCGGTTGCCGGTCAGGCTGCGTCCTAGATGGCTAAGAACGATCACGACATCGCACTGTGGGCGCAGCACCGGCAACATGTGCTCGAGGGTGCGCACGGGATCGGCAACCTGCCAGCCAGCGGCTCCTCGCTGCGGACGCGCCGGGGTAGTCAAGCCAATGACGGCCACGCGCAACCCCTTGATCATGAACAGCGCGCCGGCGTGGATGTCGTAACGCAGCTCCGGGGGTGGCAGTAGGTTGGCGGCCAACACAGGGAAGCGCGCCTTGTTGCGGATCGCGACGGCGAGATACTCCGGTCCTTTGTCCAGGTCGTGGTTGCCTAGCGTCACCGCGTCGACGCCAGCAGCTGAATAGGCCGCATAGGTGGGATGTTGCGTATGGCCTTGCGGGTCGATTCCCGCCAGGTCCGCCACGCGCGAGCCAGCCAGGTCGTCACCTGCCGCAAGCAGGAGCGTGGCTGCGCTTCGATCCGACAAGCGGCGGTCACGCTCCCGCCGGTAATAGCCGGCAAGCTGGGCGAATACCGGCTGAATCGCCTGGTCCGAGAAGAGAGCCAGATTGCCGTGTAGATCGTTGAAGTGGTACAGGTGAAGAGTAGTGGCTCGCTCTGCGGACCGTTGTGCTGGTTGGGCCAGGCGGGCGCCGGCAAAGCCAAGTGCTCCTACGGGCGCCGAGATCACATCGCCGCGCAGCAGATAGACGCGGCCGTACGGGTCGCCAGATGGACGAAACGCACTCTGTACGAGATAGAGCATGTTTGCGGGTGGTCTGCCCATAGCTGTATTCGCTCACACTTCGCTCACACGGTAGAGAACCAAAGCGACGACACCGTTTCTCCAAGGCTAGAACGGTGTGATTAAGCCAGTGTAGATAGACTGTAAAGTATCAGTTAAGGTTCAGAGGAGGTTGAACAGGGCACGGAGCAATATCCGTGCCCTGTTCATGGACGTTAGCACGTCCAAAGAGGGGGTTATTGGGCGTTGGTCTCGATAGCCCAGATCGAGGTCGTGCCGCTGAATTCGTTGGCCACAATCAGCAGCGGGCCAGCTGTGGGGCTCGCCCCGGCCGGCACCATGATGATCCCTTCCGGCGCCAGGTCGCCGGCTTCCTCGGTTGGGGCTGAGAGGTCGCGGTTGTTGACATATTCGATGAACGTGGGTGCCTTGGGATCAGTGATGTCATAGACGAAGATCCCGCCAATGCGTTCGAGTCCGACAAAAGCGTAGGTGCGGCCGTCCAGCACACCGATAGCCACAGCTTCCGGCTCGGGACCCTTGTCGTCGCTGCGTGAGTCGAAGCTGTCGCTCTCACCGTTGCTGTTGAAGCCCTCGGGCAGCAGTTCGGCCGTAATCTGCTCCAGTGCGTCGCCGCTATCGAAGATCAGGTTTCCTGCCGTATCCCAAATGGAGAAAGAGCGGCCGCCGTAGCCCACGATCTGCTCGTACAGGCCGTCACCGTCGGTGTCGCCGCTGGCTGTTGTGATGCGCAGACGCCCCAGGTTCTCTGACTGCTGGAGATAGGCGGCATCAGGGAAGGCGCTGGCGTCGAGGACGATGTCGGCCAGACGTTTCTCCTCGCTGTAGCCGTCATAGTCGCGCGCATCGCCTTCGTTGGCGGTCACGAGGTAGGTCTGGCCATTCACCGTGTAGGCGCCGATGGCGTCAGGCTGGTAGAGACTTAGCACAGGCCAGTTCTGGATGAAGATGCCGTCATCCTTGTCGCTGGCATCCAGGCCGTTCGGTGCGAGGTGGACGATTCCCAACACGATGGGCGTGGGATCGGGATTCGCATCCAGCAGACCTGTAGCTGGGTCGAACCCTTCAACGATGCCGAAGTCATTGTCGTTGATGACGGCAAGGGTCTGCTCATCAATCAGCGCCAGGCCCTCCGGCTTATCACCGATCGTGTAGCCCAATGCACCCAAATCGACGTATAGCTGCTTGGAAGCAGGCACCACACCCAATGCCGCCAGACCCGCGTTGTCCTGCAGCTCGAGACCGGCAGGCAGGTCAAGGCTGTTGATGTCCGTGGCGTTGTCCAGGGTTACCCGGTAAATGAGCTTCTGCGCGCCTGGCCCCTTGGCCGAATCGCGTTCGATGACCAGGAAGGAGCCATCCGCTAGAGCGACCGCGTCGCCGATCTTGTCCACATCGCCACCGTCAAGGCGATAGAGGAACTGGCCAACGGTCTCGCCTGCCGCGGTGTCAAAGGCCAGAATGCGCACCAACGTCGAGGCCTTGGAGCTCTTGTCCTTGGCCGTATCCGGATTGTCCAGCGGGCTTTGGATGAAGGCATAGAGGATGCCGGCGCGGTAGGCTACGGCCTCGAAACCACGGTTGGCGCGGCGCTGGGCAAAGATGGCCGGCAGCGCCTCTTCACCTACGGCCACGCCTGTTTCCTCATCGTTGGAACCTTCCGGCACAAAGCGGGCAATGAGCACGCCACCGGCATCGAAATGGTAAATGGCCGGCCGGTACTCGTCCACCATCCAGAAGCTGCCGTCCTCCGCAGTGACGATGCCCTCGAAGTCACCGCCCAGGGGATCAAGTTCCAGGGGATTGCCAAAGAGATCGATGGGTTCTTCGTCGGCGTAGGCCTTGCCTGCGTCCCCGGCCAGATTGGGCAAGCCTGTCAGCGGCGTGCCGTCGTCGCGGCTCAGGCCAATCTGCTCGAGGATGGACAGCTCACCGCTGGCCGGATCCAGAGCAATGCGCACGATCTGGGGCTGGAAGTCGGGCAGGGCGAAGGGGCGCTCCTGGACGCCGTCGTCGTCCACATCAACTGTCTCGCCGTTGGGGCCGCGGTCGGTGTGGGTGACGAAGACCAGGCGGCCATCATCGTCCGTTCCTTCAAAATAGAGGCCCGAAAAACCGCCAAGCTTAATCTCCTGGCCGGCGGCGGTCACACCCAGGGCCGGCAGCTCAGCGAAGGTATAGGTATTCAGCGTCGCTACCGGGCCGCCGTAGTTCTTGTAGCCCAGGG
Source organism: Caldilineaceae bacterium (assembly GCA_019455155.1). Taxonomy (GTDB): domain Bacteria; phylum Chloroflexota; class Anaerolineae; order Caldilineales; family Caldilineaceae; genus JACFMY01. The sequence continues at coordinate 4,689 of JACFMY010000076.1, forward strand.
GCAGCAGCGCGGTAACAGTGGCCGTCTCCAGGTCCACAACGGCAATGGCATTGTTTTCCTGCAAGGTCACATAGGCCATGGTTCCGTCTGGCGCCACCGCGATGTATTCGGGCTCCAGATCCTGAGCTACCGTGGCGTTCGGTCCATAGATGCGGATTCTCGGGTCCACACCGGCATCGTTGAAAGCGGCAAAGCTCGCGGTGTGAATCTTGTCCGGTCCCAGTGTGTCGAGGCCGTCGCTTAGGTCAATAATGGTCACGGAACCTTCCGGATCCACCGTGTAGTCATCATTGGGCTCGCCCTCATTGGCCACCACGACCTTTGTCCCGTCCGGTGTGAAGGTGACCATGTCAGGCAAGGCGCCAGCCGGAGCTGCGGCCAGATATGTGCCGTCGGCGTCCAGGAAGATGACGGATCCGTCATCGGTTTTCTCGCTGGCCGGCACGGCCACGGCTACCAGACCGTCATGGACCGCGACGCTCGTCGCCCCGTCACCATATTGGGTCATGTCCACCTGGGAGACGAGCGTGGGCGCGGTCGGGTCGCTTATATCGAGAATGTCGATGGTCTTGTCACCGCCGTTGACAACAAACGCGCGCTGGGTCTGGGCATCGTAGGCTACGATCTCCGCTGCGGCGGCATCGATGAGACCTGTGCTGTAGGTGCCCAACAGCGTCAGCGTAACCGGTGACGGCTCATCCTGCGCCAGCAGCGTGGGACTGAGCACGGGCGCGATCACTGTGAGGGCGGCCAGCGCCAGGGCGAAGATCCACTTGCGTATACTCTGCATAACGTGTTGTCTCCTCAAAAAGTGGTTTTGGTTGGTTGGCAGGGTTTGAAAGAAAGTGCAGAACGATTATGGGCAGGCTATGCTGCCTGCTAGGCCTGCTGCTTCAACTGATCAAACCTACCGGTGTTTCGTTAATGCACGGTATGTCGTGTGTAAACGAATGATTAAGGAGCACAGACGGGGACGCTGGCGCCGGAAATGGCGCCAGGAGGTTAGCAGGGGTTCCCGTACCGGTTTCACGTTTTCGCACTACCGTTCACAGCTGGCGTACGGAGTTGCGGAGCAAGCCAATTCCCGCGATATCGATTTCGACCACGTCACCGTTCTGCAGTGTGAAATCATCGCCCGGAACGATCCCGGTGCCGGTCAACAGGACAGCGCCGTAGGGAAAGTCGTTATTGTAGCCAAGATAGGTGACCAGCTCCTCGAGGGAGCGATGGATCTTGCTAGTAGAGGTTTCCCCTTGAAAGACAGTCTTGGCTGCTCGCCGTACCGTCAGATTGATAGTGAGGGAGCGAGCGTCCAAGGCTGTCTCCGCAACCGTTACCGCCGGACCGATCGCGCAGGAATGGCGGTAGATCTTCGCTTGGGGCAGATAGAGGGGGTTCTCGCCCTCGATATCGCGGCTGCTGACGTCGTTGCCAGCGGCATAGCCGACGATTTCGAGGGACGGGTTGATGATGAGCGCCAGCTCGGGCTCTGGCACATTCCAGCGGCTGTCATGACGCAGCCCGATCCAGTCGTTGGGTCCCACCACCTTTTCCCCGAGGGCTTTGAAGAACAACTCGGGGCGTTGCGCATCGTAGACGCGCACATAGACATCCTTCGTCCGCGTCTCGCGCATTCTGGCTTCCCGGCTCCACGCGTAGGTGACACCGGCCGCCCAGACCTCCTGCCGGTCTACGGGCGCCAGCAGATGGGCAGTACCTGGGGACGGTGTGCGGTCCAGCTCGCTGTAGGCGTAGATAGGGAGGTTGCCCAACGCGACCTCTGTGAGCAGGGCCGCGAGTGGGGTCGTTGCCGAAGCGCGCAACAGATCTGTCCAGGAAGCAAAGTGTGCCAGTCCACTTGCCGTCAGATCATGGACATGCCTGCCGTCGATCACGCCGAGATGGACGGCGCCATCCCCAGTAGCAAAGCGACAAATCCTCATGAGTTGGCTGCTCCTTTCTGACCCTTCATCTAGTACCCGTACGCGGCGCAGCTCGTGACCTGTTGCAGGAGCGCGGCTCCCGAGCGTCAGAGCGATCACCCTGGCTGCGATTCGGTGTTGTCTTCCGGGATGGTTCCAGCATATCGGGGAGCGAGTATGCTGTCAACAGCCGCAAAGATACGTGTCTTGGTGACGTTGGGAGCAGCGTGCCGGAAGCCGTCGCGGGCCGCATCTTCGCCCACGCGGTGGCTAACGCCTGCAAAATGCTACGCGCGCAAGCGCTGCGGCCGGGCGCAAATCTTCTGTTAAACATCAGCCAAAAAAGCGTTAACCATAAGTTCGCGAAATGTTTTCATTGGGTGAGTAGACTTTGGAGACGTCGATAACAGACGCTTGTTTTGCCTCAATTCAGCTTTAACTCATCAGGAGGAAAGCAAACAAAATGGACATGCTACGTACTATGGCTGGTACGCTGGCCCGCATTGTCATGGCGGTGGTTCTGCTGGTGACGGCGTTCCCGGTGCTGCCTGCGGCGGCCCAGGATGATGCCCCAGCGGTGCTGATCCTGCCGGTGGATCGGGCGACGTTCCTGCCCGGCGCCTTCTTCGACTTCCGGGTCGAAGTGCACGCGGAGGAATTGCCCGAAGACTTCGCTGTAACCATCAATGGCGACGATGCCAGCACCTTCTTTGGCGCTGAGCCCGCGAGCGAAAGCTGGACATTTGGCCCCGAAGAGGAGCCGGTGCCAGTGCAGTCGGTCGTCTGGCGCCAGGTGACGCTGGCGGAGCCGGGGCTGTACGTTGTGGAAGTCACGGCCGGCGGTGCGGTCGAGTCTGTGAGCTGGTATGTGCAGCAGCCGCACAGCAGCGCGGGCGCCAAGAATGTCATCCTCTTTGTGGCTGACGGTATGAGCGTTCCCATGCTGACCGCGGCTCGGGTCGTCTCCCGTGGCAACACCGAGGGTAAATACAACGGGGCGTTTGCCATGGACCAGATGGAAGCGGTTGGCCTTGTTCACACGTCAGGCCTGGATTCCATCATCACCGATAGCGCCAACAGCGCCAGCGCCTACAACACGGGCCACAAGTCCGCGGTCAATGCGCTCGGTGTCTATCCCGACACGTCTGCTGATACCCTGGATGATCCTCGCCAGGAGACCTTGGCCGAGATGCTCAAGCGCGCGCGCGGCATGGCCATCGGTATCGTGACCACCTCTGGCTGGACGGATGCTACGCCGGCGGCTGTCTTTGCCCACACCCGGCGCCGCGGTGACCGTGACTTCATTGCCGCGGAGGCGCTGGATGAAGGGCTGGTGCCCGAAGTGATCATGGGTGGCGACGGTCGCTACATGATTCCCTCTGATGTGGCCGGCGGTCGCCGCGAGGATGGTCGCAACCTGTTCGACGAGTACGAAGCTGCAGGCTATACCGTCGTCACCACTGCGACTGAGTTGGAGGAAGCCATGAGTGAGGGCACCCCGGAAAAGCTGCTGGGCATCTTCCACTCCAGCGACATGAGTGTCTGGCTGGACCGCAATGTCTACACTGACAACCTGGGTGACTTCACGGACCAGCCTGGCCTGCCGGACATGACGGTGGCTGCCCTTGACGTTTTGGCTCAGAACGAGAACGGTTTCTACCTGATGGTCGAGGCTGCCAGCGTCGACAAGCAGATGCACCCGCTGGACGCCGACCGCATGATCGCCGACCTCATTGAGTTCGACAACGCGATTGCCGCTGCCATAGAGTGGGCCGCCGCCAACGCGCCGGAGACGCTCATTGTTGTCACCGCCGACCATGGCCACGGCTACGAAGTCTACGGCACCGTGGACGTCGAAGCGTTCAATGCCGCCGAGGACGAAGCGGGCAAGCGCAATGCCATCGGCATCTACGCTGACGCTGGTGTCCCCACCTATGAGGACGCGGACGGCGACTTCTTCCCCGATAGCTGGGAGACCGCCGTCACCCTGGCCGGCGTGGTGAACAACCACCCCGAATATACGGAAGACTTCCAGGTCAGCCCGGTACCGCGTGTCCCGGCCGTGCAGGACGCGGACGGCAACTACGTCGACAACCCTGATGATGATCCCAGCGGCATCTTCATGAGTGGCGACCTGCCCATGGACTCGAACAGCGGTGTGCACACGCTCCAGGACGTGCCGGTCTTTGCCGCGGGTCCGGGCGCAGAGTACTTTAATGCTGTGCTGGACAACACCGAGATCTTCTTCGGCATGGCCTATGCGCTGGGCCTGGATCTCACGGTCGAGGATGGCATGGCTGTCGCAGAGGAAGCCATGGCCGAAGGTGAGGAGATCGAATGTGAGGGCGTGGTCTTCAACGACCGCTGCTACCTGCGTTAGAGCCCGTTCTGGCTAAACCGCCAGCGTTTACAAGGGGCACGGCGCCGCCGTGCCCCGATCCTGTTTCAAAGAGAGTGCATCAATGATCGCTTTAAATGCTTCCCGCCATGTCATGACGCTTGCTGTGGTGGCCATACTGCTGGCCGGCTGTGGTGTGTCTAACGGTGGGGCAATCGTTGCGGTGACGCCATTGCCCACGGCCGCGACGGCCTCAGCTGAAGTGGTTGTCACCCCAACCAGCGAGGCGGCGACCGCAACTGTCGCCGCGCCCACACCCGCGGCGACGCCGACACCGCTTTCTGTGGACCTGCCGTCGGGCAGTGCCCTGGCCGTTGCGCAAGCTACGGATGCCGCCATGCAGCCAACGCCGCGCAGCCTGGTGACTTTCGACCAAAGTCCGGTGTCGCTCCGTTTTGATGAGTTCTATGATGGCTACAACATCCGTAGTGGGCTGATTCTGTCCGACAAGCTAGTCTCCCTGGACGGCCAGGAGGTAGTCATCGAAGGCTACATGGCGCCGCCTCTCAAGCCGGAGCTGGACTGGTTTGTGTTGACGCGCATCCGGCTCGAGTATTGCCCCTTCTGCAGCACCGCGGCGGACTGGCCCGACGATATTGCCGTGGTCTATCTGAACGAAGGCACGATCCGGCCCACCGAGAAGCCGCTGCGTCTGCGTGGCCGGTTGGAAGTTGGTCCCTCGGTCGATCCGGAAACCGGCATGGTGAGCCTGGTGCGCATCTATGCCAACCAACTGGATGCACTGTGATGGATTTACGCCTGGACCAGTTGCGCCACACCTACACCGCTCCTGATCTGGCCGCACGCACAGTGCTCGACATTGAGACCTGGCAGGTGCCGTCAGGTGATCAGGTATTGCTGCGTGGGATCAGCGGCAGCGGGAAGACGACATTGCTCAACGTGCTGGCCGGTTTGCTGCGGCCAACAGCCGGCACCGTATGGTTGGGCGAGCGATCGCTCTATGCCTTGTCCGAAGTCGAACGGGACCGGCTGCGCGCGGCGACTATCGGCTACGTCTTTCAGATGCACCATCTTGTACCCACGCTATCGGCCCTGGAGAATGTGGAGATGCCGCTGGTCTTTGGCCGTAGTGTACCGGGCCACCAGCGCCGCGCGCGTGCGCTGGAAGTTCTGGATCGGGTAGGGCTGGTCAACTATGCACGGTACCGGCCGGTTCAGCTCAGCACTGGCCAGCGGCTGCGGGTAGCGGTGGCGCGGGCGTTGGCAAGCGGGCCGATGCTCGTGTTGGCCGATGAACCGACCGCGGCGCTCGATATGGCCTCAGCCCACATGGTAATGGATCTGCTCCAGGAGGAGTGTCGCGAGCGAGGCGCCACGCTCATCGTCGCCAGCCATGATCCATCCATGAACGCGCGGTTTTCACACGTGGTCGACCTATCGAACGGTGTGCTGGTAGAGGCCGGGGCCTAAATGAGCCAGACAAACCACCATGACACCAAGAACACCACGAACGTGACGAGTCATTCGTCACAGGCATCACTAGGCAAGTTCGGCGATTTATGAGCCCAATATCCCATCGTATCGTTGGTGTCCATGGAGTCATGGTGGTTTATTCCCCTGATGACAACTGCTATGTTTGAATTGATGATCGCCTGGCGCAATATTGTTGCGCGTCCGGTGCAGACAATGGTGACGATTCTGGTGGTGGCACTGGCTGTCGCGCTGGCCGTTACAGTGTCCCATCTCAACGACGGGCTGCAGCGCGGGATTATTCGAGCCAGCGACCCCTTTGGCATGTTGGTTGTGGGCGCCAAGGGCAGCGGCCAGCAGCTTGTGCTCAGTACCCTACTATTACAGGGTACCCCAGTGGGCAATATCTCGGGTCACATCTATAACGAGCTGGTCGCTGACCCGCGCGTTGCCCAGGTCGTGCCACTAGCCATGGGCGATAACGTGGGTGGGGCGCGCATCATTGGCACCGATCATAGCTTTTTTGACCTGCGCCCGACCCTACAAGACCCGCCCGCGTTCCAGCTGGCCGCGGGCCGTCTCTTCGCTGACGATTTCGAGGTCGTGCTAGGCAGTCGCGCCGCCCAGGCGCTAGGACTCTCGATCGGCGATCACTTTGTGCCTGCGCATGGAGTGGAACGGGGTCTGGAAAGCGATGAACACGGTACTGTCCACACAGTCACCGGCATTCTACTGCCCAGCGCCACCCCGTTTGACAGCGCCGCGTTTACGACCGTGGACAGCGTCATCGCGCTCCATGACGAAGAGGAGCCGGGCGGCACGACTGCAGTGGCGGACGTGCAGGCCGGGAAGGGTACAGGAGCTGGCGCCGTCAGATGGGGAGATGCCGGTATTGACCATGTCGAGGATGGCCGCGTCACGGCCTTGCTGGTACGGCCAATGGGCTTTGTTGAGGCAAACCAGCTCTGGCGTGACTTCTATGTTGGCACCGAAGCACAAGCGGTCTTTCCTGGACGTGAGCTTGGCGGCTTGTTCGATCTCCTCAACCAGGGCCAGGAGATCCTCGGCTTTGTCGGCTACCTAACCAGCGGCATGGCGGCGCTGACGTTGTTTCTCGCCGTATACAGTGTCACGAGCGTGCGCCAGCATCTGTTGGCGATCTTGCGCGGGGTCGGCGCCAATCGTAGCACCGTCTTCCGCATCGTGCTGGCGGAAACGATCGTCATGGCCTTGCTGGGCGCGTTGACGGGCCGGGTCCTGGGGTATCTGGCGGCAGTGCTGATCGGTAATCAACTGGCACTACAGTCGGCCATTCCTGTTGAGATTCGTTACCTGCCGGGACTGGAGCCAGTGCTCTGGCTGCTGCCACTGGCATTGGGGGTGCTGGCTGGGCTACTCCCCGCGTGGCAGGCCTACCGGGTGAATGTTGTGGAGAAGCTATTTCCGTCATGAGACGATGGATACGCTTTCAGATCTTGGTGGTTCTTATGCTTGTCGCCCTGGTCGGTACCGCGTGCGCACAGCCCTCAACCGGGGTAACGCCTGTCCCATCACAGGTACCTGAAGCTGCCGAGCTGGCCCCGGACTTCACATTCACGTCCCTTGGCGGAGAGTCCGTCAGTCTGAGTCAGCAGCGGGGGCGTTGGGTGTTGGTTAATTTCTGGGCGACCTGGTGCGTGCCTTGTCGCGAGGAGATGCCCTATCTCGACGAGCTTGCGCGCGGCAATGCAGACCAGTTGGTGGTGTTGGCCATCAACATGCGCGAGCCCGAGGATCAGGTGCGTGCGTTCGTCGATGAGCTGGCGCTCGCGTTACCGGTATTACTGGAACCTGACGACGCCACCTTGTTAGCCTATGGCATCTATGGTCTTCCCATGAGCTTTCTTGTCGGGCCGGATGGGGTGCTGGTAGAGCGCGTGGCCGGTCCGGTCACCCCAGGGGAGATTGAGAGCCGGTTGGCCGCTGATCCATAGCGCGCACGTGTCCGCTTAGCTGGCAACGGCGGCCCCGTTTTTTCACACAGGCGACAGCAAACGCCCATTCCTGTACAATAGGGCATTGCCCACGTATCAGGATGTATTGGAGGTCGTCTGTGGATATCACCGTTGGCACGTTTAATCTCAACAATCTGTTCTCTCGCTATAACTTCTCGGCCGAAGTCGAGCTCGTCCGCCAGGGCGGCATCGAAGTCGACGCCAAGGTCTCCTTCACATTTGTCGAGCCAGTCGGCTACCAGCTCCGCACCTTCATGGGCCGCCTGGTCAAACCCAAGACACCCGACGAGCGCGCGCTGATCGCGGATCGTATCCGCGCCATCGATGTGGACGTATTGGCCGTTCAGGAGGTAGAAGATATTGGTGTGTTACGCCAGTTTGCGGAGGTGGAGCTGAGCGGGATGTATCCCTACCAGGTGCTGGTGGAAGGCAACGACCAACGCCTCATCGACGTGGGCTTGCTCTCGCGCTATCCCATCGGCGCGGTCACGTCGTGGCGCTTTGCCGTCCACCCTGAGTCGCCCATGGCTCCGGTCTTCAGCCGTGACCTGCTCGAGGTAGAGGTACTTGACCAGCGCCGGCGCAACCGGCTCTTTACCATCTTCAACACGCACCTGAAAAGCAACTACATCCGCTGGGATGAAGATCCGGCCGTGGCGCGTCCCCGGCTGCTCCGGCGCCGGCGCCGCCAGGCGGAGATGATGGTTGCGATCGTTGAGCAGCGCACCCGGCCCGACAGCAGTTTCGTGGTGCTCGGCGATATGAACGACAACCCTGATGGAGAGCCCCTCGCGCCCTTTCGCAAAGCGGGCTGGACGGATGCCATGGGTGCTCCCCAAGAAACGCGCGCGCCAAAACGGGAACAGCCGCCGTCAGTGACACCTACCCATGCGACCTGGACCCACCGGTATAAGAAGCGCAACAAACCCGCGGAGTACCAGCTTTACGACCAGATCTGGCTGAGCGCGGCCCTGAGCAACAAGCAGGTCGAGGCCTGGATTGACCGCCGCAGCCGCCACTCGGGCGACGGCAGTGACCACGATCCAGCCTGGATCAAGTTACGGCTCTGATGCACTCAGTGGCCCATTGTTAACTGCACCGTAACAGCCGCTGCGCACGGTAAAGGCTTGGTAAAGCTTCCATTAAATCCTCACACAAAGCCGTAGCTTTCTGCTACAGTAGCATACGCGCGCAACAGTTGCCTGTTTGTCTTCGGTCGACCACATCGTCAGCGATTCATTTGTCGGATTACCACAGCCGGAGAAGATGATATGCCTAACCCCTTTCATGTTCGGTCTTCTGCGCGTCTTGTAGTCTGGACGCCTATCCTGGTGCTTTTGAGCCTACTTCTGAATACCGTCACACCTGCCTTTGCCCGGACCTCGTTGCAGGCAACCGGACCGGGAACCGGCGAACAGCCGGCCGCCGAGCTGATCGGCTTTGCAGTTTTGCCTGCCGATACCTTTAGCGACGGGCCTGTCTCTGGCCAGTTCACGGGTGACGGGGGGAAACTCGCACAGCCCCGCTTCCCGGCATTGACTATCTGCTGCGCATCTACGCAATTCAGCCTGATCCGCGTACGGTAGATGGCGGCACCGGCACCATCGCCGAGGAGGGCTATATCCAGCTCAGCGATCCGGCTGGAAAGGTGCCCTTCTTCATCATCAATGAGTTCACAGAAGATCGAAATCTGACCGGCGCCGACTTCGACGTCGAGTCCTTTGTCTTCGACAAGGACGGCACGCTTTGGGTAGGCGATGAGTTCGGCCCGTATCTGCTTCACTTCGATAACCAGGGCCGCTTGCTGGACGCACCGATTCCCACGCCCAACGTCGGCGGCGACAGCGAATTTGTCCTTTCGCCCCAGAACCCTGCTCTGCTTGCGCGCAGTCCCCAGCCGGGCGCCACCTCTGGCGCTAATCTGCCTTCATCGCGGGGCTTCGAAGGCATGGCCACCAGCCCGGATCGCACCACGCTTTATCCCCTGCTCGAAGGTACGGTCGCGGGTGACCCAGAGGGCGCGCTGCGCATCTACACCTTCGATGTGGCCAGCAAGCAATACCTCACCGACACGGTGCGCTTCTACCAGCTGGCGGATCCGGGGCACGCGATTGGTGACTTCACGGTTGTGAATGAGAACGAATTCCTGGTCATCGAGCGTGACAACAAGCGCGGAGATGAGGCCGAATTCAAGAAAATCTTCAAGATCAACTTGAATGATGTGGACGAGAACGGCGTGGTGCGGAAAGAAGAGCTGGTGGATCTCCTCAACATCGCCGATCCCAACAACCTGGCAGGGTACGGCGAAACCTTCCGCTTCCCGTTTGTGACGATTGAAGATGTGCTCGTGCTGGATACCAACACCATTGTGGTGCTGAATGACAACAACTACGATGCCACGGGCGGCCGCGGCGACACGGTGAAAGATCCCAACGAAATGCTGGTCCTGCGCCTGGCGAATCCCCTGGAGGTCGCTCCGGGCGCGGGTGTGCCGGCGCACTGCCAGTAACGTGGTGATCCGCCAGCGCGACCCACAAACTACGGTAGGGTCCCTGGCAAGACAGGTGCGCGCCGCAAAGCGTGGCTAAGCGCACAGGCCCGGGCAACCCTGCTTTAACATAATCGACAGACCGGCGTTGGCTAGCGAATTGACCGTGCCGCCAACGCCGGTCTGTCGTATTATAGAGCCCAAAGCAGCAACGCACTCTCTCCCCAGCGACGCCACCACAGGCCGTTGGACATGGGCGCCGCCCTACCGCGCCGCGGCCGGAAAGGAGCCTAATGAGCCAAGATACCCATCGTCCTAACGCGAATACAGTCAGTGCGGCCGGCTACCGCACCGAACCGTTCCCGCGCATGCGGCAGCTCGTCCTCGACGCCGGCTGGATGGCCCGCCGGCGCCACATGATACACGCCTTTGTCGAGTTCGATGTCACATCCCCGCGCCAGCAGATCGCTGCTTATCGCGCACGGACCGGCGAGAAGCTCTCGTTTTCGGCATTCGTCTCGGCCTGCGTGGGCCGCGCCGTAGCCGCCGATCCACATGTCCACGCCTATCGTAACTGGCGCAACCGGCTTGTCATTTTCGACGACGTAGACATATTGATGGTGGTTGAGATGGCCGTGGGCGCCCGGACATTCCCGTTGGTGCATAACCTGCGGGCTACAAATCGGCGCACTGTGCTCGACCTGCACCGGGAAATTCGTGCGATTCAGGCCGAGCCTGAGCGCAGCGTAGCCGCTCAATCCCCTCTCATGCGCGGCTATTACCGGCTGCCGGCGTTGGTGCGCCGCAGCATTTACCGCTTCATGGAGGCGAACCCGCAATGGCGTTGCCGGGTTTCCGGCACAGTAGGCTTGACGTCGGTGGGCATGTTCGGCGAGGGAAGTGGCTGGGGTATGGGGGCGCCCAACCATACGCTGGGCATTGTGCTGGGCGGAATCGCCTGCAAGCCGGCCTACGTGAATGGCAACATCGAGCCACGCGACTTTCTGTGCGTGACCATAAGCTTTGATCACGACATTGTTGACGGCGCGCCCGCGGCCCGCTTCACCCAAAAGTTCCGTGAATTGGTTGAAGCCGGCGCGGGTCTGCCTGAGATCGACGCCCGGTAGCGCTCCAGTCATCAAGGGGAGGCGGACCCGCGGGCGAAACGTGCTACAGCTGCGCTAGTGGCAGGGCCCCTGCCGCGGTCAACGGCAAGACATGGCCGGTCGGGCCGCCAGCTACATGTGCGCGCGTCTGGACACCGTGCTATACTCCAGGCATTCCCATGCATGTGTAACCAACCCACTGAGTGTGACCGCGTGGCGCTGTCGCGACCGGCACACAGAATCGAAGTGACGGAGTAACGTGATGTCCTGGAATCTGGCCTGTGCTGACTTCACCTTTCCGCTGTTGCCCCATGCCAAGACCCTGCAACTCATTGGCATGCTGGACTTTCAAGGCGTCGATATCGGTCTCTTTGAAGGGCGATCCCATCTCTGGCCGTCGCGCGAGTTCGCCGATCTTGAGAAAAGCGCAGCGCGGCTGCGCAGCCAGCTTGCCGGCTGTGGGTTGGTCGCGACTGACCTCTTTCTCCAGATGGCGCCAGACTTTGCACCATACGCCATCAACCATCCGGACCCGGCCCGCCGCGCGCACGCGCGGGAATGGTTCAGCAAAACGCTCGCCTATGCTGCCGGCGCCGGCGCGACGCATGTGACGACGCTGCCTGGCGTGTTCTTCGAGGAGGAGCCCGCAGCGGATTCCTACAGCCGCGCGCTGGACGAGTTGCACTGGCGCGTCGAGGAGGCGGGCCGCCATGGCATTGTCTTTGGCGTAGAGGCGCATGTGGGCTCCATTGTTGCTGAGCCCCAGCTTGCCGCCGAGCTTGTGAAACAGGTGGCAGGCCTTACCCTGACCCTTGACTATACCCACTTTGTGCGGCTGGGCATGGCAGATACAGAGGTCGATCCCTTGGTGCGTCACGCCAGCCACTTCCACGTGCGCGGTGCCCAGCCGGGACGTCTGCAAAGCTCCTTCAAGGATAACATAATCGACTATGACCGAGTACTCCAGGTCATGCGCGAGACCGGCTACCAGGGGTGGCTTGGCGTGGAATATGTCTGGATCGACTGGGAAGGCTGTAACGAGTGCGACAATCTGTCCGAGACCATTCTGTTCCGCGATCACCTGAAACGTCTTATGGACCGCGATAGCTAGTGGTCTGTCAATCATCAAACCTGAGCTCCCTGTGTATCAGAACAAACTAATGGAGAAAAATATATGCGCCTGTTAAAAGACGACGATGCCTCATTGGAGCCGCTGGAAGGGAAAACGGTCGCTGTGTTGGGTTACGGCAATCAGGGCCATGCCCAAGCACTGAATCTGCGCGACAGTGGCGTGCGCGTGATCGTGGGCAATCGGGACGACGCGTATCGCGCCCGTGCAGTTGCTGATGACTTCGCACCCCTTTCCATTCGGGAAGCCGCCCAGGCAGGAGATATTCTGCTGGTGCTGACGACAGATGAATCCCAGCCGCACATCTGGGCCAGCGAGATCGCGCCTGGGCTCCGGCCAGGGAAGACCGTTGTATGGGCCAGCGGCTATAATGTCGGCTATGGCATCATCAAGCCGCCGGGAGATGTCGATGTCGTGATGGTTGCGCCCCGCATGACTGGCGTCCATGTGCGTTCCCTTTATCTCAAAGGCTCGGGCGCCCTTGCCCAGTACGCTGTCCATCAGGATTTCACCGGCCACGCGGAGACGACAGCCCTGGCGCTCTGCAAAGGGATCGGGCTGACACGCGGCGGCGTCTTTGCCTCAAGTTTTCGGGAAGAGGCAGAGCTGGATCTGTTCGCCGAGCAGGTGGTGTGGGCAGGGTTAACGGCCTGGTTCCTGGAGTGCTTTGAGATCGGCGTCGAGTTTGGGTTTTCACCGGAGCTTATGGTTATGGAGCTGTATGCCTCGGGGGAGACAGCTGAGATCATGGCTGCCATGGCACGGGTTGGTTTCTTCAAGCAGATGGGCCATCATTCCACGACCAGCCAGTATGGTACGCTATCGCGCGGCCCTTCGCTCATCAATGATGCCATGCGCGCCCGCGCCCGTGAGATTATGCGTGGTGATATCCGCGAGGGTGCCTTCGTCTCTGAGTGGAGCAGCGAGCAGGCGGGCGGCTCCGAGCGGCTGGACGCGCTACGCCGCCGCGTCCTGGAGCACCCCATGAGCCAGGCCGAAACCGGCGTAATCGCTGCGGTTCAAGCCGTGGCGCAATCGCTCCGCGGGTCGACGGGCGGGGATGATTAGCCACGATCCCGGCTGCTGGCTGGCAATCTATGATGCATGACTGGGGAGCATGACTGGCATGATGGCCCGACTTCAAAACAAGGTAGCCATTGTTACTGGCGCAGCACAAGGCATTGGGCTGGGAATTGCCCGCGTCCTGGCGCAAGAAGGCGCACAGGTCGTCCTGTCCGATCTGCAGGACGCTGCCGGGAGCGAGGCGGCTGCCGCCATCCAGGCTGCCGGCGGCCTTGCAATCTATCACCATGCCGACGTCACCAGTGAAAGCGAAATCGTGAATCTGGTCGGGGCCGCAGTGGATCACTTCGGTCGTCTGGACATTGTGGTCAACAATGCGGGCATTGTGGCTGTGCAGACGGTGGAGGAAAGCTCCGTCGCCGATTGGGATCGGGTGATGGCGGTCAATGTACGGGCGATCTTTCTGACCACGAAGTATGCCCTGCCCCATCTGCGCAGGGCTGGCGGCGGGAGCATCGTTATTGTCGCTTCGGTCTCGAGCATGGTGGCTCAGCAGGGGACGCCGGCCTACTGTGCCAGCAAAGGCGCGGCGCTCATGCTCACCAAGAGCCTGGCCCTGGATTACGCGCCCGAGAATATCCGCGTCAACGCCATCTGTCCTGGCATCACGGACACACCCATGTTGCGCTATCACGCAGGGCACGCCGGCGATGCCGAAGTGTTGCTACAGCAGCGGTTGCAACGCGTACCCACGGGCAAGATGCTCTATCCTGAAGATATGGGCCGGGTGGCGGCGTTCCTCTGCAGCGACGATGCTGCTGGTATCACGGGAACGTCGCTTGTGGTTGACGGCGGATACATCGCCTGCGCCGAATTTAGCCCGCCGGCCCTGTCACAGTCGATGCAGAGCGGTCGCTAGGAGACCGGCTTTGCCTCCCGCTGCAACCAAAGGCGCTCGATCTGCGTAGTACCTTACGGCGGCAAACGCTGCCGGCTGTTTGCGCGTCACCGAAACGGCCGTTTACCCAGGTCACGCGACGCTGCAGTCGCGGATCGATGTCTGTGAAAGGAAAGACCCATGCCCTATGTTGCAGAAATAAGCCGCGCCAACCCTTCCTGTTTTCTCTTCCTCATCGATCAATCCGGTTCAATGGAGGATCCCTTTGGCGGCGGCGAATCCAGCCGTCGCAAGGCCGACCTGCTGGCCGACGCCATAAATCGGTTGCTGCAGAATTTGGTGATTAAATGCGCCAAAGAGGAAGGGATTCGTGATTATTTCCATGTTGGCGTCGTCGGATATGGCAACAAGGTCGGCCCGGCGTTGGCCGGCCAGCTGGCTGGTCGCGAGCTTGTGCCCATCAGCGAGATCGGCAACTCGCCGGCGCGTATTGAGGAGCGCAAGAAGAAGGTAGATGATGGGGCCGGCGGCCTGGTCGAGCAGAATATCCGTTTTCCCATCTGGTTCGATCCGGTGGCCCATGGCGCCACACCTATGTGCCAGGCGTTGATGCAGGCCCACGACATATTGGCTCGCTGGCTGCCACAGCATCCCGACAGCTTTCCACCTATCGTCATCAATATCACGGATGGAGAAGCGACCGATGGCGATCCGTCGGTGCCGGCCGATGCGTTGCGCAAGCTCAAGAGCAGCGATGGCAGCGTTCTGCTCTTCAACGTGCATCTCTCGGCCAAAGGTGGCCGTCCTATTGAGTTTCCCGACGGAGCGGACCAGTTGCCGGACAAGTATGCCGCGCTCATGTTCGAGTTGTCGAGCCCATT
>JACFMY010000714.1 GCA_019455155.1 Caldilineaceae bacterium
GACACCCGCGGGCATGGCGGCACGTTCCACCAGGGCTTGCGCATAGAGTGTACGGTCCTGGTGGGGGATGCGCCAGGGCATGACGCCGTCAGTGTTCGTATCGAGCGAGAGGGCGCCTGCCCAATGCAGGCGGCTATCTTGGACGGAAATCGCTTGGCTCATGGCTGAATCCTTTACTGGGTGGGTATGGATGATGATGTGGATGAAGTGGGATCGCTCAGCCTCGCGCCGCATAGGATAATGAGGCGATGACTATCCATCCGCTTGAGCACGAGGCGCCCTATGCGCCTCGAAATCTATACCACTGCTGCCGACTTTCTTCAAGCTACGCAATCTCTCTCTTCTGAACTATACCCGACATAAAGACATAAAATTCAGCATTGACAAACCCGAACACCCGTGCTATTCTGGGCAACGAAAGGGATTTCCGCATTGCGGCGGAAGTCCCTTTTTGTTATTGGCCCCCAGTTATGCACGAGGAGCTCGCCATGCCCCAACCTGCAACCCAGCATCCGCCCCTCTGCCAGCCCGAGCTTCCCTGGCCAGAGCAGATCCTGATCCGGCTCGACGAGATTATCGGCCTGCTCGACGGCATTGATACCTCGCTCACTGCTCTGTCTGTCACTGTCACCCAACCTGCTTTTGCACATACACCTGAGGAGTGTAGGGCAGCGTGTTCAGGAGAGATGGATCTGTTGTCCCTGCTCATGGAGAAGGCGGAGGGACAAGAGCCATGATGCCACCCCTGCGTTCAGACACGACCTTTCTGGTGCTGCTGGTCGTGATGCTGCTGGCAGCGCTGGCAATCACAAGCATGCAGATTCCGGGACCGCCGGCGCTGGCGGCACCTGCGCCTCGTCCCTCGCCCACGGCGACGACTACCCCGGAACCAGGCTGGTGGACCGGTGTCACCTTCGCCACGTCGTCTCTTCCCGTCTTGCCGGGTGTGCCCGACGTGCAGCTTGGTAACGGAGGCGGTCGTGGTGGGACCGGGAATGGCCCTGTCTCTTTTGATGTACTCTCCTGTCCGACCCCCACGGCTCGCATTGTTTCCATCACCCGCGATGGCGTCTGGTGGCTCATCGACGGCAGCGCCAGTGTCGACCATTTCTGGTACTGGAAGATGGAGCTATCGTCCGACGGCAGCGGTTGGACCGTCCTCTACCGGAGTGAGTCGCCGGCGCCAAATGGACGGCTGATGGAGTTCAACACCACGACTGTTCCGTCTGGGCAGTATCAGCTTCGCCTGACCGTGGTGAAGAAGGACGGTAATTATCCGCAGCCATGCACTGTCGTCGTCAGTCTCTAACTACTCTTGTCAAGGAGTCGAACCATGAACCGAAGCCCGATTCTTCCTATCGTTCTGGCCCTCGCCACATTTGCGCTGCTTGCCCTCGCACTCTGGCCCCAGGAAGAGCCGACCAATACCATCGTCGTGGCCGGACGCGACCTCGGCGCAGGCACAATCCTGGCGCCGTCGGACCTCAAGACCGTGACCCTACCCGCCGACCAGGCGCCCGCCGACGCCGTGGGGGATGTAGCGCTGTTGGTAGGCGAGAGCCTGTCGGTGGTGCGTTACAGCGGGGAGCCGGTCACGCCCCGTCACCTGGGGCCGGCGGTGATCCTGGCGCCCGACGAGCGCGGCATCGCCGTGCGCGTGCAGGCGGACACCGGGCTGGCAGGGCTGCTGCGTCCGGGTATGACAGTGGGCGTGGTGGCTACGCTGCGTGACGACATGACCAACAAGGTCTACGCCAAGAGCACGTTGGAAAACCTGCGCGTACTCTACGTGCCGCCCAGCTTCCAGGCGCGCTCGCCACAGACGGTCGTCTATGCAAGCGGTGGGGATGGAACCTATGCGCCCCCACCGCCCGTACAGGAACCGGTGCGCGAGGGCGTGGTTGTGCTGGCGGCGGGCACGCTGCCCGAGCCGGTAGTCTACGAAGAGGCAGAGACGATTCTTCTACGCGCGTTGGCAGAGGAGCAGAGCGAAGCAGAGGGCGAGCCGCCGGATGTGATGTGGGCGGTGCCGGTAGAGTTGCTGGCCGCCCTCAACGCCGCCGATGCTTCATTCACG
>JACFMY010000715.1 GCA_019455155.1 Caldilineaceae bacterium
GGTGGCTATCCCCATACCACCGCCCACACAGAGGGTGATGAGCGCAGTGCCGAGCCCTGTGCGCTCCAACTCATCCAGGGCGGTGCCCAACAACATGGCGCCCGTTGCGCCCAATGGATGGCCGAGAGCGATGGCGCCGCCATTGACATTGAGGTGCTCTGTACTTTCGAGCCCCATATCACGCAGGAAACGGAGCACCACCGCGGCGAACGCCTCGTTGACCTCAATCAGATCGATATCGCCGATGTCCATGCCAGCTAGCTTCAGCGCCTTCTGTGACGCCGGACCTGGACCAGTAAGCATAATGGTGGGCTCCGTGCCCACCAACGCGGCGGAGGCGATGCGCGCCCGCGGTTTCAGGCCGAGTTTTTGGCCTGCCTCTCGAGAGCCAACGAGCAAAAGGGCGGCCCCGTCTACGATACCTGACGAGTTGCCTGCCGTATGGACATGCTCGATACGCTCGACGGTGGGGTATTTCTGAAGCGCCACCGCGTCATAGCCCATCTCGCCGACGACGGCAAACGCTGGCTTGAGCGTGCTCAGGCCTTCCAGGGTGGTGTTGGGCCGTACGTGTTCGTCGCGGTCAAGAATGAGCATGCCGTTGGGATCGCACACAGGAATGCGGGAGACAAAGTGGCCGTTCTCATGCGCGTGGGCGGCTCGCTGTTGTGACTCCAGGGCAAAGCGGTCCACATCCTCCCGCGTAAAGCCCTCTAAGGTAGCAATCAGGTCGGCGCCGATACCTTGGGGCACGAAGCCGATCTGGAGGTTGACGCGGGGATCCGTGAACATCGCGCCCCCGTCGCTGCCCATGGGGACGCGGGACATGGACTCCACACCGCCGGCGACGACCAGATGTTCCCAGCCGGAGCGCACCTTCATGGCGGCGGTATTCACGGCTTCCAGGCCTGAGGCGCAGAATCGGTTGATCTGCATGCCAGGCACGTCCACGTTCCAGCCGGCAAAGAGGGCGGCGGTGCGGGCGATATCGCCTCCCTGTTCCGCGATGGGCGTGACGCAACCGAGCACAACATCTTCGATCTGGCTGGTATCGAGATGCGTGCGCTGTTCGAGGGCCCGGAAGAGGGTCACGAGCAGGTCGATGGGCTGAACTTCGTGTAGCGAACCATCGCGCTTGCCGCGCCCGCGGGGCGTGCGCACGGCGTCATAGATATAGGCCTCGTTTGACATAAGTTATTTCCTTGGAACCGTTTTGCGCGGGACGTTCAGTGCGACTCGATTAAACACTATCTTCGCGCAACTGCCAAGCCTGTAAGCGACCGGGCTTACGCAGTTACAAAACGGCTTGGGCCAGCGTCTCCAGGCCCGCCAGATCGTCCTGATCGAGCCACTGGAGCATAACGCGTTGGACGCCGGCTTCCGCCAGGCGCAGCAGCTGATCACGGATTGCTGGGGCAGTTCCCACGATGAGCCCTCGCTGGCGCAGGGCGGTGGCGTCGCGGCCCGCGAGCTTGTCGCGCAGCGTAGTCTCAGACGACCCAAATATGACATTGGTCATGAGCGAACGGCGCACCGCGCCTGGCTCGCGGCCTTGTGCGGCAAGTAGCGTGTCCAGCTGCTGACTGAGGGCAGCAAAGCGTTCGGCTGTGACATAGACGCCATTCCACTCATGGCCGTAGCGGGCCACCAAGGGCAGCGTGCGGCGGGGACCATTCCCACCAATGAGGATCGGGGGACCGCCCGGGCGCTGTGGCCGCGGCAATAGCGCGGCATCGCGCAGCGTGTAGTGGCTACCGCTATGGTTCACACGACCGGCGTCCTGCAGCAGGTGGGTGATGACATCGAGCCCTTCCTCAAAACGTGCAAACCGCTGGGCTGGGGGCATGAGGTCATAGCCGAACATGTGGTGTTCGCGTTCTTGCCAGCCTGCCCCGACACCCAATATGAGGCGGCCGCCGGACAGGTCATCCACATCTTTGGCAATGCGTGCGGTGAAGACGGGATCGCGGAACGAGACCGGTGTAACCAGCGGGCCGAACTCGATGCGCTGCGTGTTCGAGGCCAGCCAGGTGAGAGATGTCCAGAGTTCCAGCGAATCTTTTTCCGGGGGATTGG
>JACFMY010000716.1 GCA_019455155.1 Caldilineaceae bacterium
CTCTGCCTGCTGGCGCTGGCCCTATTTTGCTCACCATCTATGGCACAGTCACCCTAAAAGGTCACGATTGACGTAGAACAATTGTTCTGGTATAGTGGTTGCAAGGCCCTGATTGTGTGCCCTTGGGCGTTGGCTGTCGCCAACATTGTTGCGTTCCGAAAGGAGCCTTTCATGTCCACGAATGCTATCAACTGGTTTGAAATCCCCGTGACCGATATGGAGCGCGCGCTTGCCTTCTACAACAAGATCCTCGCCGCCCAGATGACCTCCATGGAGACGATGGGCATGGTCTATGCATTTCTTCCAAGCAAAGAGGGGGTCGGGGGCGGCCTGGTCAAAGCTGATGGCTATGTGCCTTCGCAACAGGGCGTCGTTGTCTATCTCAACGGCGGCGATGACCTGGATGTTGTCCTGCAGAGGGTCGACGCGGCCGGCGGCAAGGTGCTGATGCCGAAAACGAGTATCGGTGAGAACGGCTTTATGGCATTCTTCCAGGACAGCGAAGGCAACCGCATCGGCATTCATTCGATGAGCTAGGCTCCGGCCTTGGGCCATTTCCTGCCGGAGGCACGCTACGGCGGAGGCCGGTAGCCGCACCTACCGGTCTCCGCTGCAGCACGCCGGCACGCGCGGCGCCCCGATCTTGCCGCGAACCTGGCGTCCACACTCATTCATCGCGTCTGCGATGATTCCTCATCTTGAAATGGATGGAGTAGAATGGCTTCCTGTAGCCGGTATCGAGCAACCACAAATCGCTCACAGATGCAGGATAATGGCGCCTGGCGGCGCCTGGTAACGTTGTTGCGCCGGCAGCTGCGCGAAGAAATGGCGTCTGCTGGCATTCGTCTCCGGCCGGCAAAGGTCAAGTATTCCCATCGACGCAGGGGGCGGGCGCGGCGCCGCCCTTCATAATGTCAGCCTAACGCGCCGCACCCTCAACCAGGAACAATGCAAATCGAGAACTACCCGCTGCAGGGCGGCCAACATCCTGAAACCGCTATTTTGGCCAATATGCTTGCCCATGCCGGCATCGTGGCGCCTCACACGTCGGCCCCTTACAGCGAGGAGATGCTGCTGGGGCTAGCCGGCGGTATCGGGATCGGCTACATCCTGTGGGAGTTCAAGAGCCGTCATGCACCTGTCCTGGAGCTGGGCATGCGTAGTCACTGGCATTATCCAGTGAGGTTCATAGAAGGCCTGGCGCAACGGCTCAGGCTCTCTCTGGCGGTACACGAGACCCGGGGCATGCGCGCGGCACGGGATCATCTGGTGCAAGCCCTGGACGCCAACCAACCGGCGCTCGTGTGGGTAGACCTGGCCGGGTTACCCTATCTGTACCTGCCCGAACAGATGCGAGGCGTGCAGGGTTCCACCGTCGGCGTCATTGGGATCGAGGGAAAGCTGGTTTATCTGGATGATCGGGGTGCTGTTCCCTTTGCCGTGACCGCGGATGAACTGGCCGCAGCCCGCGCCACGATTCCTTCGTACCGGAACCGTCTGGTCACGCTTGAGGGGGCGGGTGGCGTCGATTTGGCCGCGGCCATCCGGGCGGGTCTGCATGACTGCGCAACGCAGCTCTCCGCAGGGTCAGAATCGTTCGCGTTGCCGGCCCTGCGTAAATGGGCCAGGCTTATCACCGATGCCCGGCAGGCGAAAGGGTGGAAGCGCCTCTTTGCTGACCGCCGCGGTCTCTATCCGGTCTTGCGCACAATCTACGAACAGACGGTAGCGCAGGGTATACGGGGTGGGTCGCTGCGGGATCTCTATGCGCGCTTTCTGCGGGAGGCGGCGCCCGTGGTGAACCTTCCCGCGCTGAACGAGGTCGCCGAACAGTATCGCTGGTTGGCGCTGCGTTGGAGCAACCTAGGTGAAACCGCGCTGCCCACCGCGTC
Source organism: Caldilineaceae bacterium (assembly GCA_019455155.1). Lineage (GTDB taxonomy): Bacteria > Chloroflexota > Anaerolineae > Caldilineales > Caldilineaceae > JACFMY01. The sequence continues at coordinate 1,893 of JACFMY010000716.1, forward strand.
CCCACCGTTGAGACGTACCAAGGAGCTGCTCAGCCGGCGGGCCATGCTCCTTGCCCTGGGTGGCAACGCCGAGCAAGATGAGCTACGGGCCATCGGCCACGAGCTTTCGGCGATCCAGGCTGCCTGCGATACGGACTTTCCCCTCACCAGCGCCGCCACCGCGCTGCTGCTCGAGCAGAT
>JACFMY010000717.1:0-486 GCA_019455155.1 Caldilineaceae bacterium
CCTCTACCAGCAGACGCCGGAGTTTCAGAAGGTCAACTACGCTATGACCCTGGACGAGTACCGGCGCATCTTCTACATCGAATACCTTCACCGGCTGATTGCGCGGGTCGCCGGCCTGGTGGTGATCCTGCCCCTGGCTTTCTTCGTGGTCAAAGGCGTCATCCCCTGGCGACGGTCGGGGATCTACTTGCTGATTGCGCTGCTCTTTGTCTTCCAGGGGTATCTGGGTTGGTATATGGTCAGTAGCGGTCTGGTGGATCGTCCCATGGTCAGCCCCTACCGGTTGACAATCCATTTGCTCATGGCGCTGTTGGTGCTCGGCCTTACCTTCTGGGCTCTGCTCAACCGGCGCTATGGCAGGTCATTACCTGGCCAAAGCAGAAGCCGGTACACCTTTGCCTGGTCCATCGCCTTGCTTGTCTTTCTAATCGTGCAGATTGGGTATGGGGGGCTGGTGGCTGGCATGAAGGCAGGACACATATCCAA
>JACFMY010000717.1:514-1507 GCA_019455155.1 Caldilineaceae bacterium
GAATGCGACGACCATACACTTTGTACATCGATGGTTTGCCTTTGCCGTTCTGGCGATTGCTGCCGTGCTTGTCACTTTGATTTACCGTAGTAAACATTCACATGCTATCCGGTACGGCGCCTTTGCACTTGGCCTGCTCATTGGCGTTCAGATCGGTTTGGGCATGAGCGTGATCTGGATGCATGTGCCCCTCACATTGGCCCTTCTCCACCAGTTGACGGCGGTCCTTTTGTTTCTGGTTGCCCTTTTCCTTGTTCACCGGCTTCGCGCCGCCTGAATTCAAGATATAAAGAAACTCCTCTCGATGAGCAGGCCGGCCAAGATCACCGTACGTGTCGCCAGGCGTACGTGCGACGGTAGCCATAGTCGGTGCTGAAGGAGCCGAAGAGCTTCTTGCTCGCCATGTGGATGGGGTAACGGCGCAGGGAGCGTACCCCGCGCAGGGCAATCTGCTGTGGGCTGTAGACCTTGTTGCAAAGCCAGTCGTAGGCATTGCGCAACCCCTCAACGGTAAAATTTCTCGGTTTGAAGCAGACGTGAGCCGTGTCGTAGTGGCTCCACGGCACGTCAAGCAGACGATCTTCTGCCACACACTGTTCGTAGAAGGGCGTGGCGGGGTAGGGAGTCAATACGGTGCAACTAACGCCGTCGAGGTGGCTGGTGCGAATGAAATCCCACATGGCCTGAAAGGTCTCGCGCGTATCGTGATCGAAGCCCATCACGAAGAGGCCGACCACGCCTGTGCCTGTCTCGTGGATCTTCGCAATGGCTTCGGTGGTCTGTAGGGCAACACCCTTAGATTTACCGCCCAGAGAACGGCGGTTGTCAGGGTTAACGCTCTCGAAGCCGACGAAGTGCTTGTCCAGGTGAGCCGCCCGCCCCATCTCCAACAATTCGGGATATTTGGCGATGCTCATCTCCGATTGGCAGGTCCATCCCTTGAGGTTGAGCTTCATCAGCGCATCGAAAAGCTCCACACAATAATCAGGATCG
>JACFMY010000717.1:1517-2068 GCA_019455155.1 Caldilineaceae bacterium
AGTTGATACCAAAGTTATCGTCGGTGAGGAAAAAGCGCTGAATACCGCGGCGCTGGATCTCATCCACCACTTCATCCACAGGACGCAGGCGCATGCGCCGTCCACTGACCCGGATGGCCGTGCAAAAGTCACAGTTGCGCGGGCAACCTCGCGTGATCTCCAGGTAGGGTGTCCAGTAATTTTTGTTCTCACCCACCATCTGGATCACGCGGTCGGTGATGGGCGCGATCTGCGCCAGATTGGCCCAAGACTCATCCTTGTAGAGCGGACGCAACCCTTTGATCCCCTCCGCAGCAAAGTGTTGGATAGCACGCGGCCAGGTAAAGTAGCCTTCGCCAACAAAGGCGCTGTGGGCGAACGTTTGCACATGTTCGGGCAACAGTGTAGCGTGGACGCCGCCTACGACCACGCCCGCGCCTTGCTTCATGGCGCGGCGGGCAGTTTGCTCTGCTCGCTCAATGGTAATGGTCTTGCTGGTGATGCCCACCAGATCCCCCTCGCCCAATCTATCCATTGGCAAATCATAGAGATTTTCATCCCAGATCTCCACG
>JACFMY010000718.1 GCA_019455155.1 Caldilineaceae bacterium
CGGGCGTCGATTTCATCCTTCGGCGCTATCCAGAGCACGGTGCCTGTCTTGCGCATACCGAGGCCCTTGGCATCCATGATGATTTGCAGAGCCTGATCCCAAGGAACGTCCTTGAGGCGCAGGGTCAATGCGCCGGTCACCGTATCCGAGGTCACGATATTGAAGTTGGTGAAATCGGCGATCACCTGCAGCAGGGATCGGACTTCGATGTTCTGGAAGTTCAGCGAGAGCTTTTCCCCGCTGTACCCGGGGCCCTGCGTCAGCTTGCTCAGGTCGATCTTCTTTTGGCGAACTTCAACGACAAACTGGTTGTCGCTTTGGTACGCACTGTGCTCCCATTCACCGATGGGCTCAATCACCATGTGGACCCGATCACCGTCCTCGGTGGTGGTGATGCGCTGCACCGGCGTCCCGAAGTCCGTGACATCGAGTTTTCGTCTTAGGCCTTCGGCAAGGGAGGAACGGAGGAAATCGACGGTGAGGGTTTTGGCCTGCTGGCGCAAATCGACACCGACCTGGTTGTTTGCCAAGGCCACCAAGATGCGTCCAGAGCCATCGGGACCGCGACGGAAGTCGATGTCCTTGATGGGAAGCACATCGTTGTTGCCGGACTCCGAAAACACCGTAGCGCTGCCGCTCGCGGTCGGCGCGGCAGCTACGGGCTCCAGCATCACAAGAACCGCGTCGCCCTGAAGTTCCGTCCGATAAGCAGTTGGCTGCTTCAAATTGAGCACGACCCGCGAACGGCCCTGGGCCTGCACGACGTTGACTGTCTTGAGATTGCCCTGGTTAATAGTGACAAGCGGATTGCCCAAGGCACTGGTGGCGCCAGGAAAATCTAGCGCGATGCGTGCGGGCGACTGGGTGGCGAACCCCGTCGGCAATGCTGCCACGGGCTGGGTGAAATCAATACGCAGCACCTCGGTACCGCCTTGCATCGATCCGGTGACGGACTTGATGGCACCTTGGGCCAAGGCAAGCGAAGAGGTCAAAGCCGCAGCGGCGAAACACGCCACCCGCACCAGTTTCATCATTTTGCAGTTCTCGCGATTCATTTCGTCACCCCCTCTTGCAGTTCCAGCGATGCCGCGCGCTCCATCCAGTCGCCCGTGGCGTCCTGTACGATTTCCCGCAGCTGAACCGCAGTTTCGGTAATGCTTGTAATACGGCCATAGTTCTGGCCCAGATAGTCGCCTATGCCGACTTGGTAGATCAGGTTATCGACTTTCAGCAGAGCAGTGGGCTTGCCCGCCTTCATCAGGCTTCCTACCATCGCCATGGCATCCAGCGGAAAAGCCTCCAAAGGCTCCTTCCTGCGTGCCAGCTCCGGGGCTATCAAGGCGGCATTCGAGGCAATCTGGGTGGAATCGCGCCGCAACGCCAAAGTGAGGCGCTGGGGGTTGAAAGGCTCGAATTCCGTCCGGACTTTGTATTGCTGCGGAACGAATTGCTTGGGCTCGGTAAGCGGCGTGACGCGGGGTTGGGTTTGTGCACGCTCTTGGGCCATCCATTCGCGCAACTCGCCTTCGCCCGACGCATCGCATCCGAGGAGACCCAAAACGACAGCACCCAGCAAGGCGACGTGGCTTTGCTTCATTTCGGCTGCTCCTTCATGGCGTTGCGCTGCGCTTCTATTTCATCCGCGTCGAGATAGCGGAAGGTCCGTGCCGTAGCGTCCATGGTCAGCGTGGCGCTGTTCTTTTCACCAGCAGCAATTGCAATATCGTTCAACGTGACGATGCGCGACAAGTTGGCGATATCTGCGGCGAAAGCGCCCATGTCGTCATACTTGCCTGTTACGCGTATGGCAATCGGCAACTCTGCGTAATATTCACGCACAATCACCTGTCCGGGACGGAACAGTTCAAACTGCAAACTACGGCCTACGCCTGCCTGGTTGATATCGGAAAGCAGCGCCGCCATTTCCGCTTTGCTTGGGAGCTGCTTTTCCAGTTGAATGACGTATTGCTGGATTTGCTCGCGCTGCTTCTTCAACAATTCCAGACTCACTGCCTTGGCGAGCTTGGTCTTGTAGTCCTCCCGCAGTGTCTGCTCCGTGGCCCG
>JACFMY010000719.1 GCA_019455155.1 Caldilineaceae bacterium
GTTGTAGATGTCCAGGTCTTGGCGCGGTGTCAGCGCATTGAAAGCGTCCTTGGTGCCCATGGGAATCACGACTTCATTCACCAGTGGCATGCCCAAGCGCGAGACCTGGACATAGGTGGCTGGCGTGGGCGGCATGACAGGTGTTGCCTGGCGCCGGGATCCGGCCCACACACCTAGTACCGGTTCGCTTCCCTGTTTCAGCCGGCTAATGGGCACCTCGACAACCAGTGTGTGGACATTGAAGGCCGACAATGAATCCACAGCAATGTTGTTGGCGACGTAACCGACTGGCGGTTGCTGGCCGCGCAGGGTGAGCAGGTCGAAGACCTGCAGGTCGACAAAGAAGGGATCGTCGGTCTGCCCGGCAAAGATCTTCATACCGGCCGGCAGGCCGTCCGCGGCGTCAAAGATGGCGGCCTGCTCCAGCGCGCTGTAATTGGCTGTGGATTTCTCGCCGATGTTGACAGGGGCCGTTGCCTGGTTGCCTACCAGTACGGTTTCGACACCTCCCTCTGTCCTTTCTGTAATCGTGACGGCCTGTCGCCGGTTCCACTCGGTGTCGCCTAGACTGTCGATGGGTCCCGTGTTGTAGAGAAAGGTATTGGGGGAGATCAGTTTGACCTTGCTGGACAGGGTGTATGTGATGTCCGAGGTTGCATCGCCGTCGTTGTCGATGTAGATGTCGTAGAGCACCCGGTCATCCCACTCGAAATAGTTGGGGCCGCCTTCCGGCCCCTCGAAGGGAATCCAGCTGGCGACGAGTACGATGTTGTTTGCGTTCTCTGGAGAGATGAAGGCATAGACATCGGTATTGTCGGCAAATGGATCCTTGGAGATGAAGGGCGCTTCGCGATGGCTCGACGCCCCTGCCTGCTGGTGGAAGCCCACCATGACGGCGGCCACTAGGAGCAGCGGAGCGATGACCGCCGCTGCCACAAGCAGGCTTTGCTTCGCAATCGTGTGATGGAACTGCTTGAACATGGTTTCCTCCTCCTTGGTGTGACTGGAAAGACAGATGACATGTGGAGCGCTGTGCGTCTCCGGTTCACTGCACTCGCTCTCTTGCCACGCACTACAGAATCAGCAAGCCGGCCTGTGCCAACGCCTGGACGGTGATGGCAACCCCGGCCACGGTGATAAACAGCGCGGACCCTACAGGCATCAGCCGCAACGCGCGCCCGCTTTCGGGTATGCGTTGGAAGAGACGCCCGGCGTGGACCAGGGCGATGCCGATGACAGTCAGCACGCCGGCCAGGCCTAGGCTGAAGGCGATAATCAGCACCAACCCAAAGGCCGTTCGGTCCAGGCTGATGGCGCCCAACATGAGAACCAACGCCGAGGGACAAGGCAACAGACCGCCTGATATGCCCAGCGCCAACAGGCTGCGCCACCGGATCGGCCTGCCGTCCGTCCCCGGCGGCATGTGCGCGAGCAGATGGGCGTGGTCATGGTCGTGACCATGGTCGTGATCATGGTCGTGCCCATGACCGTGATCGTGCCCGTGGTCATGAGCCTGATCATGGCCGTGCCCGTGCTCGTGATGCTTATGGTGGCCGCCCACACTCCGCACGCGTTCGCGCAGGAGTGACAGGCCAATCCCGACTACCATGACGCCCGATGCAGTGCTCAGCCAGGGGAAGAGCTGTTCGGGCAAGAAAAAGCGCGAAAGCAGCAGCGTGAGCGCCCCGAGCACAAAGACGCCGGCCGTATGGGTGATCGTCGTCGTGATGCCCAGAATCAGGGCATGTTTGGCCGTGCCACGCGTGCCCACCAAGTAGGCCGCAACGATGGTCTTGCCGTGACCTGGGGAAAGAGCATGGAGCGCGCCCCAGCCGCAAGCAAGGATCAGCGCCACCAGGATCGCCATGGGGCCCAGATCAGGTATGGCGATCAGGTCAGCAAACGGGTCGGTTGCCCGGCCCGTAGGCGCCGATTCCATCCCCAGGGCGGCAATCTGAGGTTTTGCCCCGGCGCGGCCAGCGACCGGTTCGAAGCGGACACTTGCTTCGGTGACGTGCAAGGGGCTGCTCAGCAGGTCTTCGGGATAGGCGGTTAGCTCC
>JACFMY010000077.1 GCA_019455155.1 Caldilineaceae bacterium
CCAGTATACCAAGCGCTAAAGCGCGACGACTGCTGGATTCGAGCTCGGATACAGCCGCGTATAGAGACCGGCAACTACAGGGCAATGCCCCTGTATTTGCCTGTCTCTATCCGCGTTTTTGATCTTCTGGAGGTCCGACCATGATCCGTACCGGAATCCTGTGTGTGCCTACCTACGATGAGGCGGCGGTAGACGCCGTGCGCCAATTGCTGGCGTCAGCCGTGCCACAGGCCGTCGTGTTGCAGGATCGCCATGCGGGTGCCCAGCGCTATGTGATTGAGGAGTTGTTGCGCCACTGGTGTGATGAAGAGGAACTTGACTTGATCATCACCGTCGGCGGCACACTTCCGGCGCCCGGTCCCAGCGAACGCGAGTGTGTGGCGGAAGCGACCCTGGCCGTTGCCGACCGGCTGGCTCCAGGACTCGCCGAAGCGATGCGTGCCTATGCCGTCGAAGAGACACCGCTGGCGCTGTTGGATCGGGGTGTGAGCGCCATTCGGGGACGCAGCCTGCTACTGAATCTTCCTGCTGGCGCCGGCCCCGCTACCCTCTTCCTCGAAGCGGTGGTGGAGGTGTTGGATGCCTATGTGGCCCATCTGCAGGAGTTGCCGTCCGCGCCCCAGCTTGCCGACGAGGTTACATTTACCAACACGACCGCAGACGAGACAGACACAGACAACGAAACCGCCGGTACCGCGTCTGCCGGACATGGTCTCGACGCCGATGAGTTCCGCGAGTTTCTTAAGCGGCGTTCTGGACCGGCCACGGGCTGACCGCTGCAGAGCTTACTCCTTCACCCGTCACGTCATGGGGCGCGGTAGACGGGCAGGACATAGAAGAGAAAAACCGCCGGGGGATATTAGGAATCCGTGACCGGCGGTTATTTTTCTGCTACGCTGGGAAGCTCTGCGGGCCGTGCTAGGCCGTTACCAATTCCTTGCGCCGCTGCTCGATGGCTGCCAGCAACTCGACAAACGAATCGGCGAACTTCTTGACACCCTCCGCCTCCAACTCTTGGGTCACCGTGTCCATATCGACTCCGGCTGCCGCAAGCGCGTCCAGCACTGCTTTGGCGCCTGCCAGGTCATCGTCGATGGTACGCGAGACCGTGCCGTGATCCTTGAACGCTTCCAGCGTCTTGGGTGGCATGGTATTGACCGTGTGGGGCCCCATAAGGGTATCCACATAGAGCAGATCCGGGTAGTCCGGATTCTTGGTGCTGGTGCTGGCCCAAAGCGGCCGTTGGTAGTGCGCGCCGGCAGCAGCCAGCTTTTGCCACCGTGGACCAGCAAACTTCTCCTGGAACTGGGCATAGGCCAGCTTCGCGTTGGCAACCGCAGCCTTACCCATTAGTGACTTGATCTGTGCTGCATTGGCGGCGTCCTGTGCGGCAAGGTTGGCCAGCTTGTCATCAACATTGCTGTCGACGCGGCTAACGAAGAAACTCGCTACCGAGGCGATGCTGTCGATCGGCTTCCCGTTCTCGAGCCGCTCCTCCAAGCCCTGGAAAAACGCTTCCTTGACCTCGGCATACCGCTGCAGGCTGAAGATCAGGGTTACATTGATGTTGATACCATCAGCAATGAGCTGGCGAATGGCAGGAATTCCAGCCGCGGTGGCCGGTACTTTGATCATGAGGTTTGGCTTGTCCACGGCTGCATGCAGGCGCCGCGCTTCCGCAATTGTAGCCGCCGTATCATAGGCCAGATCGGGCGCTACCTCGAGGCTCACAAAGCCGTCCTGCCCGCCGTTGGCGTCGTAGACCGGCCGCAGCACATCGGCCGCGGCCTTGATGTCGGCAATGGCAAGCGTTTCAAAGATACGCTTGGTATCGGTGTCGTTGCGGGCGAGTCGCTGCAGATCGGCTTTGTAGGCGTCACTCTTGCTGATCGCCTGCTGAAAGATGGTTGGATTGGATGTGACACCCGCAATGCCCGTATCAACCAGCAGCTTGAGCTCCCCACTCGCTATCATGCCACGCTCGATGTAATCAAGCCAGATACTCTGCCCCATCTCGCGAAGCTTCTGAATTCGATTCATGCAAAGTTCCTCCCCTCTTCCTGGGATAATTTTCCTTGGGCAGCAGCGCATGGCTGCTCGGTGAACACGACGGCTTTCATTATAGTCCATTTACCCAGCGGACAGTAGTAACCAAGTGCTTTGGCCGATTTTGACAAGATCATAGCAGATAGGATACTATATTTTTTGTAGCGTAGGTTACGGCGTGCCGGTTATAAAAGAGACATCATAGCGTGCGTATTAGATTTTTGGTGTACTTTGTAGTACCCCTACACGAGTACACGAACTTGGTTTCACAACAGGAGAGCGTATAATGGCTAAGCCAATTCAGGTAACGGACAGCACCTTTGAAGAGTTGGTGGTGAATGCCGACAAGCCGGTGCTGGTGGACTTTTGGGCCGAATGGTGTGGCCCCTGTAAGATGATTGCGCCAGTCCTGGAAGAGATTGCCAGTGATCTGGATAGCAAGTTAACCATCGGCAAGCTTGACGTGGATGAGAACCAGAGCACTGCCATGGCCTTTGGCGTCATGAGCATCCCCACGCTCTTGCTCTTCAAGGGTGGTCAGCCGGTCGAGCGGATTGTGGGTTATCAGCCCAAGCAGCAGTTGATGGGCCGCCTGCAGCGCCATCTGAGTTAAGCAGAGGACCGGTGTGTGGTGTGGCCCCTGTACCACACCCTTTCAGATAATGGGCGGCGGCGCTTGCACCAGCGCCGCCGCTCTTTTTCCTCGTTGGAGCTTACCCGTGCCGCTGCTGTAACCTGAACGGCAAGGTGATCAACAGTAGAATGCCCAGGATGATGAGATCGAGCAGAATCGTGAAGATCAAGGCGCTTGTCACGATCTGAAAAGCTGGCATCATCCACCCCAGCAGCAGCGTGATGGGCTCAATCGGGAGACCGACAACCAGATAGACCAGGGCCGCAAACGCGCCGTAGAGCAACACGGGCTTGACCGGCTCCCGGTCACTGGCGCTGGGCATCATGCTGTTGCCGATTGTGAAGATCACATAGGCCCATACGATGCCGTCTGTCCGCCCTAGAGCCTTGAAGAATACGGAGACGCTGTCAACCAGCCGGCCCGCGACTAGTGCAGCGGCCACCGTGGGTGCGCCAAAGTGCCACGCACCGATCAGGGCAATGAGCGCCGTACCGAAGAGGAGCGGCGCTGTGCCCACAAGACTGTCGCGCCACATGTCGCTCCGTTCCACGGTGACGCTTCCCAAACCAATATGCTTGCCCTGCCTGGTAGGCCAGACTCGAAACTTGCCTGTGCGTAGCCCCAGGAGGCGTGCGCTGAGCCAATGGGCACCTTCGTGTACGATTACGCCCGGCACAAACAGAAGAAAGACGATGATGGTCGCCATGTCTTCCGAACCTGTCAGATAATAGGGTGCCAGCTGCGTTTGAAGTCCGATCTGCCGGCTGAGCAAGGCCAGGATGGCCAGGCTAGCGAAGAGGGCCAAGAACTGGGGCAGGGCGTCGGCGATAGGCATAGCGCAGGCGGATAAGCAAGAGGCTTAGGGTTGTAGTGGTTCCAGATTGTAGGTCAGGCTCTCAATGAGCCAACACGATCCATCTTTGACCAGGACCCACCGGTCACCGGCCGGCGCGATCTCCGCGCCGATGTGGGTCGTGGACAATACCTGCACCCGCTTCCCGTCAAACTGCAGCGCCAGATCGCGCGGGGTCACTGCTGCCGGTGCTCCTGGAAAGACGGTGCGCACATAGCGATGGCGTATGGCGTCTTTGTCGCGCCAGTATTGGTCGTCGGATTGATCGGCTGGCGTATGTTTGGCATCCGCAACATACGCGCCGGCTTTCCACAACGCCATGAGCGCATCAATCTCTTGGTTGACGACGAACCGGCCCTCTGCTTCTAGGACCGCCCGCACCGCGGCATCATCTTCCTGGCCGTCAAACGCCAACGAACATGAGCCAAGCGGCTCTGCCGGCGCGCGGCAGGCGAATGTGAGCAACCCCGTGGCTGTCAGCGCTAATACGGCGGCGCGCCAGACGCTCAAGCGACGATGCAAGCGACCAACGGCATCCACGGGAGTTGCTTCCTGAACAGATGATGGGCCTGGCCTCATCATTGCGCCTGGGCGAGATCGACGGCGCTGCCGGCAGCCCGGAAAAAGGCCCGTGTGAACGCTTCGTGCAGCTCCAATGTTGATTCCAGCGAGCCATAACGGCCGGATGTGAGCTTGAACAGAACGATACCGTCGCGCTGGTCTCGCTGCTCATCGGGGAAGAGGTAGAAGTAGTAAACGACATGTTCAGCCGGCTCACTCTCGTTGGCAAAGCGCTTCTTGCCGTGGAGCCACAGCCCGTAGATCTCGCCGCCGCCGTCCAGCCGTGTGGGGCGCGAGCCCAGATCATATTGCCAGCCGTCCGCATCATAACAGATATCGGGTGCGTGAAAGGGCTGGGAGCTGCGTCCACCGATCATGGTCAACCAAAGGTACCGGCCTTGGCGATCGTGATACAGCCGCTGCACATACTGTTCCGGCTCCAGGAGAATTATGACCTCCCGGTTCGTCTCGGGATCGTCCTCACCGACCCACTCACCGATCTGCATGGGGACATCGTTGAGGTCATGATCCAGGTCAAAATGGGCGATGGCTTCGACCGTTCGTTCTCGGGGTGTCCGCTGCCAGAAGTCCAGATCCGTCACATAGGTCAGCTCGTCGCCGGCGCGCAGGACCGGATGCCGGCCTGCCAGAATGGCCAGTTGGGACGAATAGACTCCCAAGATGCCGATTGACAGGAGGCCAATGATTACAATCCCGACGATGGAAGTGCGCTTGAACATCAGATTACTTCATAGCGGAGCCGGCGAAACTGGAGCAGCTTCGCCAGTGGCAGAATTAACATGAGCACAGCCAGGAAGAACAGCACGCCGGAATAATCATGATAAAAGGTAAACGCCACATCAGCACCCCAGGCGCGAGCCACCACCAGGAGCGTAGCCACCCGCAGAATGTTGCCAATTAGCGCCAAGGGCACTGCAAACAGTACCAGCAGCATGCGTGACCATACGGGACCATCGAGAAGATAGGCGATAAGTACCAGCAACGCGATGAGCGCAATCAGCGAGTTCACACCGCTGCACTGGGCGCCAATGATGAGGTCGGCATTAGGCAAGGTTACGGCATTGCCCACAATGGTGATATCGAGCCCGAGAAACCGGACGATGGCGCCGGAGCAGTAACCCGTGAACAGTGCCAGGGGCAGCGTGTACCGATCTACGATAGGCAGGGGAACCATCAACGTCAAGTAGCCGATGGGAAACGCCAGTTTCCGCAGCACATGCCCGCCCGCCAGGGCCCAGACCAGACCGCCTAGCATGGCGATCACAGCAAAGGAGGCCAGATAATAGGCCTTGACCTGCAGCGAATAGAGGTAGAACGCCAGACCTGCCGCGAGGACAACAAGGCCGAAGATGCTGCCCCGTCCTGGGCGATATGCAAGGCTTTCATCGTGGCGGAACCGCTGAACCGCCAGGAAGATCGCAACCGGCGCAATGAGAATCCCGTGGCTGTAGTAATCGTTGGTTAGCCACTCGCTCCCCAGCCAACGCCAAACAGGCAAGGTCAATATGACAAAGCCCAGAGCGGCAAGGAGCGGAAGCCAGATGCTTTGAAAGGAGGAACGGTGCATGCAGAATCGAACCCTCAACAGAATTGCGTCCGCGGCGATCCGATCTAGGATACAGCAGCGCGAGCGCAGAATACCACCGTTTTCGGAGATCGGTCAAAGCGCTGCAGAGAGGAAACGTACCATGCAAAGAAAACGGCCACCGCGTACGGTGACCGTCTTTGCCTCCAGGCCATCTCTTTCTCGCTGCACAGGCTCCAGCTACTGGTTGAGCTCGCTCGTGGTGCGGACCATGGCTACGTAGCTCTCCACTTTCAGCGCCGCGCCGCCAATAAGCGCGCCATCGATGTCCGGCTGCTCCATGATTTCGCGTATGTTCTTGTCATTGGTGCTGCCGCCGTAAAGTATCCGGATGGCGTCCGCCGCTTCCTGGCCAAAGTGATCGGCGACAGTCTTACGCACTACATCGCCACAGATGTCGTTGGCCTGCTCTGCCGTGGCGGCCCTGCCCGTGCCAATGGCCCAGATAGGCTCATAGGCAATAATAACGGCTTTCACCTGTTCTGCAGTGAAGCCTGCCAGGGCTGCCCTCACCTGACCGCTGACGAACGCGCTGGTCTCGCCCCGCTCGTTCTGCTCCAGGGACTCGCCGACACAGATGATGGGGGTGAAGCCGGCCGCAACCGCCGCGTGGGCCTTTTTGTTCACCGTCTCATCGGTTTCTGCGAAATATTGGCGCCGCTCGCTGTGCCCCAGGATCACGTACTCTACCAGGTTTTTCAACATGGGCGCACTGATCTCGCCGGTAAATGCGCCGCTGGCTTCCCAATGCATGTTTTGGGCGCCCACGGCCACATTGCTACCCTTAAGCTCCGCACTCACCATGGGGATATCCACAAAGGGAGGACAGACGACACAATCGACGCGCGCAACACCGTCAACTTCTTGGCGGATGGCGCGGGCCAGCTCCACGGCTTCGTTGATGGTCTTATTCATCTTCCAGTTACCAGCCATCATTGGTTTACGCATGCGGACTACTCCTTGTCTTCTTCGGAAGGAGCCTCTTCCTCTTCCTCTTCCTCCTGGTCAGGCACCGCCGCATTGGCTTCGACCGCCTGCCGCGCGACTTCAGCCCCATATTCCTCGGCCGTCAGCCAACGCCCTCCCTGTACTTCATGGCGAAGCAGATTCTTGTTTTGGTCCAACCAGAGCTGGATCTCCACCTGGCCGAAGCAGCGATCGCGACCTGAGGTGTGAAGCACTTTGCGCACGTAGAACGCCGCATCTTGCTCATCACTGATGCTGATCTCATTCATCAGGTCCACCTGCCCGGCCAGAGGCTCCCGGCAGCGCTGATCGAGCACGTAGACGGGGAAATAACGGCCACGCGTCGACGACGCGCCACCTTTGAAACGGTTGAGAAGACGAGAAAGGAAGCTCATGGTCTAAATTTTGGTGAACAGAGAGCGAGGTGAGGCCTGAAGATGAAGGATTGGCACTGGCAGGCGGGCTCAGCCAGAGATCGCTACCCCGCCAATCCCTATCCCTCAGATCTCGATCTCACTCCTTATCATTCAGCGCTGCCACCCCCGGCAGCTCGATCCCTTCCAGGAACTCCAGGCTGGCGCCGCCGCCCGTGCTCACGTGCGAAATCTTGTTCTCCAGGCCGGCCTGGCGGATGGCGGCGGCGCTGTCACCGCCGCCAATAATCGTGGTGGCGCCGCTGAGACCTGCCAGCATCTCGGCAATGGCCACGGTGCCCCTGGCGAAGTTTGGCATTTCGAAGACTCCCATGGGCCCGTTCCATACCACGGTCTTGGCGCCCGACAGCCGGTTCGAGTAGTGGGCAATTGTGGCAGGACCGATATCAAGCGCCATCCATTCTGCGGGCACCTCAGAGACACTTACCACCTTGGAGGCGGCGTCGCCGGCGAAGCGGTCAGCGATCACCAGGTCAACCGGCAGTTGGATCAGATCACCGCCCTTGGCCATGAGCGCTTTCGCCGTTTCCAGGGCATCGGCCTCTACAAGGCTCTTGCCCATGTTGTAGCCCTGGGCCGCCAGAAAGGTGTTGGCCATGCCGCCGCCAATGAGGATGGCATCAACCTTTGCTAACAGGTTGGAGATCACGCCAATCTTGTCACTGATCTTGGCGCCGCCCAGGATAGCTACAAATGGGCTCTTGGGATTTTCCAACGCGCCACCTAGATAGGCCAGTTCTTTCTCCATGAGAAAGCCGGCCACGGCTGGCAGGTGGTGGGCAACCCCTTCCGTGCTGGCGTGAGCTCGATGGGCGCTGCCGAACGCGTCGTTGACATATACTTCCCCCAGGCGAGCCAGCTCTGCCGACATGTCGGGGTTGTTCTTGGTCTCGCGCTTGTCAAAGCGGGTATTTTCCAGCACCAGCACCTGGCCCGGCGCGAGCGCTGCCGCCGCGGCCTCTGCTTCCGGCCCTGTGGTGGCGCCCACAAAGTGCACGGGTGCCGAGATGAGCGTCGCCAGGTGATCGGCCGTCACCTTCATGCTGAACTTTGGATCGGGGCCCTCTTTGGGACGTCCCAGGTGACTCATGAGGATCACCGCGGCGCCATAGTCTAGCAAATACTGGATAGTGGGCAGCGCCGCACGGATGCGGGCGTCGTCAGTAATCTGGCCGTCGCTTAGCGGCACGTTGAAGTCGACCCGAACCAGCGCCTTTTTCCCCTGCCAATCCACATCTTTAATCGTTTTCTTATTCATATGTGGGTGTCCTTGAGAAAAAAAGATGCGTGACACGGGATGCGAGCGAGCGAAGCCATGCTTCCCTCATCAGCTATCCCCTATCACGCATCATGTTACCTTTCAAGAATAAGGTAAAGTGCCCGCAGTCGCTTACAGCCCCTTCTTGGCAATGAAGTCAATCAGGTCGGCAACACGCGAGCTGTAGCCCCACTCGTTGTCATACCAGGTGACGACCTTGACCATGGTTCCATAGACATTGGTGAACTCATAGTCCACGCTGCTGCTCATGGGGTTACCCTTGAAGTCAACGCTCACCAACGGCTCGCGGCTGACGGCCAGGATACCCTTCATGGGGCCAGCAGCCGCAGCGTCAAAGGCCGCAAACAACTCGTCCTTGGTGATTTCCTTTTCGACGACGGCAGTGAAGTCTACCACGGAGACCGTAGAGGTCGGCACGCGCATGGCATAGCCGTCGAACTTGCCCTTCAGCTCAGGGATGACCAGGGCCACGGCCTTGGCCGCGCCGGTGGTTGTCGGGATAATGCTCATGGCAGCGGCGCGAGCCCGGCGCAGATCCTTGTGCACCAGGTCCAGAATGCGCTGGTCGTTGGTGTAGGCATGCACCGTCGTCATCAGAGCCTGTTTGATGCCGGCCAGGTCATTCAGGACTTTGGCAGCAGGAGCCAGGCAGTTGGTCGTGCAGCTGGCATTGCTGATGATGTTGTGGGCGGCCGGATCGTATTTGTCCTCGTTGACGCCCAAAACGATGGTCAGATCCTCACCCTTGGCCGGGGCGCTGATGATCACCTTCTTGGCGCCGGCATGCAGGTGTAGTTCGGCCTTCTCGCGGGAGGTAAAGATGCCTGTGCTCTCTACCACAATGTCCACACCCATATTCTGCCACGGCAGCTTGCTGGGGTCCCGTTCGCTCAGCACCTTGACGCGATCGCCGTCAATGACCAGGTCGCCCTCTTGGACTTCAACGGTGCCCGGGAAGGCGCCGTAGTTGCTGTCATACTTGAACAGATGGGCGTTGGTGTTGACATCGCTCAGGTCGTTGACAGCCACCAGATCAAATTGGCCCCGGTAGTTTTCGAACAAGGCCTTGGTGACCTGCCGGCCAATGCGGCCGAAACCATTGATTGCTACCTTAACAGCCATTTTTCTCTCCTTTTAGTGAAAAGATTGGTTTCTATCGAAACTCGAAGTGAGGAGTTGACATTGTTGGTTTTGTTTACGGGTATGTCCAGGCTAGGTTGGCCTGTCCCCTTGGTCCACCGGACGCTGCAGTGGACAGATGATAAGGTACAAACAGAACCGGCGTTGCCCCAAAACGCCGGCTGTTTTGATTGTGTCCATTTTACCATAAGTCCCTGGATTGTCGCATTTGGTGCGTCGCGTGCTAAATCCGTGATCCGGACGCACAGCGCGCAGAGCCCACACCAAGATTACCGGCTACGGCGATGCCGTTTCTGGCACACTGGCCTGGTGGATCCCTAGATTGATCCAGTATACGTCACTTCCTTCCACATAGAGCCGATCCCGGCTGGCTGGCGTCCAGAACCCAAATGAGATTTCGTACGCGCCCGGCTCCAACGCTAGAAAGATGGGCGCCTCAAAAATCATTGCGGCCGGCCAGGTAGTAGTGCCATCCAAACTTGTATAGTCGTAGAGCATGTACTCGGCGCCGGTTTCCGTATTGGCGATGTGGAACCAGATGGTGTAATCGCGATCGAACGGGTCCAGCGCTTCGAAATAGAGACGAAGCCTGGCGCCCGGTTCTTGATCTTCCGCGGTGAGCGGTTCGTCGACTGCGCCGAGATAACGCAAGCGCGACGCGCCGGCTTCGTCTGCCAGGAGCTTCTGGCCCGGCAAGCGCGCCTGCGCCAATTCTTGCAGCGCGGGCGCGGGCATCTTCAACAGATCGATGTAATAGCGGACCGGCACATCTGCCCATTCACGCTCAGGGCGAGCGCGGATAGCCTGTTCCAACGCTGCGAGCTGCAGCGCTCGCGTGTCGCGCTCACTCCGGTAGAAGACATGGTAGAACAGCCGCAACAGGTCCGCGACGTGGGCGCCCACAAGGCTCTCCTCCCACAGGGCTACTCGGGTCAGATGGTAGTCACCGCTGCGCTGGGGAATGATGCGCAGGGCGGTGTACCCTCTCTGTGCTGCAGCTGCTGGCACCCGCAACACAGCCACCATATCGGCCCCCAACACCAACGGCTGCGCTGACACACTTTGCCGGCCAACTGTTTGGGACCCGTCAAGAAAGACCGCGTCAAAGGCCGGCAACCGGGCGCCCAAGTCGATCCAGGTTGCATGCTGGCGGGCTCCGAGGTCAATAGTGATGCCCTGGTAGCCAAATTCCATGCCACGGAAGCTGGTGGCGCCGCTGTCCTCGATGTAGGCAAGATGCTCAGGCCAATTGCGGTCGAATGCCTCCCATGCCGCGCGCTTCATGTCTGGATACTGGTGGGCAGAGCGGTCGATGAGATAATCGTTTTGGCCGCTATTGAAGCGCCAGATCTCGGTCCACCGGTCCGCAGCAAACAGCGGGCCCTTGATGACACGCTGTAGCCGGACATAGTATTCAGCCAAAGCTGGATCGCTGATGCGGTTCTCGCCGGTGCGCAGCGTGCCCATATAGCCGTCCGGAATCCGGCGGATGGGATGGCCAATCCGCCAATCGGGAAACGCGATGGCGGGCAAGCGGGCAATCAACGCGTCAGCCAAACCGCAGAAGTCGACGATCTGGGTGTAGGGGCTGGCGACAAAGCCTATATAGCCGATGCCGCAGTGGCCGTACATGTGTGGCGATAGGCTTCCCGTCATCTCGCCGCTGGCGCCATCGCGATTGTATCGATCGGACGGCAGCAGGCCGTAGCGCTGGTAGTAGTGACCGCGCTCGTCGGCGATGCCTCTGTTGTCGATGGCCGCGACATTGTAGGTTGCGTTGCTCAACCAGGGTGACTGGGTTGGGTTTGCAAACCCCAGGAAAATTACGACCACAAAGAGAGCAGTTGTCTGCATCCGCGGCAGGGTCGCCAGCGGCTGGCGGGCAACGATCACGGCAGCGCATAAGAGGGGGACGCTCAAAAACCGGCCGGTCATGAAATCGCCGCCGATGGACACGATGTAGAGCAGATAGAGCGCCATGCCCGCGGCAATGGCCGCAGTGCGCCCGCTGCGCCGTAGCCAGGGAAGGCTCATCGCCGCCACGATCGCGGTGAGCGTCAGGGGATCTGTGCTCAGCGACTCCATGAGAAAGAGCAGCCCCTGTTCGATGAGCGCGGCCGCAGGAATGCCGGTGTTCAGCTTGGCATACGCGGTGTTGGGCGCCGGGAAGCCATAATAGATGATCGCAAAGAGCTCCCATGCCAGCAGCGGCAGCAGCCCAATGGCCGCCGCGCCAGCCACCTGGCGCCATTGGTTCCGCAGCGCGTATGCGGTCCACAGCAAGGGTGGCCCAAGCAATAGCAGGATATCCAGCCGGTTGACCGCGCTCAAGCCAGCTAGCAGCGCCATGATGACAAGCCAGCGCATCGAATGGGGCCGACGCAAATAGACAAACAGAACGAGGGCCAGCAGCAGATAGGTCAGTGGATTCTCCAGGCCAGATGTTGTGTAGTCGACAAAGGCTTTGGAGAGCAGCAAGAGTGTCCCCGCAAGCAGCGAGGCCTGCCAGTCCACGGCCACGCGTGCCACCACCACATAGAATGCGGCGCTGGAAAGGAAGAGAGAAAGCAACAAGGGTGTGTAGTAGAACTCGCGGCTGAAGAGGATGGCGCCACTCAACACCAGCATCCATAGGGGGTGGGTGTAGGCCTGAACGCGTTCCCCAACGTTCCATACCGGCCCAAAGCCCTGCAGCAAATGGTTCACCGTGCGCAGGGTGATGTAGGCGTCGTCAGACATCCAGGCGTTGCGAATGGCTACCACAAGCAGCAGCAATACCAACAGCGATCCGGCGATACGGTTGGGATAGCTGTTCATCGTTTGCCCATCCTGCCGTTTTCCTGGAATTGCGGGCGCGTCTGCAATTGGACGTATATGTCCATGAGCCGCGCGGCGAGTTTGTCCGAATCGTGGCGCCAGGGCCGCCGCTCTTCTATCAAGTCTCCAGTAAATAGCTCATAATCAAGGGGCGCGCCGGGCTCGGGCAGCCGTACCCAGTCACTGTGTTCCGACAGACGCTGCGTTGGATCATAGTTGTCGTTGGCAAGGACGATCGTGAAGGCGTCACCGGCGTGCAGGCGCAGCTGCCGCATGTGGTCAGTGACCGTAAAATCGTCGGTCTCGCCAGGTTGTGTGGCGACATTACAGACGTAAATCCGGGGCGCAATAGAGGCACAAATCGCATCACGCACGGCGCCTACGAGGAGATTGGGCATCACGCTGGTGAAGAAGCTTCCGGGCCCGGCCACAATCAGGTCAGCCTGAAGGATAGCGCGGATCGCTTCGGGATAGCCGCGGGCGTTGGCTGGTTGGAGATAGACCCGCTCGATCTGCCCCCCGGTCTTGGGCAGTTTGCTCTCCCCTTCTACCACATACCATTCCTCGCGGCCATCCTCGCGCGTCCGCCTTACCTCCGCGCAGAGGGTTACATTCTCCAAGGTGCTGGGCAAAACGCGACCGCGTACAGCCAGGACCTTGGAGCTTTCGGCAATGCCGCTCTCGAAGCTGCCGGTAATCGCCGCCATGGTGGTGATAAAGAGATTGCCAAAACTGTGGCCGGAAAGCTCGCTCTGTTCGTCCGTAGCATCTATGTCAGCCTCGGCAAAGCGATATTGGAAAAGCCGTGTCATAAGCCCTTCGGCTTCACTGAGCGCGGCAATGTTGTTGCGGAAGTCGCCTGGCGGCAACATGCCTATCTGCCGGCGCAGCCGGCCGCTACTGCCGCCGTCGTCGGCGACGGTAACAATGGCAGTGATGTTGTCAGTATATTGGCGAAGCCCACGCAGTAGCTGGGGTAAGCCCGTGCCGCCCCCAATCGCTACGACTCGTGGACCCACTCTCCGTTGCTGGCGCTGCAGCAAGGATCGGATGATCCGGCGCCCCTCAGGGGTCTTTAACTCGGGCCATAGATCTCGCGTCACCGTACGGTAAAGATGCAGGGCGCCCGCAATAGAGAGCGCCAGGCCGGCGCAGAGGAGCAGAAGCCCCTGTAGCCAGTCGGGCAAAAACTCTAGCGCCATAAGATACATAAGCGGGCCCAGCAGACCGTCCCGCAGCAACCACGACAGAAAGATGGCCAGCCCCACCGCCATCAACACAATGCCGGTCACCGTAGCCACGAGCCAGCGCTTCAGGCCGAAGCTCGGCCCGAATAGCAGCGATCGTTTGGTCACTTCACTTTGCCCACGCCGGGCGGATGTCGTCGAATGTCGGGTCATCGCGCTGATTATATCCTGCGGTTTTCCCTTTGGCGAACCTCTGCCCCTGCGCTACAATGCCAGAGGGAGTCAGGTGTACGCGATAGGTCTGTTCCACTATGCCGACATGAGCCGCCAGATCGATCCAGGTTTGTCCAATCGATTCTATTCCAATCGATTCTATTTCATTCGATTCTATTCCATTCGATTCTATGTTGTCGCGATTGTCTCGCTGACTGCACTGCTATTCTCTGGCTGCCAGCTGCCTGGCCCCTCAGCGGAGCAACAGGGACCTGAATTGCTCAATACGTTGCCCAATGAATGGACACCGCTCTCATTTGAGGGTAACGGCTTCATGCCCCAGTCCACAATGTGGCAGACCGTCAATATCGATGACGACGAGATTCTGGAATACCTGCTCTTCTTTCGGTACGACAACAGCCAAGTAGGCGCCGTTATCTACGACCAACAGGTTACGCCGCCTGGTTCACCCAACCCAGCCGCACTGCCCGCGATTAGCCAATCAACAGGGCTCTATGTGCCGTACCGCATTGCGCCAGGCTACTGGCCGGGTGCCGGTTATATTGGCTATATCGCGCCGCCGAACACCGCCCCCAGACAGATCCGCTTTGACGAGCTCAGCCGCGGACCGGTCGAGGATGCGACGGAGTCAGCGGCCGCTCCAGGTAAGGAACTGGTCATACGGGTCGGCACCGTCATGACCGTGGCCTGGTGGCGCGGCGTCGATTCCGGTTACGGAATTACCCAGGTCGCAGCCGATGGCGGCCTGGTCAACTACATTCATCTGAATGACGACCCTACTCAGGTGATAACGACGGTGACCGGTCTACGCCCGCTGGGAGCGGTCCTGGCCCGCAGTTATCTCTGTCGCGAGACGTTGTACCGGCGCCGGGAGCTTGCGGTCCCCTATCCGGAAATTGACGTGACCGATACACAGGCCGTGCAATACGAGCAGGAGGATCGCGGGCTCGCGTTCTGTGCCTCGCCGCCCTCCTACCCGTTTTACCCTGAAGGTGTGGTGTTGGGATATTTGCGGCCGGAAGATCGCCAGGATCCCGGCAAAACCGAGGCAGATCTTGCGGCGTATCGCAACGCATTCTACGCCAGCAACGTGACGGAGGAACAACGAGCAGCTTTTCTCGAGCTGATCGACCTCGGCCCTGGTGAAGGCATTGATCCCATGATCGTACAGGACATCGTGCCACCCGTGACGGTGAATGTAACGACCGCCCTGCTAGGCGGCGCAGCGCCGGCTACAACGGCGGAACCACCGGAAGATACGCCCCCTGCCGAGCGCGAACCTGCGGCCCGCGTCTGTGCGCAGATCGCGACGCCATCTGGCGAGATGGGCCGGCGCCTGATCTTCGAGCTGGATCATGTGCCCCCTGCCATCGGTTCGACCGGTGCAGCGACAACCACTACGCCTGACCGTTTGAAGATCGCCAACATCGTTGACATGACCGCATCTGCTTCCACCTGCAGTGGTGTAATCGCAAAGCTGACCGCGGAGGGTAGGTTGCCATGACCCTACACCGCCGCCAAAGAACTGTCGATGTCGAGGAGCTGCGCCAGAGCCTGGCTGAAGGCGCCAATGACCGTGTGGCCCTGCTGCCGGCGCGCAGCAGCAAGCAAACTATTGTCGAAACGTTGGCCGCGATGGCCAACGCCGGCGGCGGCCTTGTCGTCTTGGGCGCGACGGCCAAGGGCACCATCCAGGCACAGACCGATTCGCCGGCCCTGCGCGACCTGGTCATCGACGCCGCCCTGCTTACCGACCCGCCGCTCATCCTGCCCAAGCCGCAGATCGTGCAGCTGGACGGTGCGGAGCTGGTCGTGGTGCAGGTGCCGGAAGGGCTGCCCCACGTGTATAATCTGCGGGGCGTTTTCCTCACCCGCACAGGAACTCAGAACCGGCCGCTGACAACGCCCGAGCTGCGCCGGCTCCTGCTCGACCGTAGCGAAAGCGGCTTTGAAAGCCAGCCCGTGGCCGGGACCACCCTGGCCGATCTGGACATGGGTCGCGTCTTGCGATACCTGGACCAACTGGGGTTGCCGCCTGACGAGGAGCCGGTCGGTGTCCTGCACAGCCGCGGGTGTATTGCCTTGACGAACCCCGATGGATCGCCGCCGGAAGCGCCCATGCCGACGGTCGCCGGCCTGCTGCTCTTTGGCCGCGACCCACAGCGTTTCCTGCGCAGCGCGGAATTGATCTGTGTACGCTACGCCGGGGAAGCCATGGGCGACGAGTTTGTGCGCCAGGACCTGGCGGGCACGCTGGTCGATCAGATAAAGCAGGCAGAGGCCTTTGTGGTGGGGAATATGCGGCGCGGCATGCGAATTCGTGGCATGACCCGCGAGGAGACGACCGAATACCCACTGGCCGTGGTACGTGAAGCGATTGTCAATGCGATCGCCCATCGCGATTACAGTATTCGGGGCGAAGGGATTCGCCTCCTCATGTTCAGCGACCGGCTGGAGGTCTATAGCCCCGGCCGCCTACCGGGCCATGTGACCATCGACAACATCAAAGATGAACGCTACAGCCGTAATGAGGCCATTGTAGCCATGCTGAGCGATCTTGGCTACATCGAGCGCCTGGGCTACGGCATCGACCGCATGATCGCCACCATGCAGGAGGCAGGCCTGCCCGGTCCTGAGTTTGAAGAGACTTCAGCTGGTTTCAAGGTCACGCTGCGTTCGGCGGGCACCGACCTGGTCAGCGCCCGCCCAGAAGAACAGCGCTGGAGCCACGCCATCCTCAACGCGCGCCAGGAGACCGCCATGGCCTTTGTCCGTGAGCATGGGCGCATCACCAACAGCGATCTACAGTCATTGGCGCCTGACGTCCACCCCGAGACCATACGCCGCGACCTGGCCGACCTGGTCGATAAGAATCTGCTGATCCGGATCGGCACCAAGCGCGCCACCTACTACATCCTCAAATGAGCGGACCGGTGAACCCCGAGGTAGGCTGCCAATCGATGGTGGATCCGATCAGGCTGTGCCTGGTTAAGCATCCCTCCGCATCACATGTCGATCAGGCGACCATAGACGAGCAGTGGCAGGCATTGCACTACCCGGCGCGCCCACGGTTCGACAACGTGCTGGCCGAATATGAGCGCTTCGTGGACCTGCTGGGCCGGCACGGGGTGGAATTGCTCCAGCTACCTCGCCATGCCACGGTTGGGCTTGACTCCATATATACGCACGATCCGGTGGTAGTGACTGGCCAGGGCGTGATTTTGGGCAACATGGGCAAGCCCCAACGCCTGGCTGAACCGGCTGTCGCCGCAGAGTTCTTGCGCCATATAGGGATGCCAATTTTGGGCGAGATTGGCGGTGACGGACGATTGGAAGGCGGCGACGTTTGCTGGCTCGACGCGCGTACGGTGGCTGTGGGCATGGGTTATCGCACGAATGCTGAGGGCATCCGGCAGCTGCGCACGTTGCTGAACGGGCTCGTCGACGAGGTGATTCCTGTGCCACTCCCCCATTGGACTGGGCCGGACGACTGCCTGCATCTGCTCTCAATCATTAGCCCGGTCGACCACAGAAAGGCGGTGGTCTACTCGCGCATGATGCCCGTGCCGTTCCGGGATCTGCTTTTGGCACGCGGGTTCACTTTGATCGAGGTGCCGGACAAGGAATACGACTCTATGGCCTGTAACGTACTGGCCATTGGGCCTGGCCAGTGCATCATGCTCGACGGCAATCCTGTTACGCGTGGCCGCCTCGAAGACGCAGGTGTCGAAGTCGCGGTTTTCTCCGGCCAGGACCTGTGTATCAAAGGTGGAGGTGGCCCTACCTGCCTGACACGCCCTCTCTTGCGCCGTTGATGCGCGGCGCTCCCTTGCGAGCCACTTGCATCAAGAATCGCGTATCCGATTACATCCTGATTTTGGCCTGGAGCGGTATAATTATCATTCTGGGATGGTTTTGCGAAGGCAGCGGAAATCGTAAGACGGCACTGTCGATCGCAGCGTTGACCTGTTGCGGCCAACGTTTCACGTACGTACGCGTTGACGAGGAGGATCTATGCGTTCGGTTTCTATTGTTGGCATCGGCCAAACGCCCGTGGGTGAGCTTTGGGACCGCTCGGCCCGGCAGCTTGCTTACCAGGCCATTTCGGCCGCTATGGCTGATGCTGGCGTCGAACGGGCTGACGCGCTCTTTCTGGGCAACATGCTAAGCGGCAGCCTGCTCGATCAGGAGCATTTGGGTACCCTGGTGGCTGACTTTTGCGGTTTTCACGGCATTGAGGCGGCCAAGATCGAGGCGGCCTGTGCCAGCGGTGCAGCGGCCCTGCGGATTGGCGCCATGGCCGTCGCCAGCGGCTTTCATGACATTGTCATTGTGGCCGGCCTGGAGAAGATGACCGATACTGTGGGCAAAGACACGACCGCCGGCCTGGCGACCGCGGCTGACGCCGAATACGAAGCCTTACATGGTGTCAGTTTTGTTGGCCTAAATGCCCTAATCATGCAGAGATATATGTATGAATTTGACGTGCCGCTGGATGCTTTTGCGGGTTTTACCATGAACGCGCATCAAAATGGCGCCAACAATCCGCACGCCATGTTTCAAGAACCGATTACGCTGCAAGATTATTTGAAGGCACCGGTGGTGGCGACGCCCATCAATATCATGGATAGCAGCCCGGTCTGTGATGGCGCCGCGGCGCTCGTGCTGGTACCCACAGAGTGGGCGAAACGCTTTACTACGGGTCACCATCGAGGCGCGGTCCAGATACTGGCCAGCGCCAGCGCCAACGATACGTTGGCAGTCCATGATCGCCGCGACCCGCTTTTTCTGGAGGCAGCTTATATCAGTAGCCAGAAGGTATATCGCCAGGCGGGGATCGGCCCTGACGATCTGGATCTTTTCGAATTGCATGACGCCTTCACCATTATGGCGGCGCTTGGGCTGGAGGCCAACGGCTTTGCCCGCCGGGGCGAAGGGTGGCGTATGGCGCATTCCGGCGAAATCGGCATCGGCGGCCGGATCCCGATCAGCACCATGGGTGGCCTGAAGAGCCGGGGCCATCCGGTGGGGGCAACGGGTGTTTATCAGGCTGTCGAAGTTGTACAACAGTTGACGGGAACGGCTGGCGCCAATCAGGTGCGAGATGCCCGTCTGGGCATGGCGCAGAACATCGGTGGCAGTGGCGCGACCATTGTGACGCACATTTTCGGCAGCTGATGCCGGCGTGGCGCGCGCCTGGCGGAACGGTGCGCCCTTTGGATAGCGAGGAACGCAAACGCTGTAGGTCGGCGGACGGGTCAACCCGTCCGTTTGTGTTGTATAGCCTGCTCCAGGCTGGCCGTAGGGATTCATGAGGCTCTCATATTAGCTCTCAAAACCTACCAACATGGGGGGAAGCTGCGGTAGATAGGATTTGAGAGCCCCACGGTGCTAGACTTTTGTCCGTACACTTCTGGTTGCGGTTCGCACAAAGGGTGTGCACAACTGACAACGTATGCTGCTGGTGTGATTGCTAGTTGGCATACGTTAATGGTACATAGCAGAAGAATCGGTTTTTGTACGGCACTAGAACGTTAAAGGTGACTTTTCATGGCAATTCCAAATTTGTGGCGGACGAAGAAGCAGCGATACAGTCTCCAGGGTGAGCTCTGTGCAAACTGTGCTCGCGCGGTATTTCCGCCGCGTGAAGTCTGCCCACATTGTCATAAGTCTACACAGGCTGTAGCCCAGCCTGCTGTGGTCGACAGCAAGCTGCTGGTATTGGACATGGCTGTCCTGACCCCACAGCCGCTGTTCCACGCCGCTGTGGTTGGAGATGATTGATGGTTGGCCACTTAGGCATCAAAGCCCCCGATGGCAAGACGACCTCCCTTAGTGGTCATGGGGAGGTATACAGCTTC
>JACFMY010000720.1 GCA_019455155.1 Caldilineaceae bacterium
GGTCCAGGACAAAGCGCCGCGAAGGTTGTCATGTTCCGCACGGAGCTGGTCCAATGACCCGACCGGGTCTGTCCCGCGCATGGCCGCCAGTGCGGCCTCGGCCAGGGAAAGAAAATGCTCCGCGTAACGACGATGCGTGGCTTCCATGCCATCTTCAGGCCGGCCGGCGCCGCCATAGGACTGCTCCATGAGTTTCTCGCGCGCAAATTGGTGGACCAATTGGTGGAGACCATAGCGACCTCCTTCCCGCAGCCGCACCAATGACTTGTCCACCAGGCTCAACAGCATGGGCAGCGTCGCGCCGGCAACCTGTTCCGCTGCCTCGCGTGAGAAATCGCCGCGGAAAACCGCCAGACGGCTCAAAAGCTGCTGCTCGGTAGTGGAGAGCAATCTCCACGAGTGGTCGAAAACCGCGCGCAACGAGCGGTGGCGTTCAGGCAGATTGCGCCGGTTTAGGGTCAAGAAATCAAGCGTGCGCTCCATTTCCCGGACGATATCAGCGGGTGACAGCATACGCATCCACGAAGCCGCCAGCTCAATGCCCAACGGCAACCCCCCGACCATTTGGCAAATGCTGACAATGGATTGGATGTCTTCGCCGTCGGGCTCAAAGTTTTGGCGCACACGGCGGGCGCTCTGCAAAAAAAGGTCAACTGCGCTGTCCTTTGGCGTTGCCCCGCTCTCCGGCACCGCAAACCCCTGCAGCTCATACACCCATTCCTCGAGCAGATCCAGGCGCTGGCGCGATGTCACCAGTAACTTGACCTGCGGCGCGGTGCGCAGGAGATTGACCAGGAGATCGACCTCCTCTACAAGGTGCTCGAAGTTGTCCAGCACGAGCAGCAGCTGTTTGCTGCGCAATAGGCGAAAGAGCAGTTCGTGCATGTCGGCGCCGCTGGTCAATGCCACACCGAGGGCATCGGCGATGGCGGGCGCCAGCTCGTCGGCATTGGCCAATGCCGCCAACGAGGCGTAGGCAACGCCATCCTGGAACACCGCGCGATGACCCGCGGCCACCTGAAGCGCCAGTCTGGTCTTGCCAACACCGCCCGGCCCCACCAGGGTCAACAGACGGCAGTCCGGGTCCGAGAGCCGCTCGGCAATCTGGGCCATTTCTGCTTCGCGGCCAATGAACGGCGCCGCCGGCACAGGCAAGGGCCGGGGGCGCCAGAGCCGCTCATCGATGTGGGGAGCAAGAGGTTCGGGTAGAGCGGGCATCGCGGCCCGCGCCGGCGCCTCAGGCAATGCCGCTGCGGGTGGCTCAAAACGCAACAGTTGCTCATACGCGGCCTGCGTCGAAGGCGAAGGATCCACGTCCAGTTCACGGCGCAGCGCGTTGACGCAGGTCTGGTAAACGCGACGAATACCTGCCCGGTCACCGCTCAAGGCATGGGCGCGCATCAGCCGCACGTAGGCGGCCTCGTCGAGGGGGTCCACCTGCAATTGGCGCTGCAAATAGCGAATTGCGGCCCGGTAATCCCCTTCTTCTTCCAGTAAGCCTGACAGGCGATAGAGAGCATCCAGGTAATTCTGGCGCAGCTCCTCACGAATGGGAATGACCCAATCGTCGTAGTTGCCGGGCAATAGGTCGCCGCTATATTGGTCGACAGCTCGTTCAAGCCAGTAACGCTGTTCCGCCTGGTCTGTTGCGCTGCGCACTTGGGCCAGAGCATGCTCGAAGTCGGCGACGTCCAGCGTATAGGGCGCGTCATTGCTCCACTGCAGCGATGAGCTGTCGCCCACAATAAAAGTATCCACATCCGGTAGGCCCTGGCGGAGCAGGAAGAGAAGGTTGCGCAGGCTGCCGCGCGCGTTGGCCTCGGACGTATCGGGCCAGAGGGTGAAAGCAATCCGCTGCCGCGACTGGGGTGCGCTGCGATACAAGAGCAAAAACGCCAACAACGACTGCGGCCGGTCGCTTTTCACCCCGGTGACTGGTTCATCACCGTACGTCAGCGAAAACTCACCAAATAGACGGATGTGAAGCGTGCGAGCCTGTGACATAAAGACATACTTCCGGTAGGCATGGCCTGATGGCGCGATTGTAT
>JACFMY010000721.1 GCA_019455155.1 Caldilineaceae bacterium
CCCGCGCCGCCGATGAGCGAGCAGAGGACCACGAGCCAAAGCCAGCGCAGGGCCAGCCGGACGTAGATCTTCAGGTCACGCGGCTGGATCCCGGTTACAACAGTTCGGGGTACGATTTCGTTGTTCAAGATGTCCATTCCACCTGTATCACGCAAATAATGGGCGCTTGCTGAGTGCCCACGGCTCCAGGCGGGCGCACGTGGGCCACCCGCCTGGAGCCCTCCTTCCTGAAGGCTATGGTTGTTCCGCCGCGTGGCGGGAATTGCCGTGCCATTTCTGTAAGCTGCCTGGTCTGATCGGTCTCTCCTAGACTTCATATGCGTCTCCCGGATCGATGTGCGTGGCGTTCACGTGAGAACGAAGCGTCGATCGCTCCGGCCGCTCCGGCGGCCATATCAGGCCGCCGGAGCAGGCTGAGGCTCGCTACCTATAGATTGCTGGCCAGGTCCAGATCGTAACTCTATTGCTTGGTAAACGTTGCTTCATGGCTGAAGATGGGCAGGAAGTGATCCAATGGCTTGGCAAAGAACACTATCTCCAGCGGGCGATCTACAGTAAAGACGACCTGGTGGTTGGCCGGGTCGCGCTTGATAACGACGATGCCGGCGGTGGACCAACTGCTGCCCGTCCAATAGTAGGGCGTCAGGGTCGCCTCATCGAGCCTGCCGAGCACTCTGGGATCATACGTTATCGTAAGTGTGACTGGCTTAGCAAACGTAAAGCCGATCAGCCGCGTGCCGCCCAGGAACAGGGACAGGTCAAAGGAGAGGTTAGCGTACGTAAGGTTCGGACCCGCGCCTCCCTGGCCTGCCACGCCGCCCGGCGGGTTGTTGACGTCGCCGGTGGGCGTCACGATGGGGCTGAAGACGAGGGACAGCTCGTCTTTGGGTGATATGGTGCCCGTGAAGAAGCCTGAGGGCGTTTCCACCGTGGTGGTGACGGGTGCAGGATTGCCGTCCACTGTCTTCAGGGTGCTGGTGAAGGAGTTGCTCTCGTCCACCCCCGGATCGACCGGCGTTACCTCGGGTGGATTATAGCTCTCCGGATTGACGACCACGCTGACCGTGGCCACGTCGGTGTTGCCGCGGCCATCACGGACCGCATAGGTAAAGACATCGGTGCCGGTGACACCGCTATTGGGCGTGTAATGCACCCTGTTGTCTGCCAGCAGCTGGGCTGTGCCGCTGGCCGGCGTCGAGACGCTGAGCACACTGAGCCCGGTGCCGGACCGGTCCCGATCGTTGGCCAGGACGGTGATGGTCACGGGCGTGTTGAAGCTGGTGGCGGCCAGATCATTGGTGGCAAAAGGCGGGTTGTAAATGGCCTGGACCACCGGCGTGTTCTGGAGCCCGTAGTTGAAGCGAGGGTCGCCGCTGGCCACGCTGTGGCTAATGACCACGGTAAAGGGGTCGCCCGCCACCAATCCGGCCGGCTGCGCGGCTGGGTCTACGGCCACCTGGACCGTCTGGGTCGCGGTGGTCGTAAAGGTCAGCACGCCCGGGTTTACGGTCACCTTACCCGTTGGATTCTGGATCGTCGTCACCACCACCGGCGCGGTGGGATCGGCGCACAGCGAGATGCTATAGGTAGAGGTAGCCCCGCGCACCAACTGCAGCACAGAAGGCGAGATTGGAACACTCGATTGGCCGAAACAGATGACGCCGTTGGCCCAGGCCTTGGGCCCTTGGAGCAGCCCCAGCAGGATTACAAAGGCGCCTGCGCCCGACAGGACCAGATTGCGCAAGGCGCGCCAACGCACGGGGGTGATGGCTGTACGCATGTTCTTGGACTCCTTCTTACATTTTCTGGAAATGGATGCTGAACATCAGGGTTATCCCAGCACGCTTTTCTGGATGAAGGCAGTTCCACAGCTATATATCGCTTGAAACCGTCCAAATCACGCGCGGGGGAAGAAAACTTGTGCACATTGAAGCGAACGATGCCGTGGCCGGCGTGTGGCCAGGCATGGGCAGAGCGAAAGGGGCTGGCCATCCCCAGCCGGCCGCCAGCGAGAGAACGCCGCACGCACAACAGGGTGGC
>JACFMY010000722.1 GCA_019455155.1 Caldilineaceae bacterium
GTTTTGCCTGCGCGCAGACGGTCGGCTGGACCTTCTGCTGGAGAACGCACCAAGCCCTAACGGTATCGTGCTGAGCGTGGACGAAAAAGCACTGCACGTGGCGGTGACGCGCGGCAACGCCGTTTGGAGCATACCGATGGCGCTGGTGGCGCACGGCCGCGCCCGGCGGGTGGGGGCTTTCATCCAGCTCAGTTCGTCCGAAAAAAGCTCCGAAGGCTGTCAAGCGGCGTGAGCTGGCGGCCTGGATGCAGGAGCGCTTTAAGGTGAGTGTGCGACGGTCGTGCCGGCTGGCGCTGCTGCGACCATCGGTCTGGTATGCAAAGAGCGAGGCACGCGATCAAAGTGCGCTGCGCCTGCACATCCGGGAGATCGCGATGGACCGTCCCCGATTCGGTTACCTGCGCGTCCTGGTCATGCTCAAGGGTGAGGCCTGGGAAATCGGCAAGAAGCGCGTCTATCGCCTGTACCTGTTGTGTTCCAACGATCTCTGACCCGAGGGGTGGAATTCAACACATTTTGACAAAGGAGTCGGAAAGAGCAAAAGAGCTGGCTGAAAAGGCGGTTCTCCACGGGGTGATCAAACTAACCCGGGACCCCAGCGCACTCTGCAAACTCCCTTGCCTCATCCGCTGCGGATTCAGTGCGGGCAATATCATAGGGCGCGCACCAGTTCGGGCACGGCGGTGAACAGATCGGCCTCCAGGCCGTAGTCGGCGACGGAGAAGATCGGGGCTTCAGGATCCTTGTTGATCGCGACGATCACCTTCGAATCCTTCATGCCGGCCAAGTGCTGGATCGCGCCCGAGATACCGGCTGCGATGTAGAGCTGCGGCGCAACGATCTTGCCGGTCTGGCCGACCTGCAGGTCGTTGGGCGCGTAGCCCGCGTCCACCGCCGCACGGCTCGCGCCGATCGCCGCACCGAGCTTGTCCGCCAGCGGCGTGATCACTTCGTTGAACTTCTCGCTGCTGCCCAGCGCACGGCCACCGGAGACGATGATCTTCGCGGCCGTCAGTTCGGGGCGGTCGCTCTTGGCAATTTCGCTGCCTTTGAATTCGCTCTTGCCATCGTCCAGTGCGGCCGTGGCGGTTTCCACTGCGGCTCTGCCACCGGTGGCGGTGGCCAGGTCGAAGCCGGTGGTGCGCACGGTGATCACGTGTTGTGCATCGGTGCTCTGCACGGTGGCAATGGCGTTGCCGGCGTAGATCGGGCGCTCGAAGGTGTCGGCGCCGATGACCTTGGTGATGTCGGAGACCTGGCCCACGTCCAGCGTGGCGGCCACGCGAGGTGCCACGTTCTTGCCCGAGGCAGTGGCGGGGAAGAGGATGTGGCTGTAGGCACGAGCGATGGCCAGCACCTGCGCGGTCACGTTCTCGGCCAGCCCGTGCTCGAAGCCCGGGGCGTCGGCGTGGATCACTTTGGCCACGCCGGCGATCTCACTCGCCTGGACAGCTGCCGCGCGGGCCTGGTGTCCCGCCACCAACACATGCACCTCGCCATCGGCGAAAGAGGTAATCTGCGCTGCGGCGGTAACGGTGTTTAGGGTTGCGCCTTTGAGGGTGGCGTTGTCGTGTTCGGCAATGACGAGGACGGGCATAAGAAGGTTCCTGTGAGGGTGGCGTACCAATGTCTTTTCCAGAGAGTCCGAGGAACCGGCTTTGCCGGGCCTCAGGGCTCGCCCCTTTGGGGGGGTGACGCCGAAGGCGGCGCGGGGGCTTAAATCACCTTCGCTTCGTTCTTGAGTTTGTCCACCAGGGCCGCCACATCGGCCACCTTGATGCCGGCGCCACGCTTGGGCGGCTCGCTGACCTTCAGGGTCTTGATGCGCGGCGTCACGTCCACACCCAGGTCTTCGGGCTTGACGATCTCCAGCGTCTTCTTCTTCGCCTTCATGATGTTGGGCAGCGTCACGTAACGCGGCTCGTTCAGGCGTAAATCCGTGGTGATGACCGCTGGCAGGGTGATGGAGAGGGTCTCCAGAGGGGTCTCCTCGTTTTCAGTGCAATAAGTGACGGTACGCAAAGCTAGCACTGGC
>JACFMY010000078.1:0-1383 GCA_019455155.1 Caldilineaceae bacterium
ATGGAGTGGCGCAACTCAATCATCCAAACGCAAGGAGCAACATATGTTGGTAACAACTCTCAAACGCCGCCTCCGGCCAGCCTTGCTCGCCGGTGTGGCGCTGCTTGTCATGCTGGCAGCCACGCCAGCCCGGCTCGCCCTGGCCGCGCCCGCCAACCAGGATGAAGGCACACCGCTGCTACTAGGTGAATTCGGCAGCGCGGCCATGAGTGCTGGCGACAGGGCAGACTTTGCCATCACGCTGCCATTCGATGGTGCCTATTTAGTGATCTATACGGGCGACGGCGATCCGGCCGCGCTCGCGCTGCTGGTCGTCGACGGCGAGGGCAACGAAGCGTTTAACGGGACCATGGAGGACGAAGTGCCTCTGGAGCTGGCGGCCGGGCCCTATCAATTGAGCTTCGAGGCCCAATCTGACGTCGATCTATCGTTTGTGGTCGGCACTGAATCTGGCTCGATGACTGCTGACATATTTGAGCCAGGCGAGTTGATCAATGGCGGCAGCTATTACGAAGAGAACGTCGATGCTGAGCGCTATGCAGTCCTGACCATTGAACCCAGCAGCTACCCCCAGAAGGCTGTGATTCTCCTCCAGGGAGACGAGGGCGACGTCTACGAAGTTGAGGTGTTTAGCGAGGACGGGGGTTACTTCTGGTCCAGCACGGATGTAAGTGACATTGTCAGCTTCCCGACAACGGGCGGCGCCTACGATGTGACGGTTACCCCGCTTGAGGGAGGCGCCAGCATGCGCGTGACGGTTTTCCTCAGCGGTCCCGCGCCCCTCCTCAATCCAGATGAGCCAATGGACGGCGAGTTGGCGGATAGTGAAGACGTCGCTACGTACCAGTTCACCGTCAACAATGCCGGCGCCGTGGTGACCGTGAAGGCGGAATCGGGTAACGGTAACTCTGTGGACCTGGCGGCAGGTCTGCTGCCCGACGACGACACCTGGTCGACCTATAGCTTCGGCGAACCGGCCGCGCTCGAATTCATTGCGCCCATTGCGGGCACCTATTTCATCAACATTGCCACGGATAATACAGACGGCGACACCTACACAATCGTAGCCAGCGAAGGTGATGTGGTGCCAAGCCTGCCCATCAACGAGCCCGTCGTGGGCAAGGTCGCCGAAGGCGCCGCTACCGGGTATCTGCTGGAGGTCACCGAGCCAGACGAGTTTGTCGTGGTCGTGTTGGCTGGCCCAGACGAAGAAGATCTGGATCTGAGCATCGAACGCTTTGAAGCAGATGGTAGCCGTGGACTGTCCGACAGTACTTATACAGCTGGCTCCAAGGAAATTGTCGGCGTCTTTAGCGCGGAGCCCGGCACCTTCATCGTGACCATCGACGCCAGCTATGCCAGCGATACTGACTACGTGGTGCT
>JACFMY010000078.1:1393-19421 GCA_019455155.1 Caldilineaceae bacterium
ATTGGGCAGCCTGGAAGAGCTGCTCTCCATGCCCGAAGACGCGGCGGCCGTTGAAGAGGCGCCGCTGGAGGAGGCTACCCCTGCGCCTGAAAGCGGTAAGAAGGGCGAGACAGAGGTTGTGCCACCTGAAGTTGCTACACCTACACCCGAAGAGGAGGCGCTGATCGAACAGTGGGCGGTGGCCGCAGTAGCCTCCAGCGAATATACGGACGGAGCCTGGTCAGCGCAGCAGATGGTCGGCGAGCCGGACACGCCCGAAGCCGGCGACTTCGAAACAGCCTGGGCGGCCGCCTACGCTGATACCCAGCTGGAAACCGTGACCTTGACCTTTGCCACGGCCGTTGTGCCCACAGCCGTTGAGATTTACGAGTCCTACAACCCGGGCGCCGTAGCGTTGATCGAAGTTCTGGATCTCAACACCGATGAATGGGTAGCCGTCTGGGAAGGCGCAGCCGGCCCCACAGGTGAGGAACTGGCCGTCTTCAGCCCGCCGCTGGATGCTGCCGGCCTCGTTACGGACCAGGTCCGGATCACCCTGGATGAGCCAGCCGTGGAAGGCTGGAATGAGATCGACGCGGTGAAGCTAATCGGCGTAGCCGAATAGACGGCTCACCAGCACAGAACAAGTCGTGTCATGCTAGAGGGATGGGCGTCGAAAGCGACGCCCATCCCTGTTTCTGCAGGCGATTTGTCTGATCGACGCGATCGACGTACACTTCGCCCATGAGCGCTAAACTACCGGAACTCCCCAAGTCGCGGGAGGCCCCTGCACGCCGGCTGCAGCCCACGCTTGCCATCGTCGATGCCGACATTGTCAGCGGCAAGGACGAGGTAGCGCGTGAGCAACTCCTCTACAATCTGCGCAATTATTCGGGCAACGGTGTACGGCCGCTGTGGATGAATTGGCTTCGCCAGCGCGCCGACATGCGCTTTACTTGCATGGTCCATGACGTCGCCGCCTTCAACGACTTCATGCTCGATGTTGTGCGCAGCGTGAAGGGAGTGCGCGAGACGCGGACGATGCTCAGCTTTGGCGGCCGCGCGGATATCGACACGCTGCTAGAGCTCGAGATGGAGGTCAGCACCAACAACATGGTGGCGGCCAACATCATGATCGATGTGCAGCCAGGACTCGACCGGCGCTGCTTTCAAGGTCTGCTGGACCTACCCCCTCACCCGGATATTAAGCGCGTTTGGTTGCTCAACTGCTATCACAGCGAAGACGCTGACCTGATGCTCCTGCTGTTGGGAAAAAAGGTGGAGTCGATCACTGGATATGTCATGAGCTGGGTGCGGACCACACCGGGCGTCGTCGACACTGAGGTGCTGACGGTCCTGGATTGGCGCTGGCTGGCCGGCCCGGAAGATATCGTCGAGCTCTGCGAGCTGTTTTTCACGCGCATGGTGATGGATGGAGACGGATAAGCCCGGCCCTATTGCGCTGTCTGCAGCTGTCTTGCCACAAACCGGTGGCTCAACGCACGATAGCGTCCCCAATCAGCCCAGGTAGCTGATCGTATCTGCACTGCTTCGAGGAGATCGGCCACGTCAGCCAACTGGCTGGCCGGGCGCCAGGCCCATCCCGCGATGTGCTCCTCGTCGTCCTGCGGCTGGAGCGTCGCGCCAGCCGGCATTCGCACCAGAAAATGATAGGTGGCAAAGGGGACGGTTCCCAAGGCTGGATGGTGCAAGTCATAGGCCAGCACACCCAAGAGACGATCGATATGTACCTGATCTGACGCGTCGCCTACCACCAACCCTGTCTCTTCGGCTATTTCGCGGCCCAACGTGTCGATAACCGTCTCGTTCACGTGGATCCCGCCCGTGGGCAGCCGGAACGCACCCTCTGGATAGAAACTCTTGATATGCAGCAGCACGCCCGCTTGCGGGTCTCCCCGATGCATGACATAGCAGATTTCCGCGCGGCGCCCTCTGCTGGCGAGCAATTGGTGTTCACCCGTCAGGAAGGGATCATTCACCCTAAGCTCAACTCGCCCCAGAGGATGGTGGCCCCATGCTGTCCGCAATTCCTCTAGCTCTTTGGCCTCCACGGCCAACTGCAAACTCATCTCTATACCCTCGTCTCCAAGCTTTCGATCCTACGCTTCAGCCATCTCCACCAGGTCACGATCCCAAATTGTACTGTGCACATCCACACCCAGCTGCCGTCCATAGCCTTGAATAGACCGAAAATCACGCTGGCGAGCACAGACCAGCACCACGACATTGGAACCGCGCCGGGAGACGCTGTGCAGCACCCAAAGTGCCGGCTCATCCAGTTGGGGCGTCACAACAACCAGAGTCGTCCCCCAGGGCAGACTGGCCACCTGCGCGGGCATCCATGCGGCCAGGTTGCTTTCCGTCGTGTGCATTTGAATGCGAGCCAGCAGGCTGAGGATGGTGGTAAGGTGCTCCTGACCGCCGTGCAGCGTGATGTTGGCGCCGGCCTTGCCAGCCAACGGGTCAGAACCATTCGTAATCAGGCCAACAGGCTGGCGCTGGCCAATGATGGCATTAGCGATGGACGCCGCGATGGAAATGGCCCATTCGCTGCTCCCGACGCGGGAACGTATCGGGTAGGCCTCACGATCCAGATCCAGCAAAATCGCGACCGGGACTTCCTTGGAGGGCTGAAATTTCTTCACCAACAACGTGTCTTCGTGCGCGGTGGCTTTCCAGTGAATACGACGCAGACTGTCACCGTTCATATAGACGCGGACACCGCTCATGCGCGCCGGGTCTTCCAGCATCTGCTGCCGGGTTGCCAGCCCGCCAAAGGGCGAGCGGCTGGGCAGACCTAGTTTGCTGAGGGGCACTATCTGTGGGTATACGATGAGATTGGCAGCTTTCTGTTCTTCCCAGCGCGCCTCCACAAAGCCAAAGAGATCGCTCGTGCGCAGGGTCAATGGCCCCACCGTATAATAGCCGCGGCGACGGCAATAGAGTGGATAGCTGTGCTCCAGGACGGAATGGCCGCCAATGGTAAAGACTGTCCGGTATTCCGCCTGGTTCTTCAGCTCCAGCGGGACGGCTTCCTGAACCTGCAGCCACGGCAGCGGCAGCCAGACCGGATTCTGTACCACCACCTGTGCGGTCAGATGTTCGTTGGCAAACGCGTAGCGCGGCAGCCGCCGCTCGACCCGTAGTCGTGAAAGAATGCGGCGGATCCACCAGTGGCTAAAGACCCATACGCCGCCCACGACGTAGACCAGATAATAGATCCAGTCCATGCGCAGCAGCGCCGCCACCAGAAACAAGATTAGGATGGCCCAGAAGATGTGGTGCATGGGAGTGAAAGCGGTGCCCCGTTGACCTCTACACCTTAACTGTACCCAGGTCCAAAGGAGTAGCTTCCAGGATATTGGCCACGATGTCCTCGGCAGTCCGGCCGCGCAGCGCGCTTTCAGGCCGTACAATACAACGATGTGGCAGAGCCAGCAGCACAACTGCCTGCACATCATCGGGCAGGACATAGGACCGGCCTGCCATGGCGGCCCGCGCTTGCGCGGCGCGGAAAAGCGCCAGCGAGCCACGGGGACTCGCGCCCAGCAGCAGATCCGCGTGCGTGCGCGTCGCCTGGACCAACGCAACGACGTAGTGACGAAGCGTGTCATCTACATGCACCGTCCAGATCTGCTCTGCCAGGCGGGGCACGGTTTCGGCGTCTACTACCGAAGACAGGGCTTCGATGGGATGCCGGCCACCCAGGTTGCGCAGCATGGTGCTCTCGTCTTCCGCTGTCAGGTAGCCCAGGCGTACCTTGAAGAGAAAGCGATCCAACTGGGCTTCAGGCAGAGGAAAGGTGCCCTCAAACTCAATTGGATTCTGTGTGGCCAGCACAAGGAAGGGGCGCAGCAGCGGCCGGGTCTGGCCGTCGACAGTGACCTGGCGCTCGCCCATACATTCCAATAAGGCCGACTGGGTGCGCGGTGTCGCCCGGTTGATCTCGTCGGCCAGTAGGATATTGGTGAAAGCCGGCCCCGGCAAGAATTGAAACTGGCGGGATTCCTGGTTAAAGACGCTGACGCCCGTAATATCACTGGGCAGCAGGTCGGGCGTGCATTGGATTCTCCGGAAATCCGCGCCCAGGCTGATTGCCAACGCCCGCGCGAGCATTGTCTTGCCCACACCCGGAACGTCTTCCAGCAACACATGCCCTTCGCACAACAACGCCGTAATCAGCGCATCGACCGTTTCGCCTTTCCCAACAATCACTTTTTCGACATTGGCGCGGATTTGCGCGGCGAATTCTTTGATTTCGTTCATATATCAAGTATGCACCACTTCACTTGATTTGTCAGACGGCAGCCAATTGGCGGCCTGCTCGCAGGACCTGTCCCGTATGCTCCGGCGGTTCGTGTCACCAGCTCGACCGCCACAGCACAGATGACGATGCTGTTCCCTGCAGCCCATTTGCTTTGACGACTCGTTGGGCTGTGTGCTATGTTAACATGAAAACGAGCCCGCGTAGCTCAGATGGATAGAGCAAGGATCTCCTAAGTCCTAGGTCGTTGGTTCAAGTCCAACCGCGGGCGCACTGAGGCCTACACCGTAGTGGTGTGGGCCATTTTTGTAGCGGAAGCGAGATATCCAGCATCATGGCAGCAAGGACACCTTGGAATGGTGCTGCCGTTTCATGCTTTCCACGGTGCCGATGGCGTTATCCATAATCTTCCCCTACTCTGGGGGACGATCCAAGGGGGGAGCCGATGTGCTAAAGTCGCGTGCGACGCGATCCGCATAGCTGCCCACCAGATCCTGGACCCGTGCGTAGTCGTGGGACGCCACGATAAAGCCTACATGATGTTGCTTGTGCAGTCGCCAGACTAGCTCCGGATCGTTGAACTGTGACGTGTCAGGCCATTCCTGGCGAGCCAGGGATACAATGAGTCCGGCATACTCATCTCGCACCGGCGGCAAGAGGTACTGCTCACCGCGCATGTTGGCCATCTCCAGCCGCGCCCACTCGATCCAAGGATTGACGTTGGTGGCATATTCAACCAGGCGGTCGATGCCCGCCCCACCCACGCGTGCGGCGATCTCAAGAAAGTAGAAGCGACCATCCGCCTGTGCGCGGATGAACTCGGCGTGCGTAACGCCGTAGCGCAACCCCATGGCGGCGATTAGCTGGCGATTAGCAGCCTGCAGCGCGCGTGTTTCGTCGCTGTCATGCGGCAGCGTGCTGGAAGCGAAGACGCCGCCGCCATGGTACACAGCCATTGGCGGCAGGCCATACTTGTGGGCCGCAGCAAAGACCACGTTATCGTCCCACACCACCGAATCCACGTGATAGACATCCCCCTGGATGAATTGCTCCAGGAGGAAGTAGCTCTGGCGATCGCCGAGGAGATCGAGCGCCTGCCAGAACTCGTCCGGATGGTGGATCAGCTTGATGCCCATGGAGCTGGCTTCGGAACGAGGCTTGAGCACCCATGGTCCCGGCGTCTGGGTCAGATAGGCGTGCAGGTTCTCATAGGTAAAGACGGCACTAAATGGGGGCGCAAGAATGCCCATCTCTTGAGCCCGGCTGCGCATGGCCAGCTTGTCGCGAAAGAAGCGCGCCTGTGACGCGCCCATGCCCGGCAACCGGAAATGTTCGCGCAGATCGGCCGCCGTCTCCACGTCATAGTCATCCAGCGCCACGATGCGGTCGATGACCCGGTCGCGCATGAGATAAGCGAGGGAATAGGTTATGTCAGGCTGGCGGGCCAGGTTGGGGAATGGGAGCATGAAGAACTCGTCAATGGCGTGCCGCGGCCATGGCTCGTTCTCAAGCTTCTGCGTCGTCACCAAAATGGTCCGGCAACCCTGGCGCTTACACTCCTCCAGGAACAATCCGCCCTTGAAGTAGCTGCCTAGACAGAGAATCGTTGGCATGAGTGCTTTCCTGTGGAAATGGACCAGCCCGAGACGAGGGAGACCAGGTGAGGGGTGACGGAGCTAGCCAGCTACTCAATCTTGCGCTTGACCACTTCCCCACCCCTACACCGCTTTCTCCTTCACCTTGTTACAAAACGACCTCGCGCCCTTCCACAGCGGAACGGCCGATCGCGTCGACGATCTGAACACTGAGCAAGGCCTGGTCGCGGGTCACGATCTCCGCGGAGGGATCGCCGTCGAGGTGGCGCACGAAGTTCTCGATGAGCTGAAAATAGGAACTGACCTTAGCCTCCTGAACTGGGCTTTGGACCGTCACTTCCTGGCCGTTGAGGGTAGTGTACAGTTCAAGCTTGTCGCGGCTACTCACGTAGGCGCCACCTTCCGTGCCAAAGATTTCTGTATGGAAAGCCTCAGGGAAGTGGCTGGCCCACGAGACTTGAAACTGCAGCACCTGGCCGTTGACGAACCGT
Organism: Caldilineaceae bacterium; assembly: GCA_019455155.1. Classification (GTDB taxonomy): domain Bacteria; phylum Chloroflexota; class Anaerolineae; order Caldilineales; family Caldilineaceae; genus JACFMY01. The sequence continues at coordinate 7,744 of JACFMY010000078.1, forward strand.
ACGAAGGCCCAAGCCATATCATCCACATCGAAGCGCACGCCAGCGGTTGACCGGTTGATGTCAGACCCCCAGCCGCCCAGCCCCATGCCACGTGGCCCCAATTCAGCAAAGGCGGCGCCACTGACCGTCATAGGCTGCGGATAGCCCATAAGGTAGAGCGCGCGGTCCAACGTGTGGACGCCGATATCCAGAAGCGATCCGCCGCCCGCCAGCTCACGGTTGGTGAACCAGCTCCCAAAACCTGGGATACCGTTCCGCCGCATCCATACGGAGCGGGCCGCATAAATCTTGCCGAAGAATCCGCCGTCAACATGAGCCTTGGCCGCGCGCATGGGCGGTGTAAACCGGAAATGCGTACCTACGGTCAGGACCCGGTGTTGCTCCGCAGCCTGGTCGAACAATGCCTTGGCATCGGCGTAGGTCAAGGCCAGAGGCTTCTCACACAAAACATGCGCGCCCGCTTGCAGGGCCGCTTCCGTCATGGGCTTGTGGAAGATATTGGGGGTGGCCACCACCACGATATCTGGCTGCACCTTGGCCAACATGACCTGATAATCCGCAAACACCTGGGGGATACATAACTCCTGGGCAAGTTGTGCCGCGCGGGGCTCGTTGACATCGCACAGGGCAACGAGCTCGACGTTGGGCAGCCGCTGAAAGCCAGGTGCATGGGCATATTTAACGATCGTACCGGCGCCAATGACAGCCACACGCCATTTCTTAGTGCTTTCGCTCATTCCATTCTCAGCTTTCTATTTCTAATTAACCTTCCAATGTGGCGGCCGCGCTCACGTCGTCCGCCACATCTCGCTTATGAGACCGTTATTATATTGCCACGAAGCCACAAAAGAAACACGAATCGCCATGAGTCGATTCGTGTTTTGCTCACTATTGGCTGTAATTGCTCTCGCAGCTCGTTGGCGCCTGGATCAGCTGTCCGCAAAGAGGATGGCATGAACAAACTTGGGCCCGTGGACACCCAACGTGAGATTCATCTCGATATCAGCCGACTTACTGGGTCCGGTAATCATATTCCAGCTCGCGCTGCCGCGCACAAGGTCCACTAGCTCGCCTGCCGCGCGACGTTCGGTTAGCCAGGCTTCGATGGTTGGATAGAGGCGGCTAAAAGGGATCAGGGCGATATGGCGCAGAGGTAACAGGCTGGCCGCGCGGCTTTTCCCGGCGCCCGACGCGACCAACATGGAAGCTGTAGACGCAAAGGCCGCCTCCACACCCGTGACGCCGAAGCGAATGAAGCGGACTGCATCGCGGCTCTCAGGTGAAGTCAGGCTGCGCGGCGCCACCAGTTTCCACTGCATGTCCGCCAATGCTTCGGCCAGTCCATCGATGGGCAGCTGGCCTACATCCCAGCTCAACACCATGCGATCCTGGCCGAAGGTCTCTGGTTTAGGACCTTTGCGGGCGGACTCTTCTTCCTCGGCCCACTCGCGCAGCCGGTTGAGCAACGCCAGGCGCACTTCTACGGCCGATTCCAGAATCTCGTAGCTGCCGTGAAGTGCCTCCAACTCCTGGCCAAAACGCCGCGCCAGATCCCATGCGCTGCCAGTTGCTTGGGTGACCGCCATGTGCTCTCCAGCAGCCAAAGGCGCCGGCGCGGCAGGAGGAAACGGCAGATCGGGTTGATTCAGGATTGTGCGCAGCCGGTTCAAAATCTCGTCGCGTGCAGACATGGGATAGGGTGCCGTTCAAATCGGATAGTCATGGTGACCAGGGAACGCCCGATCTCGTCTCTCAGGAGACAGACGACCCTGGTTGCGGATCTATTTCAATGTTTCACCGCGGATCTCTTTGCGGCCGCGCGTGCGTTCTGCCCATTGCGCACGGAAACTGCGCGGCGCAAAGCGTGGGAAGTCGCGGCTGTCAGTCCAGGCCGCCAGTGGGCCGGGCATGAAGCGGATCGTGCCGCCGCTCAGTCCAGCCAATAAGCTGGTTCCCAGGCCCGCCATCTTGCCAGCTGCCTCATAGCGGAGACGGCTCTGCATCGTGTAGGCAAAACCCTGGATGGCGGTCCGGTCAAAAACGGTCGCGTCCTTAGCCTTGACCGCATCACGGCGTAGCTCAACAAGCATGCGCGGCAGATCGATTTGGACCGGACAGGCGTCACGGCAGGCCCCGCACAGCGTGCTGGCATATGGCAGGCGATTGACGTCGGTCACCTCCAGGTGCAGGCTTGGACTGATAACCGCTCCGATAGGGCCGCTGTAGGTACTGCCGTAGGCATGGCCCCCAATCTCCCGGAAGACAGGACAGACGTTCAAACAGGCGCCACAGCGAATGCAGCAAAGCGCCTCGCCGTAGCCGCGAGCCAACATGTCAAGCCGGCCATTGTCGAGCAGAATCACATGAAACTCCTCCGGGCCGTCTACCTCGCCGGCTTTGCGCGGTCCGCTGGTCATGGACAGGTAGACACTGCATTGCTGGCCAACCGCGCTCCGGCACAGGGCCTGATATTGCAGGAAGGCATCTTCCACCGTAGGCACCAGTTTTTCGATACCCATAACGACGACATAGACCCTGGGCATGGAGGATGTCATACGGCCGTGGCCCTCGTTGGTCACGATGCAACAGGTGCCCGTCTCAGCAATGGCGAAGTTACAGCCGCTAATGCCCATGTCCGCACTCAGAAACTCTTTGCGGAGCGAGGAGCGAGCGACGCCACAGATGACCTGTGGATCCAACGTCGGCGGCATGTCCAGCTCTCGCTGGAAGAGGTCGGCAATGTCCTCGAGGCGGCGATGAAGAACCGGCGCCACGATGTGGCTGGGCGGCTCACCAGCTAGCTGGATGATATATTCGCCCAGGTCGGTCTCGACGACCCGCATGCCCGCTTGCTGCAGGGCCTGATTGAGGTGTATCTCCTCCGAAACCATGGACTTGGACTTGACCACTTTTTGCACATTGGCCTTGCGCGCGATCTCGACGATGACGCGCTGCACATCCACGGCTTCTTGCGCCCAGTGCACCTGGCCGCCATTGGCCATAACGTTGGTCTCCAACTGTTCCAGAAGGTCGGGCAGATGGCGCATGACATATTCTTTCATCTGCCGTGTCTGGCTACGCAGCAGCTGGCTATCCACCGCGGTCATGGCCGCCACCCTTTGGCCAGCCATGCGGCCTGTGGCGCGATCCAGCGCAATCCTCAAATGTTTGTTATTCAAAGCGCCCTTGACGCGCGCCTTGTAGGGTAGGGTCAGATCGATCGTTGAAGTAGCCATGGTTCTCTATCTGAGATCTTGCCAGCGCCGCGGGGCCACCTCGGGCTTGGCGCCGGTATCTGGCGGCGCCGGTCGCGGGGCAACATCGACCTGGTTGGTAAGCACCTGGGCGATATGAACGGCCCGGCAACGCTGAGCCTGGCGCGCCAACAGGCCGTTGATATGGGTCATACAGCTGACGTCGCACAGGGCAACGACATCGGCGTCGCTCCTGGCGATCTGCTGGGTTTTACGCACGCCCATGGCCGTGCTGATATCGCCGTTTTTGATCGCGAAGAGCCCGCCAAAACCGCAACACTCTTCGGCGCCGTTCAGCTCCACCATTTCAGCACCTTCGACCGCGGCCAACAGGGCCCGCGGTTGCCGGTCAATGTCCAATTCGCGCAGCAGATGGCAGCAGGCATGGTAGGTGATCCTGCCCTCGAAGTGCGCGCCGACATCGGTAACCTTCAACACATCGACGAGAAACTCGGTGAGCTCGAAGGTGGCAGCAGCCAGTGCGAGCGCCCGTTCCTTATACGCGATCTCGTCTGCCAGCAGCAGCGCATAGAAGTGGCCAGTCATGGTCGTACAGCTGCCGCTAGGTGCCACCACTGCGTCTACCTCGCCTGAGCGCACAAGGGGCTCAAAGATATCGACAAAACGCCGCGCCAGCAGCCGCGCCTCATCCCAGAAACCTGCGTTGAAGGCCGGCTGGCCGCAACAGGTCTGCTCGCTAGGGAAAACCACCTCTACCCCGTGACGTTCAAGCAGCTCCACCGTGGCCATGCCTACTTCCGGGTAGATCATGTCCACCATACAGGTGACAAACAGCGCAACCCGCCGTGGCGGGTGCTCAAAGCTCTTCTTCTGGATCATGATGTTGTCGGGAAACTGACCCACCACTCGCCATGCAGACAACGCCGGTGTAGTGCAGGCCGTTATGAAGCCCGTGGTGGCCCAGGCAAGGTGATGGTTTCGATCTATCGTAGGTTTTTACCGATATCAGCACCGCTGGGAATGCGTTTGCGTTTGCCGAAAGCCTTCTCTTCACTCCACGGGTGAACAATGACATTTCGCCCAAGTACCAGCCCTTCGGGAACGACACTATGTTCGCCGATCAGCGTTATTCCTGTGTTGAAGACTTCGGGTATGGCCTGGTTGGGCGTACTGTCGTCACCGTCGCCGACCCTCGCGTTGGCGCCGATCACGACGGCGTCATCGATCACGGCGCGGTCGACAACCGCACCTGCTTTGATGACACTGTCATGCAGAATAACGCTGTCGCGCACGACCGCGCCTTCTTCGACGAAAACGCCGGGCGACAACACGCTGCGCTCTACGATTCCTTCGATGTAGCAGCCGTTGGAGATGAGGCTGCCGCCGACCTGGGCGTTAGCGCCGATCTTGACCGGCGCACGCTCTTCGCTGCGTGTGTGCACGACCCAGTCCGGATCGTAGAGATTGAGGGCCGGCTCCTCAGTTAGCAGGCTCATATTGGCTTCCCAGTAGGCCTGCACAGTGCCCACGTCAGCCCAGTAGCCGGAGAACGCGTAGCCCCGAACCAGCCTCTTTTGCTCAATCATGGCCGGCAACACATGCTTGCCAAAATCCAGATAGTCACTGTTTTGCAGCACATCGATCAATACTTCCTTGCGGAAGACATAGATGCCCATGGAAGCGAGCGTTTCGCGTGTGCGCTTCGGTTTTTCACGAAACTCGATGATACGCTCGTCTGCGCCCAACGTAACGATCCCGTAGCGATGCGCTTCATGAGGATTGACGCGACGAATACCGACGGTCAGATCCGCGCCGCTTTGCACATGCTCGCGCAACATAGGCCGGTAGTTCATGAGATAGATGTGATCACCGGCCAAGATCAGGACATGATCCTCATCTTGCGCCTGCACGAAATCCAGGTTGCGGCGCACCGCGTCGGCTGTGCCCTGCTGCCAATCGCCGTAGGGACCGCCGCGATAGGGCTGCAGCAAACGCACGCCGCCTTGCGCACGATCCAGATCCCACGGCTTGCCAATCCCAATATGGTCATTCAGGCTGCGTGGCTTATATTGGGTCAACACGGCTACATTGAAGACACCGCTGTTAACGCAGTTGCTCATGGGGAAGTCGATCAACCGAAACTTCCCGCCAAAGGGTACCGCCGGTTCAGCGCGCGTCTCTGTAAGCACGCTTAGTTGCTCGCTGAAACCGCCACCCATAATCATCGCAAATGCCTCGGCCATAATTCAACCTCGGGAATAGAATCATCCAAAGATGTCAGATCGTTTTACCGTCGGCGACGATTCTGTCTGGCGGGAAATCGCCCTCGTCGCGGCCGCTGTTCACCAGCACATTGCGGCCAATCTGAGCGCCGTCGGGAATATAGGCGCCTTTGCCGACCACCGAGATGCCGGCGAAAAGCTTGTCGGGCATCTGCTCGTTCGGCACCTCCGGGTTGCCCGTGCCCACCACCGCGCCGGCACCCACTACCACCTTCTTGTCAATGACAACCCGGTCGAGCTGCGCGCCCGGTCCGATCCACGTGTCGTTCATGACCACGCTATCCTTGACCACCGCGCCAGGACTGACATAGACGCCGGGGCTGAGGATGCTATTCACTACGAGACCCCGCACGATACAGCCGTTGGAGACCATACTGCTGACGATCTTGGCCTGGGGGCCAATCTTGACTGGCGGTCGTTCCTCGGATTTTGTGTGGATCGGCCAGTTGTCGGTATAGAGGTCGAGGGATGGCTTCGGCGCCACCAACTCCAGGCTGGTCGTCCAGTAGGAATCGATGGTGCCCACATCCACCCAATAGCCCTCAAAGCGGTAGGCCCAGACACTGTCGCCGGCCGCCAGCATTGCCGGAATGACATCTTTGCCAAAATCGTTGCGCGGCTTCTCAGGCCGGCCTTCGGTGAGCCGCCGTTCGAGCACGTGGGCATTGAAAACGTAGATCCCCATGGAAGCCAGGTTGCCCTTATCACGGTCCTTGGGCTTCTCATAGAACTGGACAATGCGCTGCTGCTCGTCCACCTGCATAATGCCAAAGCGGTTGGTCTCCTCCAATGGCACCGGCATCACACCGATCGTCAGATCGGCGCCCTTCTCCCGGTGATACTCGATCATGGGCCGGTAGTCCATCTTGTAGATGTGGTCACCCGACAGAATCACCACATCTTCGGCTCGATGTTCGTGGATGAAGTTGAGGTTTTGGTAGATGGCATCCGAAGTACCCGCGTACCAGTTCTGGCCACGTCGCGCCTGATATGGCTGCAACAGACGCACACCGCCACGACTGCGATCGAGATCCCACGGCTTGCCAATCCCAATATGGTCGTTCAGGCTGTGGGGCCGGTACTGCGTCAAGACACCGATGGTGAAGATACCGCTGTTGACACAGTTGCTCAGGGTGAAGTCGATGATGCGGAATTTGCCCGCAAAGGGCACCGCAGGCTTCGCCCGCTCCTCAGATAGGACGGTTAGACGCGTGCCTTCACCGCCTGCCAGAATCATAGCAATTGTTCTCATAAGTGCCTTACAAGAAGGTGGGAATGTACAATTGGATCGACTAGAGGCTTGATGGATTCTAAAACAGATTCCTGGAATGCACAACAAACTATACAAACGTTACACCGCCCGGTTTTTGGTAGCCCCGATCATCAATGTTATACTTATGTTTTGCGGCTGGTGCTGTTTGCCCTGGCCGTGGTACCGCGCAATCGCAACGATAATTCAATAGGAGGAAAGCGTGCTGCAGCGCCCTACTCAAACAGCAGCTTTCTGGCGGGACCAGTTTGAGGTCACCGCAGATGACATGGAATTCGTCTACCAGCTGCTGCTGGATACGCAGAAACCAATGGCCTTAGGCGAATTGGCACTTGCCCTGATCGAGGAATACCTCCGGCGCGAAAACAGCCATATCGAACAGGAACTCGCCAAGGGTACGGTGTACGTACCGCAGAATCGATATACCGTCGGACAGAAGGTGGTTTTTCCCGCGCTTGATTTTGCTGTTGGTGAAGTTACCAGTGTACGTCCAGGCCAGAACCCTGAACATGGACAGTTTGAGGTCATCGCCGTATCCTTCGGCGGCAAAGATCCCAAAACCCGCGAATTTGCCGCTGATCTGCAGACGCCCCACCGTTTGAACCAGGTCAACGGCAACCGCCTCGTGCATGATGAGGCGCTCCTTTCCGCCGACGAAATCTACCAGCTCTACCAGCCGGAAATCGACGAGACATTGCTCTATGCCCTGGAAGAGGGTGACCGCCACGCTGATTTCGTAGCCGTGGATAGGCGCTGGCTTCTCTCGGATATGTTGGCAGAGGTGCATGTCGGCCATTTGAATATTGCCGAAGCCCTCATCGAGATGCAGGCCAAGCCGCTTACCACGACCCAACTGCTCACCGAAGTCGAACTGGACAAAAACGTGAGCGAAAACATGCGCATCACAAGCCTCAACCATGCCATGGGCACGGACGAGCGCTTTGTGCGGGTGAATCAGGGTCGGGAACAGCTCTGGTTCTTACGACGCATGCAGCCATCCGAGGTGCAGACCACGCCGCTGCTCCTCCGGTACCGCGTTGCACCCTACAACCGGTCGCTACTCAGCGTGGAGATGCTCCAGCTGGAGTGGGAGCTGGACGACGAATGGGGCGAAAGCAGCCTGAGCAGTGAGGTGCCCTCCGTGGTCCCCTCTACCAGCCTTGTGCTCATCTATCCCCATCGACGCTACGGCACATTGCCCCTCAGTGGACGTACGCGTAGCTTCTTCCCCATGGCCGACAAGGGTGTGTCGCTGGTGTCCCTCGTCGATGGCCGGTGGGGAACCCGTTACACAGGCTGGGTTTCGCACGAAGGACGCTATGTGGCCGGTCTGTCCAAATGGATGGATGACCACCAGATTCCGGTGGGCGCCTATATCACCCTGGAACGCACGGCGACCCCCAACGAGGTGGTCGTTGATTTCCGCACCCGCCGCGCCAAGCGTGAATGGGCGCGCCTGGCACAGACCGACGATGATACGCCGAACCTGCGCTTTGAGATGAGCAAGATTCAGGTAGCCTGCGAATACGACGACCACATGATCGTCGCCGAGCAGACAACTGAGGAAATGGACGCGCTGCGCGAGCGCATTCGCCAGGCGGGACTGGATGTGACCCAGATCGTCAATCAGGTGACGCCTGAGTTGATTGGCCTCAACCCCCAGGGAACGGTCCATGCCAAGAGCGTCTATAGCGCCGTCAACATGGTCCTGCGCACGCCGCCTGGCCCGGTCTTTTTTGCTCTGCTCAGCAATCGCCGCTTCCGGGACGTTGGTGGTGGGCTCTTCGCGCTGGCTTAAGCCAATCGTTACGCCGCCTGACCAGCACTCACGCTGAAGCGTTACGCTGGCGGCGGCGCGATTGTATCGAGTTTTGGGAGACGACAAGTATGACTTCACGCGCACTGGCAGAACGGTTGGCTCGCTTCCGGCCAACTGTGGACACCAAATTCCATATCGATTACGACTGGTGGGAAAGGAGTGGACAAAATTTCCGGCTCTATTTACGTGACCAACTCTGTGATGAGTGCCGGGCACGCTTTTCCGACCACCATAATACTGAAGATGTGGATTGGGTGGACCCAGAAACTGGCGAGGTTCATCGGACCGACGCGCTGCGCGAGTGCCTGCGCACCCGCTGCGCCAACGATCCGGATTACATCAACGAGAAGTTGCCAATTGCTTCGGCCTGCTTTCGGATTTTTCTCGCCAATAACAATACAGCCCTGTCCCCAACTGAACTGCACCAATTGATTCCGTGGAAGTCGGCCGATGAGATATTGCGTACCTTGGGCGGCCAGCGCGTCTACCTGGGGCTGCGACCGCTGTAACAGGTCACTTCTTCAAGGGCAAAAAGATTTGAATAGGAGGGGCGCAGTCTCATTCGAGCTGCGCCCCTCTCTTTTTTGAACCAACCTCGCCTGTTCCAGCCTTGCTGGTTATTTCTTATGGGGTAGCCGTCGCGACAGGAGTCGGAGTTGCCGGTATGTCCGTGCCCGGCCCGACAAGATAGACCGCGCGCCAGGGCTGGTATTTGCTGGTGAGTGTGTCGGTGCGGGTCGTGCCATTCTCTACGATGGTGCGCCGCACGGTGACGGTCATCCCTTCCTTCTCCCAATCCACCTGTTTCTTCTGACCAGGAGCGAGCGATTCGTCGACTGTATAGATGGGTGCCTCTGGCTCGATAATGTCCGAGATCTCTGGCTCGCTGATCGTCACCTCGCGGTCGGGCTTGGTTCCGTAGAGGTTGAAAGTGATGACGCCGTTGACCGCGTCGACCACCGGTTCGATGAGCAGGTATGCACCTGTATCGTTGCGAAACTGGAAGTCTACGGTGGGCGTGAAGATGGTCGCGTCCAACCCCGGCTTTCCATACCAGTCCACCACGTAACCGTGATTGTAGCGCTGGACAATGGGGAAGCCGCCTTCATAGGCCGCCCGGAATATGGTTGTGCTCACCTGGCAGACGCCGCCGCCTACACCGACTGCGGTCCGGTCACCCCATATGATGAGCGAATCCTCGAAGCCATTGGCCGAGCTCACATCCCGCACGATATCGTTGAAACTGAAGAGCCCTTCAGGCGGTATGACCACGCCATCAAACTTATCGGCCGCTACCTCAATGTTGCGAATGCGGCTGGCGCTGCTGCCAGCAAAGTAGGTGCTACCGCTGACGACTAGCTCACGAATGCCCATTTCAGCGGTCTTGTTCATATCCACAGCTGGCTCGACTTTTTCGACCACCAGCGGCGCCTCGGCGCTGCCGGCAGCCAGCGCATCGCGCACTGCGGCAACGGTGGCATCCACGTTCAGCCGGCGTCCAGGTTGGCTAGGCTGTAGGACGGTGACACCGCCCGTCAGTGGATTGAAGCGCAGCCGCGCATTACGGGCAGGAACACTGACCTGTTCAGCCAGGCTCGCCAACAGGGCCCGCAGCTGCGCCTCGTCGACCTGTACAGGCTGCGACGAGCCCAAACCCCCATTCACAGCTGCCGGCGCGATGGCAAACTCCAGGCCGAATTGATCGTCACGCAGGAGAATAGGCTGGGCAGGGGCGGCAGACGCCAGGGCCGCCGTCTCACCTGGCGTAGATTCGGCAGGGGGAAGAACAGCCGCGGTAACTAGCGGTACTTCCGCCATCTCGTGGAGACTCGTACGCTGCAGCGCGCCCAGGACGCCCTGCAAGGTCGCCTCCACATCGACGCGCACGCCAGGCTCAGCCGGTATGCTCACGTCGCCAATCTGCCGCGCGGCCATGCCCGGCTTCTCGACGGCCATGGCAAGGCGTGTCAGCGCCGCGCGCAACGCCGCCTCATCAATGGCGAGCTGTGGCGTAACCTCCGTTTGGCGCAGCGCTGTGAGCGACTGGATGGCTATGTCATCAGCCCAGTCGCCTGTCCGTCCCACAAGATAGGCCCGGTTCACGGCGCCCAAGAGGTCCGCCTCTGTCTTGGCCTGGGCCGTCTGCAGCGGCCACTTCTGTCCCTGGTATGTAATCGTGACCGGCGGCAGCGGATAGGCGGGAAGCTGCTCGTTCAACTGGCGCAGCGCCTCGGTACGGGTAAGGCCGCCCACTGGCACGCCGCCAATGGTCACGCCCGTGTAAATACGGTTCGTGTGCCAAAAAGCCCAGAATGCAGCCGTTGTGAGCACAGCCATGATGACCATCAGCACAAAGAGTGCGGCCAGATCCAATGGCGTGCGGCGCAGTTGATGGTGAGGAAGCCGGGAAGAGAGAACACCCTGCATGATGGTTTCTTACCTCCGTGTGGCCCAAGTTGTAGAAGCGTCCGTACCGGATTCCGGTTCCGTCCGGCGTCATATACATGATCCGGCAGCAAGACAACATACACTGGATCATGCCGTCAATTCGCAATCTTTTTTGTAAGCCAGCCTACCAGTCGCGGCCCTTCAGGGAAATCTCACCGATGCTCCCAGCTATCGCATCGCGCGCCCCGACTCTATACAACGCCAGCGACCGGGGCCCGGTTCATGCCGTCAGAAACCAAGCTGCGGCACGATGTAGCGAAACGGGATCACGAAATCCAGGAACAACAGAGCCAAAAAAGGTGTGGCCCAGACCAGCTTCCGCAGCGCGGGCAACAGTGGGCGAACGTAGCGCCAGCCAAACCAGCGCTGGAGAAGCGAGGGCGCGCCCACAATGATTGGGTCGACCGAGCCCGTGAGCAGGAAAGGCTGGATCACCAGTAGCATGGCAAGCAGACCAATGACGAGGATCGTCACCTTATCCTGGACATCAGACATGAAGTTGGCGCCAGCCAGGGAGATGGTGAGTACGGCTGTTAGAAAGCCCGTCACTTTGCCCTGCAGCGGCTGCATGAGCTCCCGCCAGGCAAGCGCGGCAAAGGTGCTAATGGGAAGCAGGCCCCCAAAGAGATAGCGTCCTTGATGCT
>JACFMY010000723.1 GCA_019455155.1 Caldilineaceae bacterium
TGACCTGCGGTCACCCTACCTACAACAAAGAGACGCAGATCGTAACCCGGATTGAGCCTGATCAGCGCCTCAATCTGTCCCCGGACGATGCGTCCGATGCCAGCTTGCTGGCGCACCGCCGGCGTGTAGTCAACGGCGATGGTGGTCATGAAGGAAAGCGAACGGCTGTGATTAGAGAATGGATAGGTGACAAAGCATCATGTGCGGCGCCCGTGTGGCAGCACATTGCCATGTTCCAACCTCGACTAGCGATGCCGAAAGGTCCACAGGCGATTGGCCGTGAAGTTCCAGAAGAGCACGACCAGAATAGCCATCGCCAACGCCAGGTTGTTGTTGATGGCTTTGACCAGGGTCGGCTCAGCGATCAGCGCGGACCACATGGGCTCCATCAGATGGCTGACAGTCCAGAATACGGCAGAGTTAATGGCCAGCCCAATGACACTGACGGTGGTAAACTGGCCGAGTTGGGCGCCTGCCCGCCGCTCGCGGCTTTCTGGAAAGGTCCAGAGCCGGTTGAGCGTAAAATTCTGCACAACTGCGGCGCAGAAGCCGATCGCGTTGGCCAGGCGGGGGTCTACGTGCAGGCCTAACATGAGTACATTGAACAGGGTCATATGGGTGATCATGCCCCCTGTTCCTACCATAGCAAACTTGACGAAACGTTTGACCTCGCGGCGGTTTGTTTCGCTCAATGGAATAGATTGTAATGCGCTCAATGCGACTCTCCGTGCCAGTTGATATGCAGCAATGCCAGCCATAGACCGATGTGAACGACCATCCCCTGTACGAACAAGTTATCGACGAGGTTGTGGGTACTCAGATGGCCGACCACACCCAAAACGCCGATGCCGAGAGCAGAAAACCAGCGGCAGCGTTCGCTGTGACAGGCGGCCGCCGCTCGTATACGCCGCCACACCCAAAAGACAATCGCCACCCACAACGACAGATACGCGGCTAATCCCACGAGCCCAGTCTCTCCCAAGACGTTGAGATAGACATTGTGGGCGTGGCCGAGGGGTTCTTCCCAGCGTGGCAACCGTACCTGCGGGTAGACCGCGGCATAATTGCCGGGGCCAACGCCCAGCCACGGCGACAGCTCCCACATCCGCTGGGCAGCTACCCAGTGGGCAATCCGCTCGATCACCGAAAAGTTCTCGTCGGTAACCGGTTGGCTCAACACGTCGGTGAACCCGAAATACTCCGGAAGATCCTGCAGTCGTTCGGCAATAGGGGCAGGAATGGCTTCCGGCGAAAACGCGCCCAAGAGGAGCGCGGCCAGCAGCACCAATACGACAACGCCTGAAAGCAGCGCAGCCAGCCGGCTGCGCAGAATCAACACGACTGTCGCGCCCACCACTGCACCCAACCACGCGCCCCGGCTCCAACTGGCCAGCAGGCCCGCACCAATCATGGCCGTGCCAGCAGTGAAATAGAGACTCCACAGCAGTGCGGTCCACTGCCGGATGGGCTGGCGCAGCCAGGCACTCCAGGCCCAAATGGCCAGGCTCAGCGCTACGGGCAGCGTCAAGCCGAGATAGCCGCCGTAGGGGTTCGGCTGGGCAAAGACGCCGCTCGCGCGCATAAACTGCCCCAGTATCAGAAAATACTCCGGGCCAATGCGAAAGACGAATTGATAAAGTCCAAGCAGACCCTGCCCGATGCCGCCCAATACGAGCGCCGCGGCCAACCAGCGGGCCTGGGCTGGTCCTACCATGCTGGGCACCACCAGCAGGAGAACAAGCAATTCCAGCCATTTTATCACCTCGGCCAGAGCTTCGCCCAATTCGACAGCCCCAAAGGTCGACAAGCTTAGTGCGGCGATGTAGACAGTAGCCAGCCCCACGGGCAGCGAGCCGCGCAGCAGCAGTGTACGTCGCCGCGCCCCGTCGAAAAACCAGAGCGCGACGCCGGCAGCTAGCAAGAGATCCGTGACGCTCACGACTCCCTGTTTGAGGCCGCTGGTCACGGGCAGCGCAGCAGCCAACGGCAGCCAGATCAGCCACGGCCAGCGCAGCAAGAGAATCGTTGCCAT
>JACFMY010000724.1 GCA_019455155.1 Caldilineaceae bacterium
ACATGATTGTGCACGATCTTCGCAATCCGCTGGCCGCAGTTATGCTCTATTTACAGCTGCTCAAGCGCAAGGGTGGCGTCTCGTCTGAGACCAATCGCTATCTCGACATGGCCATGAATGAAGCGCAGAAGATGAGCAATTTTCTGGACGACATGCTCATGCTGGCCAAGATGGAGCGTGGCAAGCTCTCGCTGTCGCGCAGCCCCGTCTATGTGGATCGCCTTATCGAGCAGGTACGCCAGAAATTTGGTCCCCTGGCCGAGGCCCAAGGCGTGCATTTGAGCATACGCACCCAAGGCCAGTCCTATCCTGTGGTTGCTGATCTGGCGCTGTTCCAGCGTGTGGTGGAAAATCTGGTCGCCAACGCGCTCAAGTTTTCGCCGCCCCAGACCACGGTGACAATTGTTGTCGAATACCCCCAAACCCACATCGCTGAAACCGAGGAAGAGGAGCAGCCCAACGTGCGCATCAGCGTGATGGACCAGGGCCGCGGGATCCCTCCCGAGGACTTCGTGCGCATGTTTGACCAGTATGAAGCTGTCTATATGAAGGAGCACGGAAAGGCCGAGCTGGGGTTAGAGCTCGCCTTCTGCCGCATGGTCGCCGAAGCCCACGGCGGCCGCATCTACGCCGGCAACAACCCCGATCGCGGAGCGGTGATTACTGTGGAGTTCTAAGGGTTGGAGTGCCCGATAACCACCATTCCTCTCCCCCGCGCGCACGCACTGATGAAACCCTCCCACAGGAGCTGATGAGGGTCGCTCAGTTCGAAGATTCGTTCTGGGTGCCACTGCACGCCTACGACCCATCTGTGGCGCGGGCTCTCGTATGCCTCCACGAGCCAACTGTCAGGTTGGGCTACCGCGGCCGGCTGGAAGATAGGCGCCAGGCTGGTCTGGTCCAGGCCTTGATGGTGAAAGGTGTTGACGTCGAACTGTGCACTCTGGACGATGGACGCAAAGCGGCTGCCCGGTGTCACCTGGACGGGATGGAATCGCGTCGGTCCTTCCGCTGGTGACCGGTGATCGTCGAAGTGCTGGATCATGCCGCCGCCCGCGGCGACGTTGAGCACCTGGCAGCCGCGGCAAATCCCAAAGAGCGGCAGATCTCTATCCAACGCGGCCTGGGCCAGGCCAATCTCCAACTCGTCGCGCTGCGCGTCGATGCTCTCGGCTTCCGCCCCAGCCAACGGCTGGCCAAAACGCTGCGGATCCACATCACCACCGCCGGACAATATGAGGCCATCCAGACGTTCCAGGATCGCTTCCGGCACCCGGCCTTGGGCGTCAGGCGTGTAGCGTTCACCGTCCGGCAGGATGGCAGGGCTGTCGGGCGCCAGCACGACGGGTACAGCCTTATAGCTGGCGACCATAAAGAGATAATTACGCGCCCAACGCTGCAGCCAGGCAGGATCACCCCGGCGGCTGGTGATGCCGATCCACAGCGGGCGGTGATTGGAACCGTTCGATACCAGATTTGTTGACATAACGACCTGCCTTGATCTACTCCATATTCCCGGCACTATTAGGCAATAACCATTAGGGCAATAGGGCATGCAGCAACGCACGCACGCTATTGAAGCACAACCGGGCGTTTGCACAGAATTGGCTGCCTTCCAATCTGGGCAAACCGGGGAGCCGGTGGTTCAATCAGAACGGCACGCGCGGCGCACTACGTGTGGCAGCCATGCAGGGCCTTAGCCCGGCTCGCGGCGTCTCAATTCTGGTACGAATCGATATTTTGCCCAAGCAATGACTGGCACGACGACGATTACCATCATTCTCCTGATCCTCTTTCTTGTGGTCCTGGCCGGGGGCGGCGTGTTCATGTACGTCTACTGGTGGCTCATGCAGCGCGCGGCGCCACAGATCGAAGGTACCGTCCGCGCCCCGTTTCTTGACCAACCTGTTGAGATTCTGCGCGACAGGCACGGGGTGCCACATATCTATGCCCAACCCGAAGCAGACCTCTTCCGTGCCTTGGGCTGGGTACACGCCCAGGATCGCTTCTGGCAGATGGAGCA
>JACFMY010000725.1 GCA_019455155.1 Caldilineaceae bacterium
CAGCCGTCAACCTGGTAGGCGTTGTTCTGCGGGTTGACGGGATCGCCGTATCCCTCCTGGTAGAGGCTCGAGTAGCCCGACAGGACCCACGTGCCGGGCGCCACAATATCGGGCTTGATGCGGCCATCATTGGTGGGGCCACGGCTGGAGAAGGCGGCCATCTGCTCCTGGTTGCCCGCGGTGAGGTCGCCGGCAATAGGATTGGCCGGATAGTCGGCCGGCCAACGCCCCCCATAGGTGCCAAGGATGTTCTGGCCTCCCATGCTGCCACAGGTCTGCCCTGGCTGGTAGAGATCGTGAGACTGGTAGCCGAGGCCCGTGTCACAGGGGTAGCCGTCGGCGCGCTGGTTTTCGCTGGCGCCTACGGTCAGCACGTTCTTGGCCGTGGCGGGTGAGCCAATGGAGTCGTTGTCGATGATGCCGTCGCTGTTGGCGTCGATGCCCTCATTGCCGGCCGAGAAAGTCACCAGCATATCGCGCGTCTGCCAGATGAAGTCGTCGGTGTTCTGGCTATCCAGCGTGTACACACCAGCCTGGGCGCTGCCCCACGAGTTGGAATGGGTACGGGCGCCGGCGCCATACGCCTGCTGGAAGAGCTCGTGCAGGTCATCGGGAATACCAATCAGATAGTATCCGTCAGGCGTGTTGGGATCGGTGCAGACGGCATAGATGTCCAGATATTCCTCGACGGCCTGAAAGACGAGCTTGGCCGCGGGTGCGACGCCCCGTCCTTCGCCCGCGGCGCCACCGTCGCCCACCACGGAAAGGGCTACATGGGTACCGTGGCCGCTATCCACATCCTGCGGCCCGTCCGGGCGCACCCGGTAGCAAAAACGGACGTCTGGAGAGGTCCAATTATAGATGGCCTGGATGCGGCCGGCCGGAACATCGGCGTGCGCGGTGCTGGCCGTGCCGCCGCCGAGGCCGGTGTCCGCAACAGCCGCGATCTGGGTCGAGCCATCGAAGCCTGCGGCCAGGGCAGCGTTGCCGCCCATGATGACGCCACCGCCCGACTCGTTGTGTTTTACCTTGAAGACGAAATTCTCGATCCAGGCAATGTCGCTCACCTGCGCCAGCGCGGTCACCTGCGCGGCATCGGCCACGACGACGATGACGTTCCCGTTGCGCGCGAGGAGCTCGGCGCCGCTGGTCGCGATGGCTGCTGTGACCAGACCGGCGTCCGCACCGCGCTCCAGGCGGATGCGATAGAGCCGGTGCCCATCGAGCTTCAGATCGGGGCTCAGCTTGTAGGCAGGCTGGAAGACGCCCACCCAAAGCACGCCGGGCAAGGTAGCAGCCTGGCTCGCCTGGGCCGGGTTCATGCGTACCTTATAGGCGAAATCGGGCAGGTAGCCCAAGATCTCCGCGCCCAGCCCGGTGAGCTGGTCGCGCCACGCCTGCTCGATGGGACCGCCAAACTGGACAATATAGGCGCCCCGCACATTGGCGTTATAGCCCGCGATGGTCAGACCGGGAGGAAGGTCCGGCTGCTGGCCCGCCGCGGGCGCAAAGCTGGCCGCCTGCAGATGGAGGACCGGCGGCGCTGGCTGCGCGGGAACCTGCGCCCATGCCACGCTGGATGTCAGCAGGGACAAGAGCAGCAGCAAAGTCACCAACAGCGAGAATCGGCGTTTCCGGTGCATGGGATCTCCTTTGTGAACGTGGTAAGTGAATGACATGTGCGCAGCGGTTACCGGACCATGTGTGTTGGCGAATTTTACTCAAATGCGCCGGAATTGCAACCAGCGCGTTGCGCCTGCGCGGGACGAAGCGGCGGCGCTCCCGCGCGGCAACGCGCATGGTTTGCCCCGTCATGTATAATCACGGGGGAGCCGGCAGTTGCCGGTTCTACTACCCAAGGAGACGCAATGTGGCCCGCATCCTGATCTTCTATTCCCCCTTTGGCTCTGGCCATCTCAGCGCTTCCCGCGCGCTGCGTGAGGCATTCATTGAACACAACGAACACGTGGTCATCGTCGAGGACATCTTTGAGCATATCGGTTCTGCGCTGCGCGCCGCGGTT
>JACFMY010000079.1:0-1845 GCA_019455155.1 Caldilineaceae bacterium
ACATCGTGTCGGAGGTGCGCGGGCAGAGCGGTGTCTTCTGCACGCACTTCTATGAATATGATCGTCTCCTATTCAACTGCGACTTGTTCCTTTGATCTGCTCGCTGTTGCGGGCAGTACTCGAACGACAAATACGAGACCATTTGCTTTCACTGTAACCGCTCACGCCAGCAAGGCATCTTTAGCTCTTGTGCTACACAACCTCCACGACGCGCAACTTGCGACGCAGATCGCCAGATGGGTCGGAGTTCAGTACCAGGACGCGTCCCCGCAACGCCAATTCATTTTCGAGTCCACGCTCCTCCAAGCGGGCGATATCCTCGTCGGTGTCGTGAACCGTAAATCGCTCTTGAGTCGGTTTCGTGTACTCGTCCCACTCAAGCAACCCACCTTCGACAATGGATGCTTGTGGCTCGATTGTACTTGGTACGGCTCTACGTGTGCAGGTTAGTCTTTGGTTGCTCTCGTGCCGCATGGCACCATTCTACCTTGAAATGGTGTCTATAGCTCTCATGTCTCTGGTAGGGCGTCTAGCTCAACTGCAACCGCTACGTGTGCACCCAAAGAGTCTGTGGATTGTGACCACAAATACTGACGCTTGTACTCGTAGAACTGCGTGCGCGACATGCCGCGCTGCTTACATGCTGCCGATACGTTGCCAAGCGCTTTCGCCAGTTCCAACATGCTCAGTCGCTGTTCGGCCAGTTTGATTTCTGCTGCTTGTAACATATCCCGTTCCTCCTACAATTGATCCTACTATGAATTCCTCAACTGTACGGAATGATCATGAAGAGTACAGTTGCCCCGCGGCGCCTTATAGGCTGAAAAAGGGGCAAGTTCGATAGCCGTGTCCACACCTTCCTGGAACCTATCAAAGGTGGCATGGCCCAACAGACAGCCCTCGAGAGCGTCCAGGAAGGTGCGCGTACGTCTTGTGCATCTGCGCGCGCCCGGCTATAATTCACCCCATAGCTACACCTGAAACGCTCCCTGCTTTCTCATAAAACAATACCGTGTCGATTACGCCCTATCCCGATATCGACGAGCTGCTGCAGAGCCTGCTCGACCAGATCCAGCACATCCTGAAAACCAAGCTGAGAGGCCTCTATCTCTATGGCTCCCTGGTCACCGGCGACTTCGATCGGGACATCAGCGATATCGACCTGGTCGCGGTCCTCGCGTCCGATGTCGACAACACGGACTTCGCGCGGCTGCAGAAGATGCACCATGACTTCGCCGCCGCACATCCCACCTGGGACGATCGCATCGAGGTCGCCTATCTCTCCGCCGACGCGCTCAAGACCTTTCGTTCCCAGCTGAGCAAGATGGCCGCCATCAGCCCCGGCGAACCCTTCAATCTAAAGGATGCGGGAAGAGACTGGCTGATCAACTGGTGGGTGGTGCGGGAAAAGGGTGTGACGCTCTTTGGACCGCCGCCCACTACCTTCATCGATCCCATATCCAAGGAGGAGTTTCTCCAGGTCGTCCAGGACCATATCAAGTACTGGCTCGAATGGGTCTACCAGATGGAGCGGCGCCCCTCGCAGGCCTATGTGATCCTGACCATGTGCCGGGCGCTCTATGCCTTCCACAACGGCGCGCAGGTTTCCAAGCGGCAGGCTGCCCAGTGGGTGCAGGAGCGCTATCCCCAATGGGCTCCCCTGATTCGCGAGGCGCTGGTGTGGCGCGCCGCGTGGCAGGATAAGGATGTGGACCATGCCGCGACGTTGCCCGCGGCGGTGAGCTTTGTCCACTTTGCAGCTAGTGAGATCCTGCCTAAGTAGTGTGTTGGGCGAGGTTGAGCGGCGCGAACGAATAAATTCGTTACTGCGGTATGGGGTCGACT
>JACFMY010000079.1:1945-19295 GCA_019455155.1 Caldilineaceae bacterium
TTGGCGATCTCACCGGTGCAGTGAGCGACTTATGTTGATAGGTTGAGAACGAATAGATTCGTTACTACGGTATGGGGTCGATTTTGGCGATCTCACCGGTGCAGTGAGCGACTTATGTTGATAGGTTGAGAACGAATAAATTCGTTACTACGATATGGGGTGCCTTTGGGCAACCTTCCCCGTGGAGTGAGCGAGCTTTGCTGCCCGTTCTCACGAATATGATCCGGAGCCCGTCCATGGCAAGCAACGCGCTACCAACATTCGACGCCATGATGCAGCCGGCATTGGAGGCCCTGCGCGCACAGGGCGGGCAGGCGACCAATGGCGAGATTTACGCCTATGTCATCCAGGCGCTGGAAGTGCCGGCGCCCGCGGTCCAACAGCCCCACAGAGCAGGCTCCAGCCTGACGGAGCTCGAGTACCGGCTGCAGTGGACGCGTACCTACCTCCGCGAATATGGGCTCATCGAAAATGTACGCCGCGGCGTGTGGCGGCTGACCGAAGCGGGCTGGCAGCGCACACCCATCGACCGCAAGGAGGTAGTGCGGGTCGTGCGCAGGCGAATGGCCGCGCGTCGCGCCCAGGAGAAGGGGCAGGCGCCCATCTTTGCCTCCGCCCAGCTAAGCCGCCGGGAACGCCGGCCGCCGGCCAGCGCGCAGCGCGACGGCTTGCGCTCACCTACGCCCTTCCTGCCTGCCTACGCAAACGCCCGCAGCTTCCTGCACAGCCTGGACGGTGTGCCGGCCGCCAGTTATCACGCGATGGCCAGCGCCATCCTGGAGCAACGGGGCACTCCCCAAGAACAGGTGGACTGGAGCGATCCCAACGCGTGGATCGCACAGCGCCTGGATGGGCCGGAACGGGAGCTGGCAGAACATATCTGGTCCACATCCCAACAACAGCTGAATCCACGCTATACACACGGCTGCTGGTATTTCGCCACCAAGCACGACCTGCTGGCGCGCGATCGGGAGGACATCCTGCGCATCACCAGCCGCGGCCGCCAGTTCATGCAGGAGGAGGTTGGTCCGCTCGTCGCGGAACTGGACGCGTACGAGGGCATTCTCACGATACTGCGGCTGGTGGCCGGACAGGAGACCGCGCGCCGTGGCGACCTGTTGCCCGGCTATGGGGAGTACAGCCGGACCATGACCACGCTGCAGAGCGACGCGGTCATCAAGTCATCGCTCAGCGAACGCTTACGCAACCTGGCTGACCGCGCGCTGGTGACCGCGCAGGGCCGCGCCTATGAAGTCACGGAGGCTGGCCTGGCCTATCTGGAACGCTACGCATCGTTGGCGCCGGAGGAAGCCACGGCCGCCAGCAAGGAGTCCGACCTCTTCCGCCTGGCGCGCGCCGTGCGCGAAGAGGTGCGCGGCCAACTCTCTGCCCATCTCCTGGAGATGGACGCGTTAATATTCGAGGAGCTGGTGAAGCTGCTCCTCGAAGAGATGGGCTATGACAACGTGATGGCTACCGCACCGGCCACTGACAAGGGCGTGGATTTGGTGGGCACCATCGAGCTGGGCATCAGCTCGGTGCGGGAGCTCATCCAGGCCAGGCGCCACCGCGGTTCGATCAACCGGCCCGCGTTGGACCAGCTGCGCGGGTCGCTGCACCGCTTCAATGCAGTGCGCGGAACCATCATCACCACGGGGCGTTTTTCCAAGGGCGTCGAAGACGCGGCCTTCGAGCGCGGCGCAGCGCCCATCACGCTCATCGATGGCGAGAAATTGCTCGACCTGCTGCTGGAGCACGAGATCGGCGTGCGCAAGCGGCGCGTGGACTACTTCGAGTTTGCGCCGGAGAAGCTGGCGCAGCTGGCCGCGCACGAAGAATCAGACGCTACGGCCTAATCACGCTTTCTCAGCTGGCGAGCGTCGTTTCCCAGCAATACGCCGCATGATCATCATGAGAATCAACGCCACGGCAATGCCGGCCAGGAGCTTGGGCAGCCAGCTTGGCGGCTCCATGGCCGCTGGCAGCTCGGCAGGCTGCACCTTGGCGTCTGACCACGAGACACCTGCAGCGCGGGCCGCGGTCGTGTCCACTTTGCTAAAGTCGGCATCGGTGACGTCAACCCCCATGATGCGGCTCTCGCTCAGGTCAGCCCCGGTCAAGTCCGCTTCCTGCAGGTCGACTCCGCCGACCTTGGCCGCGTGCAGGTGCGCGTTACGCAGGTTCGCACCCCGCAGGCTGTCCCCGTACATCGTTGCGCCGTCCAGGTGCGCGTTGGAGAGATTCACCTCGCTCAGGTCGGCGGCACAGAGCATGGCGCCGGTCAGATTGGCCTCGTGCAGGTCTGCGCCTTTCATATTCAGCCCGATAAGCTTGATCCCCGACAGGTCCAGCCCGCTCAGATCGCTGCCGACCAGGCACCGGTCTTGCTTCAGACCTTCCAATACCTCTTCGCGTGAGGCAAAGCGTTTTGCTTCCATGGTGCTCATGCCGAATTCTCCTTTCAACTGACGGTTGTCAGGCTAGCCATCCCGTTCGTCGTGCAATGTTCGCTTTGAGGCACGCGCGATATTCATCTCGACAGAAACTCCGGCCATGCCATCTCCCCAAGGCGCTACCTCAGGCGTTTGGAACCATCTGGCCAACAGCGCAATCAGCGGGATGAGCGCCAGATAACCCACGACCAGGAGGCCCACAAAGAGACCAAACTCGGTACCGGAGCGGAGGCCGCCTTCCGTGCGGATGAACAACACATTCAGGATGCTGTTGTTGATCATATGGGCGACAAAAGGAGCCCATAGGTTATCCGTCTTGTGATACAGCCACCCGTATACGATGCCAGCAATCCCGGTCGACACGAGCAGGATCACTGCTTCGAGGGAGGCTGCGCCCAGGTCGGAGCGGCCGGTGTAGAGCTTCCAGATGGGCCAGTTCAGATGCCAGATCGCGAAGAACCCTGCCTGGAGCAGGATGGCACCCCACACGGCATAGCGGATCCGAAAATGGCGGAGCATGGCGCCGCGGAAGAGGCCCTCTTCCATGGCCGAGTTCACAACGTTCGCCAGCACCAGCCACACGCCAAAGGCAAGCCCACCGGTCATGCCTGTGTGGGGATCGACGGCAGTGAGGCCGAGCCCGGCTGGTGTCCCTGCTGCCCACAATGCCAGCAGCTGTGCCCCATAGGTGAGTACGTACAACGAGACCACACAGATGACCGCGATGAGGATCGCTTTGCCTGCCGCGCGGCGATGGAAACCGATCGCGCCCAGCCCTTTGCCGCAGGCCCAGACATAGGCCACAACCAGCAGAAAACCCAGCCCCTTCGTCACGATCAGCTCGCCCACCAGCTCCTGAATTGGCAACACGAAGGTGTCCAGCAGCTTGATCAAGGACGCGATCACGAAGAGGGCGAACATGGGATAGATGGGATGCTCATACGAGAAGTGCAAAAGCCGGTTCGGAGTTGTTCTGTTGTAGGTTTCGGCGCCCATACCTTTTCACTTTCCGCCGGCGAAGTCCTGTACCCCTGACCAAGGCTATGCCAGCGCCTATCAGCCGTGCCTATGCGTGATAGTGTCTATCGCCCTGCGCCCGGCGGAGCAGCGCGCCAACGAACCTTCTGATCCCGTACATGATCATGAATAGGCCGGCCACGCCGGCGCCGGCGGCGATGAGGATGCCAGGGATGGGAACGCAGGCCACGATCACCGCGGCGGAGATGTCTCCCTGCGCAAACGTAGGGATCAGGGCCGCGGCAATGGCAATCCCGACCAGGCCGCCCACGATCCCCAAGACGCCTTCGCCCACCATATTGAGCCAGTCTTTGGGTTTCTTCATGGAGAGCAGGCTGGCTACGATGATCGGCCCAAATATCAGCACATTGATTACGATCACCATCGTCCAATCAGCCGCATTCATTGCCATCTCCTACCCACGGCCGCGCTGAGCGCGACAGACCAGGTCTGCTCTCTGGACCGCGTCGTCGACAGACTTTGGCCCTGCCCTATACGGGGCCAACACACGAACTCCCCTCCAACTTTCAATGAAAGGCGGCTACAAATTGGCTACAAAAGCCAGTCGCACCTGCCTGCTGTGGTCGCTGATAGATTATGTTGATGATAATATATCATTATTGTTGAATAATTGACCTAATTTGCTGCGGGGTCTATACTGGAGGGTAGGTTCAGCGCAGCCATATCACAGCCCAAACGGATGCCGCTGGGCCCGAAAGGGCGACTGACTGAAGAAAAGATGGCCGGTCTTTCAGGGCCGGCCGTTTTGCTATGGAAACGGCCACGATGTTCGCGCGCACAAGGAGGTACGCAATGAGCAAACGACGTTCCAGAAGCAAGATGAGATGGTTGCCCGCCCTGATTGCAACCGCCCTCTGCCTGGCGCTTGGTAGCGCCGCCACGGGAGAGCCGGCCGCGCCGCTAACGGCCGTTTGGCAGGACAATTTCGATGGTCCAACCATGGACCCGCGTTGGGAATGCATCAACGAGGAACCTGACTACTGGAGCCTCAGTGAGCGGTCCGGATTTCTGCGCATTATGCAGCTGTCGGGCGAGCCCACCAAGAATCTGCTCAAGCAGGCTGCGCTGCCAGGTGACTATGATGTCACGGTGCGGGTCCAATTTGCGCCCTCACGGGACTTCCAGAAGGCAGGGGTGGTCATCAGCCAGGGCGATGGCAACGCTGTCTACTTGTTCCGCGGTGCCTGCTTCAACCCTGCCATGGCCTTCTGCAACGACGACGCCATCTATTTCGAGAAGTGGGAACAAGGCAACTTTCTGATGCAGTCGCTCGACCCCTGGACACACACGGACACCTATTTGCGCCTGTCCAAGCGCGGGGCCAGCTACACGGGGTACGCCAGCACGGATGGGGTGAGTTGGACCGAGGTAGGCACCTGGTACGCGCCCGGCATAACGGATCCGCGGCCGGGCCTGGTTGCGCATAATCCGGTCGACGACCCGGACCCGGCTGGCATCATTCCGGCGGACTTCGACTTCTTCCGGCTTGATTACCAGACCAATATCTACCTGCCGCTCGTGAACGAGGAGTAGCGCGTCAGGGCGCCACGCGGATCAGGGATCACCGTGCAAAATTGACACATGGCGCGCGATAGGGCACACTCTTGCCCAGATCGCTCCCCTTTCTGTGTCATTTCAGCTGACGGCCAATCCAGTGTGATGCATGGAACAGCGGCCCGCCCTTTGCCAGGTCTCTGGCTCAATGGGTAGGGCACCGGATCGTGCTGCGTCGCGGTTCTGGGCTGCTGTGGCCCGGTTCTATGGAGCCGTCTCGGAGGCAAGGATCCTCATAGGGGGGATCCGGTTCGTCCCCTGCGGGGACCCATATTCCAGAATTGGAGAGTATAAGATGAATCTCGTCGAACAACTGGCTAAACAAGTAGGCATTACGGAAGCGCAGGCCAAAGCAGGCGCCGGCATCCTGCTCAAGTATGCCGAGGACAAACTGGGCGACCAGGAGTTTGCTAGACTGGCCCAGTTCATTCCCGGCTCGGCCGACATGATGGCGGCTGCGCCGGAAAGCGGCGGCCTGGGCAGCATGTTGGGCGGTCTGGCCTCCTCCTTTGGCGGCAAGGCTGCGGAGTTAGGTGGGCTCGCCTCCCTGGCGGATAACTTCAGCAAGGCGGGGCTGAGCGTCGATCAGATCCAGGAATTCGTGCCGGTCATCCTATCCCAGGTGGAGTCCAAGGGTGGGAAAGAGGCTGCCGATCTGTTGGCAAGAGTACTCAAGCAGTAGACCGTTCTGCCCATATTCACCTGATGGTGGGGAAGAGGCGCCTTGTCGGAGCAGGCAAGGCGCCTCTTCTATTCCGAAAGCTGAACCGTGGTCGCCCCAGCGCAGCCTATGGCACAACTACCGGGCATGCCGGTACGCCGCCAGTGACGCAGTTGATGCGGCTCTGGATGGCTGGGCTGACAGGGGTATTGGCCGCGACGTAGTCGGCCAGCACTTCGTCCATGAAGTCCTGCGTCGTGATGCGGGGCGTCACGACCGGATAGCCGTCGCCGCCGGCCGCCATGAAGTCGTTGGTGGCCAGCGTGTAGGTGCTGCCTGCGGTCAAGTCGACGGGTGTCGCAGTACAGGCGCCGTTTGCCGCCTGTCTCACGACGCTGGTAATACGGTTGCCTGCTGGCGCGGAGATGTCGTAGGTGAAGCACAGGCCAGAGACCTGGGCAAAGCGCCCGTTGACAGCCGGCATGGCGGAGACGCCGTTCTCCAGGTAGGTCTTGAGCTCCGCGCCGTTGATCGACAACGTGGCCACGACGTTCCCGAACGGCAAGACAGCCAGCACCTGGCCGCGCGAGATGGGGAAGGGCGGCGGCGTGTAGGGCGGGCAGAAGTCACTGGGATTGTCGGTCGTGGGGCAGGTCAGATCGGCCCGTAGCCCGCCGGAGTTGGTGATGGCGAAGTCGGTGTTGTAAGCGACCCGCATCGCGTCGGTGGTGAGATTGCCGACCAGTGACTCGCAGGTGCGGCCGGCGCCATTGCCACAGGCATCGGCGCGTGGAATGTACACGGTCGAGTTGCCAATCACGGTGTTGAAGATGGGCGCCAGCTGCGCGTTCAGATCGTCGATCCGCGCCTGGATCGCCGGGTCGGGCGTGACGCCGATATTCCACGGTCTGTGCCAGTCCGCCGTCTTGTAGACCACCGACTGCGTCGATGCGTCGACCACCAGCCGGATGCGCGTAAAGCGAATCCCCCTGCTCCGGTTCTCGGTCACCAATACGCCGTTTGGCCGTACCGCCAGGACCTGGAAGTCGGTGTGGTCGCCGAGTACGGCGTCGACCCCTTGCACGTTATCGGCCAGGGAGATCAGGGGACCGGTTGGGTTCGTGAGCGTGCCGGCGGTAGCGCCCTCGTGGCCGACTACGATGACGACCTTCACATTCTTCCCGCGCAGCCGTGCCGTCTCGGCATTGACCGCGGCGGTTGCGGAGGTGACGACGAACGGGTCAAGGTTGCCGGGGAAGATGAGCGTAGTCAGATCCTCGTTCGAGAAGCCGACGACGCCGAGCTTGAAGCCCTCGAAGTTGAAGACCTTGGAGCGCTGCCATTCGGCAGGCGGCTGCCCGGTGGCCGGATCGATGATGTTGGCCGACAAGAAGGGGAAGTTGGCCAGCGGTATGAGCTCGGTGCGCAGATAGGTCTGGCCGGCGTCGAAGTTGTGGTTGCCCAGCCCGTCACTCGTGAAGCCCATCATGTTCATGATCTCGATGGTGGGCTTGTCGCCGAAGAAGTTGGAGATGGGTGGGGTTGCGCCCACCGAATCGCCGCCGGCGACCGTCAGCGAGCCCTCTTTGGCTTCGCCCCGGTAGAGATCGAACCACAGCTTGAGGAACGCGGCGCCGCCGATGGCAAAGGTGGGATTGTTCGCGCCGCCGCCGCTCAGATTATCGGCGGCCTCGGAGAGCGGCACCAGCTGGCCGTGATAGTCGCTGATCTGCAGGATCGACACTTCCTTGTAGCGGCCCTGGCCCGTGGTCAGGTTGTACAGGATCTTGCCCCGTGCGTTCTGTGGCCCGGGGATGTTCATCAGGAATGCAAGGGTGGGCGCCAGGTCAATGGCGCGGACACCGCCGACCGCGCCCTGGTGCCTGATGGCCGGGCCGGCCGCGACGAAGGTCCCGCGCATGTTGACGTTGTGAGCCAGATCAACCAGGTCGGGCAGGTAGCCGTGCTGGCCGAAGAACTGGGAGAAGGCAATGGTCTGGCCAGGCGTGGCCGCGTCGGTCTGGTAGGGCGGCCGGAACACGACCACGACATCGCCGCTGCGATTCGGGTGCAGGGAGTCGCTGCCCGCGACGTTGCGCAGCTCCTCCTTCTTGAAGACCGCAGCCACGACCTGCTTGCCAGGGTTGGCCGGATCGGTCAGGTTTTGGAAGGCGGCGATGATCTGGTTGCGCACAGCCTCGTAGTCGGCCGCCGGCACGACGCCGCCCGGGTCACGTCCAGCCAGGTTGATATAGATCTGGGCCGTGCCGCCCGCGTGGCACTCCTTGGCCTTGGCGCCAGCAGCAGCGCGGCAGTTGCTGCTCTGCTCTGCTCCCATCCCCAGGTCCGCCAGCACTTTGCTGACATTCACCGCATACCACTGGGGCGCAAAGCCGTGGTCGGAAGAGGCGAAGACCGTGGGGTTGCCGCCCATGAGCGAGCGGCCAAGGGCCAACGTCTGGTCCGCTTCGGCATAGGCCGCGCGGATGTAACCCTCACGGATCGCAATGCGGCCATCGGGAATGCCGTCGCCGGTGACATCGTCATAGTAGGGATTGGGATCGCCGTCCATGTCCGCCGGCGTGACCAGCCCCATGAACTGGTGGCTGAACTCGTCGGTGACCGGGTTGCCAAGCAGCAGCAGGTCGGTGTCGGGCTGCACAGTCGTGAGGATATATTGCAGCGCCGGCCAGTGGAAGTCGGCCCACTTCAGCCCTTGCTCGACGTAGGTGTCCTCGTCGACGATGCCAGCCTCCAGCGGCGCGAAGTCAGCGGCGGTGCTGGTGGGGAACATGTCGACCAGGGTGCTCTCGAAATTGGGGTCGCAGGCACAGGCTGCGATGGCGCGCGTCACAGAGGTAAAATAGAGCTTGAACGTGCTCAGGTCCCCAGCCAGGTTGAGGAGTTTGACATAAAAACCGGCCGTCTGGCCTGCACGTGCGCCGATAAGCCCGTCGGCGCCGGTCAGCCGGACATCTGCCCAATTGCCCGTGCCCAGATTAGCGGCAGGCAGGCTGGCGTTCTTAGCTAGCCCGGCGCGCACCAGCAGGACGCGGTCATAGGCAGCCACGCCATCCACGACGCTGTCGTAGATGTAGACATCGTAAATGCGGTCTGGGTTCTGCGCCGCGAAGGTAGTGGCCACGGTGAGCACCGTCTGCCGGGGTGGGCTGACCGCGTCGTCGCCGGCTGGTGTATTCGACCAGCCCCCGGCCGGTGATATGGCTGCGACCTGGTAGGAGAGGCCGAAGGCATTGGCCCCGGCTTGCTCGGCGGCCACCAGGGGGAAGGTCAGCACACCGCGCGTCGAGAAGAAGTTGCGAAAGTCGATAACAGGTCCCTGAAGTGAGGGCGCCAGGCCGCGCGAGCCGACCCACTCGATGGAGGCCACCTTCTTGCCAGCACGCTCTGCGGCCTGCTGCAGCGTGTCGGCCTGCAGGATGCCGGTCGTGGCAAAGCTGGTGCGGTTGTTGAAGTTGCCTTCACCGGTGCGGAAGAAGGTGTTGTTGGTCGAGCCATGCTCGCCTGGATAGGTGCCGGTGGCGAGCGTGTACCAGCCGACCCCAGTATTGGGGGGGAAGGCCTGGACGAGACCGTTGTCGCCCCTGACACCCTGTTTCATCAGGTCGGCGTACGTTGGCATGGCGCCCTCGCCGGCATACTTCTCCATCAGGTCGGGGCGCATACCATCTGCGCCAAAGAAAATGAACTTTCCAGCAGATGAGGGCGGGGCCGCGGGTTTCTTCTGGACGGTCGCCGCGCTGTCCGCGGCGCTCGCGGCGTTCTGGATCACCGTGGGTAGGTAAACCTGTGTTGGCGCGGATGGATCGCCATTGTTGCTTCCAGGTTCTTGGGCAAGCGAGGGCAAGGGCGAACCCACGAGGCCCACAATCATCAGGGCCGTGAGTATCGTCTGAATCCATGCGGTTCTCTTGTGCATATTGTTACCTCCAAAGGTACAACGTCACTTCGATTGTCTAAGGGCAACAACTACTGATAAGAACGAGTGGGTAAGCAGGTCCTGAATCCGGCTCTTGCGGAATGTGAATGGGGGGACGAGCGACTTGGCTCAAGCACAGGCGCCGATTGGGCACTCTGCCGTCACGGCGCCCGGCAGGCCATAAAGCGAGGAAACGAGGCGTTCCGGCAACGATGTTCGAGGCATGCACGAACACACCGGCGGCCATCAGTTGGGACCCCCGGTATCGATTCCAGTTAATGCCAGATCGGAACCATCGTTGGTGTGGCCAGGGCGAATAAGCGGGCTACACCAAGGGAAGCTTTTGTGGACGCAAGTTTACGATCAAATATTTGGTTTGACAATGGGGTATATTGGCAAAAGACCTTACAATTATTGGCGAATCTCGCGTCAAAGCTTACAAACGTTGCCTGTACGCTGCCACGAAAGGGGGGCGCCGGTATGGTCATGAATGCTCGTGAAATGGCAGCACAAGCCGCGGCCGCGGCCCGCACCAGGCTCAGCCGCGACCCGCACCGCCCGCTCTTTCACTTTTTGCCCCCTGCCAACTGGATGAACGATCCAAATGGCCTCATCGAGTGGGAGGGTCGTGTCCACCTCTTTTACCAGTACAACCCCCATGGCCCGTTCCAAGGCACGATCCATTGGGGCCATGCTGTCAGCAGCGACCTGGTGCACTGGGAAGACTGGCCCATCGCGCTCGCGCCCACGCCGGGCGGTCCTGACGCGGAGGGTTGCTGGTCGGGATGTGCTGTCGACAACGGCGGCGTCCCTACCCTGATCTACACTGGCATCCAGCCGCAGACTGTCTGTGTCGCCACGGGCGACGCGGAGCTGGCCGGCTGGGAGAAGCCTGCCTACAACCCGGTGATTGGCGGCCCGCCGGCCTGGTTGCGTGAATCGTGTGGCGGCGATTTCCGTGATCCCTTCGTCTGGCGGGAGGGCGATCACTGGAACATGATGATCGCCAGCCGGATCGAAGGTGAAGGGGGCGTGATTCTGCTCTATCGCTCGATGGACCTGGCGCGCTGGCAGCTCGCCGGCACCCTCCTCAAGGGCGATATGCACCAGGCTGAACCGCTTTGGCCTGGCACCATCTGGGAATGCCCGAATCTGCTCGAATTCGGGGATAAACAGGCGCTGATCATCTCTGCCCAGGCGCCAGAGCAGGGATTGATGTACGCGTTCTATCAGGTGGGACGGCTGCGCGGGGAGAGCTTCGACGCTGGCCCGCCGCGTATACTTGTCCACGGTGTCGCCGGCGAGAACTTCTATGCGCCGCAGGCGACCCGGCTTGCTGACGGCCGCTATCTGCTCTTTGGCTGGCTGACCGAGGGGCGCCGGCCGGACCGGTGTTTGGAGGCCGGCTGGGCCGGCGTCATGTCGCTGCCGCTGATTGTCTCGCTGTGGCCCGACGGCGCGCTGGCGCTGGAACCGCACGGGGCGCTGCAATCCCTGCGCCGGCAACATTGGCACTTTGAGCATGTGGAACTTGCCAGCGGCGCGGAGCAGCTGCTCCAAGGCGTCCAGGGTGACTGCCTGGAGATCATCGCCCGGTTCGAAGGGGGCAGCCTGGGCGAATATGGCTTGAAGCTGCGCTGTTCGCCGGATGGGAGCGAATACACGCAGGTCAGCGTGTTCGGGGATGAGTCACGGCTAGCGCTGGGCCGCGCGCGGTCGAGCCTGGACCCGGAGACATATCGGGAGCCGTGCGTGGCGCGGCTGGAGCGCGCGCCCGGCGCGCCCGTGACGCTGCATATCTTCCTGGACCGCTCGGTCGTCGAGATCTTTGCCGGCGCCGGGCGCACCGCCATGGCCGGCCGCATCTATCCTACCCTGGCGGATAGTCTTGGCGTGGCGCTCTTTAGCCATGGCGGCGCGGCTGTGCTCGAGTCACTGGATATCTGGACCCTTGCCCCCATCTGGCCGCATGGCGGCCGGTAGGACTCGCGCAGACGCAGACATGCCGGCGTTGCCGGCCACCTGGCGCTACGACCGCACCGTAGCGGCCAGGTCACGACGCCGGGCTGCTCGTGGCATGTATGGCTGTTGCTTCAGCAGCTTGCCCGCGTTGTAGCGTTTCGCCTGTTGCTTCCATCCGTACCAGCCGGCCAGCCGGTAGAGCCAGGCAGGAATCGCCGGCTTTGCCATGAGCGTCCGCGCCGCCTCGGGGATCGCCTGCCCCTGCACCAGCGCGGCGGCCGCCAATTCCAGCGCCTTCTTGACGCGAATCGCCGGGCCACCCATTTTGGCCAGGTCCGCGCCGCGGATCATCTCCCCGCCGCCTAGCCCCAGCGCACCCGCCCACTGGAAGCCTGTCCGTTGGGCGAAGAGCTCACAGATAGCCAGCGCGGTGGCCGTATGCTGTGCCTCCGGGAACCCGCAGTTGGCGATCGCGATGAACGACTGTGGCTGGCTCCCTGTCCGATCTTTGCGGTGGGCCGCGATATGGCTGAGCGCTTCGACCACCGGCGCGGGCAGCGCATCCACGTAGATCGGGAAGGAGAGCGTCACCAGATCCGCGGCGTCCACCGCCTCCAGCATGGCCTGGAGCTTGGCGGGAGAACGCAGAATCGTGTGCAAGTAAATGGTCTCGGTCTCGATGGACGCGCCCAGCTGTCCGTAAAGGTATGCCCCAAGGGAGTTGGAAGTGCTCTTGCGCGTTCTCGGACTACCCACGAGCAACAATGCACGGTGCACCTCACGCGCGCGGTACGCGGGTCCGTCAATCTTCGGCAAGGTCGCATCCTGTATGGAGTGGCCGTCATCGAGGTCGTTCAGCCATCCGTGCACGGCCGCGGTGATCCCGGTGTCCGCTTGATCGGCCAGTACGAAGCCACAGACATTGTGCTGGGAATAGAAATTGATGGCATTACGGTGGACAAGGTGGCGGAAAAGTGTCTCGGCCTGTGCGTCAGGCTTCTCCTGCCAGCCCACGGCCAGAAAATCGGGATAGCGCTCATAGCGCCGCGTGTGATGCGTCTCGCCTTCGACTTTGGTGAAGAAGGGAGAGATGTTCTGAATCAGGTGATCGACCATGCACTTGAGCTCGGAGGAGTACCCGCCACAGGTAACCGGGGTGAGAAAGACCGTCAGGTCGCTGTTGATCACCGCGGCGGAAATGGCGCGGTTGTCATCATCCACGATGCACATGCCGGGGCTACGGATCCAGCAGAAGAAATCGCCTGCGCAGTTGCCGATCTTCTGCTCGCGCAGTACCACATGCTCCACCTCCCAGCCACGGCTTTGCAGTTCCTTCATCACCGTAGCGCTGACGCGGGGGCCGGTCCGATCGTTGGCGGGCGTACCGTCGAGCAGGATCGCCCGGCGGGACGAGCTGGGGAGCTTGTTGGCGTTCATGGTTCACTCCTTTCGGGCCAATATCCCCTTCGAGCTAAATGGGGGTGATGTGAGGTTGCGGTACCTGCCGCTTCAGCCGTCTTTGACAAAATAGAACATGACCGCATAGTCAAACATGGCAACCGAACCACACGGCTGTCCACAAAGTAGCTACAGACGCAAGAGGGCAATAGAGGCGAGGTGCGGAAGGCCACCTGCCCTGTGTACATTGTCAACGTTGCCGTCGCGGGCGTGGGCGAGGCATACGTCGTGTAGGGGTAACCACTCAAGCGCGACGCGCACGAACCGAAGCTGGCTATCGCGGGCAATAAAAATATGCTGGCTGGCGGCAACATCCAGGCGTGTACCGGCTAACATACGCGATCGGCCAGGTGTCAAGTCAGTGACCTCAATACCGCACGAGTTCGCGCCACATCCGGGGCCGCTTGCATCTCCTCAAACGCGGCCAAAGCCTGTGTGAAGCAGTTGTGTGCTTCGGTGGTATTTGACCGATCCATGGCCACTTCGCCCAACGCGAAGAGGGTGCGCCCGATCTGCCAGCGGGCACCCAATTCACGGAACACACCGAGGGCCTGCTTCAATCGTCTCTCGGCGTCGTCGTATTCACCCGTCAGCCGGTGGGACACACCCCACGCGCGCTGGGCGATTGCTTGATACAGTCCGTGACCATAGCGTATGGCCAGCTCCTCCGCCCGTGGCGCATATTGCCAAATCGCGGCCGCGTCTTGTTGCATAGAGGCCACATCAACCAGCGCGGCGCAAATATCGTGATCTCCTACCCACGAAGCAGACGGCTCAAGCGCCGTTTCCAGGTGTTGTCTGATGAGGACGAACTCGCCCTCTCCGATCAGGGCCTTGCCAAGTCAGTAGTGACCGCCGCGCGACCACATCCCACCCTCAGGCGGCCCACCAAAAAAAGCGGCCATATTGTTGTAGGCGATCTTGCGGCAGCTGTTAGCGCGTTCGTAGTCGCCGCGTAGTGCTGAAACATTGGCGCTTAAACCACAATAGAAACACATGATGCCCACGCGATCATGGCCGTAGTGATCCTCCAGTGCCTGGCGTTTTTGCTCGATCTGCAACATCTCATCCCACCGGTCCAGTCCATAGAAGCATTGTGCCTGGAGACCGAGGGCATGGACTTGTTGGCTAGCATCCCGAATCAGGTCCGCGAGATGCTCGGCCTCCAAGAGATAGGGCAGAGCCTCTGCATATTCACCAACCAGCAAGAGCGCGTTGCCCGCCTCACACAGGTGACGGCACTGGTCACGCCGATCGCCAAAACGTGGATCGCGGCTGACGGCAACGCAGCGCACGACAAGTTGCACACGCTCCCGCAACAAGCCGCGGACGCCGTAGACGGTAGCGAGGGCAGCCAGCGCCGACGCGAGCTCGACTGGCGCGTCCAATTGCTCGGCCATGGTCACAGCCGTGCGCGCGAAACGCTCTGCAGTGTCCCAATCCTGCTGGGGGCGCGTGCCGCGGGTGTCGTTTGCCATGGTTGCCAACAGGAGGACGGCTTCTGGATGCGGAGGCTCCCCCTCAATGAGGCCAAGTCCACATTCGAGGCCAGCTCGCGACAGTGCCTCGAAGCGCTGAATGTCGTTGCTCGAACCCAAGAGGAGAAAAGTCTCATGTAGCTTGCGACATAGGCGCACGGCGACCCACTTGTCCCCGCCGGCCTGGCTGCGCCATTGATCAAGTGCTTCCTGGTAAACCAACATTGCTTTGGTGCGTTCACCGCGCAGGCGATAAACATCGGCCAGTAGCTCTTGTGCCATCAGCCGCGGCGCGCTGGAATCCCCAACCTCAAGCATGTTGATTGCCGCGTGCAAGTGCTGGATGGCCGTGTCGTATGCGAAGAGGGATTCGGCGCGTTGGGCCGCGCGCAGGGAATAATCAATAGCCTTGCCGCGTTCGGCCGCTGCCGTAAAGTGATGCGCCAACGCTTCGTATTCATGCGGCAGCAGAGCCTCAATCGCCCTCGCAGCCCGGTGGTGCAAACGCTGGAGTCGAAGCCCGCTCATGCTTTCGCGCAAGGTAAAGGGGATCAGCGCGTGGACGAACGCAAACCGGAAGGGATCCAGCCGGCTCGCTTCGGCAATAAGCTGTGTACGACGGACGTGCTCCAACATACCGATCAGCGTCTCTTCGTCCCATCCGCCCATCGCCTGCAAGACCGCGAAATCAAACTCGCGCCCGAGGACAGCCGCAAGGCGCAGCATATCTTGTATCGAGGTGGGAAGTCTCTCTATACGCAGGAGTATCGCCTCCCTGATGCTCTGGGGAATCACGACGGTCTCGATGTCGGCACGTCGCCAGTAGCCGCCGGCGAAATAGAGTTTTCCTTCTTCGATCAACGCCTTACACACTTCCTCGATATAGAACGGATTGCCATCGGTTTCTCGGTAGACACTGTCGAGGAATTCCGGCGTAATCTCGCCACCGGTTGCCAGTAGGCCCCCGAGCAGATCGCGCGTCTGCTCCCGGTTGAAGCGCGCTAAGTTAAGATGTTCCGCGAGCCGATGGCGATTCAGATCGAGCAACGTTTCCTTCAGCGTACGGGCCTCAGCCAACTCCCCATCTGCATCGCGGTAGGTCAGGACCAACAATATCCGCATGTCGTGCATGCGTTGCGCCAGATGGCGTAGCAAAGACAGTGTGCCGCTGTCCGCCCAGTGCACGTCCTCTACCCACAGCAGAAGAGCGTCCTGACCGGCCAGGATTTCACACCAGGAGACGAAGCTATCGAACACCCTCTGGCGCTCTAATTCGGGGCCGAGAGGCGAGTTGTGCTCTATTCCTCGATAACGTGGGCGCAACTGCGGCGCCAAGGTTAGCAGATCTGCGAGGACGAAATCCGGTATCTGAGGATCGGTGCCTTGAACGCTATCCAATACCCCGCGGATCATCTGGGCAATAGGCGAATTTGGTGCGGCGCTCTCGGCATCGCACCGGCCGATCAGGACTCTGGCTCCCGATTCTGCTGCAATGACGGCGGCTTCTCGGGCCATCCGCGTTTTGCCGATGCCCGCCTCTCCGCTGACCAGCAGCACGCTCCCATGGCCAGCAGCAACACGGGCCCACAGTGCGCTGATCTGCGCTGCCTCCCGCTCGCGTCCCACTAGCTGGCCGTGCACAATCCGGTCAAGCAGAGATGAGGATTGAGGCGAAGTTTCAGGTCGGGGTTGGCGATCGTCAAGGGATGAAGGCCGTGCGTAGAGCGCTTCTCGAGACCAGACTGTAGCAGAGTGCAAACCCACCGGCGGTGGTTGTGCGTTTTGTTTGATCGCCTCATAGAGTTGCGTCGTGGTCGCCTGTGGCGCTGCTCCCAATTCTCGTTCCAAGAGCCGCACACACTCAGCATACTGCCGTTGTGCGGCCTGGCGCTGACCTGCCCAGGCATACAGAGACATCAAATAGCAGTGTGCCGGCTCATGAAGCGGATCCAGCATCAGCCAACGCCGGGCATAGTGGATGGCAGCCTCGAATTCGTGGCGTGCGCTATAGCCACGTGCTAGCCGCTCGAGCGCCCCCGCCAACTCACGGCGCAGGGCCTCTGCCTGCAAAGTCTGCCAATCATCGAAGTCCGCACTGTCGCGCAGCGTAAAGCCGTAGAGAAAGTCGCCCCGATACAGCGCCACAGCCTCCGTCAGCGGGCTCAGGCACTCTGGGCACACTTCAACCTCCGCATGTCCGTGGGCCCGGCACGCAGCCACCAGCTCGTGAAATCGATCCACATCGAACCATAAACCACGGCTACGTTCCGTGCGGGGCAAGCCGATGACTTCCCTGTCCACTTCCAGTGCGTCCCTGCCGAGGACCTTGATGAGGACGGACAATGTGCGACGGAGTGCAGCACGAGCACGAGACTGGCCGTAATCTGGCCAGAACAAGGTAGCCAGCGTGTCGCGCCGATGAGGTTCGCCGGCGACGGCCAGGTAAACGAGCAAAGCCAAAGCCTTGCGGCGCTCGATTTTCACGGGCGATCTATCACACTCAATGCGAGGTGATCCAAGCGCAAATAGCCCTAGACCGTGCATTGCGCTCCTTCACAACCGAGATGGCGAGAAACGACGGTTTGTCCGGCTGGGACGCTTTCTGCAACGATGTCGAGACGATCGCACGATATCGTGCGAATCAGAGCCTCACCTTAGCTGCCGGCACCGCAGGGGCTACCATGAATGGTTTGAAGCAGTCTATGTCCAGTCTATATCAAGAACGGAGAACCCACAATGCCTCAGAAGATCTGTGACTGTGCCATAGATGGTGAGCAAAATAGGGCCAGCGCCAGCAGGCAGGGGG
>JACFMY010000080.1:0-15472 GCA_019455155.1 Caldilineaceae bacterium
TTGGTGGCGCGTGGCCAGATGCCATGGGCAGTGTGGACCCAGGACGCGCGCGAAAGCCTGCGACCCGCAGATGCCATCAACGGCCGCGTCATGAATCTCGGCTATGCGCCAGTCTCTTAGCGCCAAAACTGAACGGTAAGCGATCGAACTATGTACAGTCTGAATATGCATGTGTCACAACAGACGCCCCGGCGTCTGTTGTGCCTGGGCGCCCATAGCGACGACATCGAGATCGGCTGTGGCGGGACGATCTTGAAGCTGGTTGAGCAGCTGCCGCAGCTCGCGGTTCACTGGGTTGTGCTGAGCTCGGATCCGGCACGGCGGCGTGAGGCCACGGAGAGTGCGGCAGCCTTTCTTGCCGGCGCCGGGCAGCAGTCCATTGTCGTCAAGGACTTCCGCGATGGTTTTTTTCCGTACGTTGGCGGCCAGATCAAGGATTTCTTTGAGACGCTCAAAGGGGTCGAGCCAGACCTCATTCTCACCCACCGCCGGGACGATGCCCATCAGGATCACCGGCTGGTGGCCGAGCTAACGTGGAATACCTTTCGCGATCACTTGATTCTCGAGTACGAGATTCCCAAGTATGACGGTGACCTGGCCGCGCCCAACACCTTCGTGCACCTGGACGAGGGCCTCTGCCAGCGCAAGGTGGACAACCTCATGGCCCATTTTGCTACCCAGCGGAACAAACACTGGTTCACACCCAGCACCTTTTGGGGTCTGATGCGCCTTCGTGGTCTGGAGTCGCGTGCGCCCGGCGGCTACGCCGAGGCGTTCTTTGGGCGCAAGATCGTGATTGCATAACCAGCCATTCGGAAGGGCTCGTCTTGCACATTCTCTTTCTTACCCAGGTTCTGCCCTACCCGCTCGATGCGGGCCCCAAGGTACGCGCGTACTATGTCCTGCGCTATCTTGCGCGGCAGCACGACGTAACGCTGGTCTCGTTTGTGCGCGCCAGCGACACGCCGGAGGCGGTGGCCCATCTGCGCACCTACTGTCGTGCGGTGCACACGGTACCCATGGCGCGTGCCCGCGTCAAGGACGTGGGCTTTCTGTTGGAGAGCCTGGTCACGGCCCGACCCTTTATTATCACGCGTGACCGCTCTGGGGCCATGAACCAGTTGCTGCGCGCGCTGGCCACAGGCGGAAACCGGTGGGACGCGGTGCACGCTGACCAGCTGTGGATGGCGCCGTACGCGCTCTATTTTCGTGAACGGCGGCACGGTAATACGGCGCCCCTCACGGTGCTCGACCAGCACAATGCTGTCTATATGATCCTCCGCCGCCTGGCGAGCGCGGAGCGGAATCCCGCTAAGCGGCTGATGCTAGCCCTGGAAGCGCGCAAGCTAGCCGCGTTCGAAGTCTCGATCTGTCGCCGCTTTGACCGGGTGACCTGGGTGACGCAAGAGGATTACACGGCCGTCAGCGATGTAGCGCCCGCCGGCCAGCAGGTGCCCAACCATGGCGTCCTACCCATCTGCGCCAGCCCGGAGGATGAGCCACCTATCCAGCGGACGGCGGCGGGTCGCAGGGTGACATTCCTGGGGGGGCTCCATTACCCGCCCAATGCCCAGGGCATTCTCTGGTTTGCCGAACACATCTTTCCGCGCGTGCTGGCCCAGGCGCCTGACGCGGTGCTCACGGTCATGGGCAAGCAGCCGCCTGACGGCCTGCACACGCTGGGCATCCCCGCAGCCAATCTGGATGTGACAGGCTATGTCGACGATCCCAGACCGTATCTGGCCGAGACCGCGGCCTTTGTCGTCCCGCTGCTGGCCGGCGGCGGCATGCGCGTCAAGATCGTCGATGGCTGGTCATGGGGATTACCCATAGTGAGCACGACAGTGGGCGCTGAAGGCATCCGCTATTGCAACGGCGAGAACATTCTCATCGGCGACACACCCGATGCGTTTGCCGCGCACGTGGTCCAGCTCCTGCAGCAGCCTGAATTAAACGCACGTATTGCTGACGCGGGCCGTGCCTGGGCGCTAGAACAATATAACTGGCGCATCACCTACCGCGCCTGGGACGACGTCTATGCCGGCGCCGGATAGATGATCAGCCGAATGTAAGCTTCAAAGGACGCACCTTAGCGTATCATGCCAGATGATGAAGCTCTTGATGGTTGTACCGTACACACCGAACCCAGTCCGGGTCCGGCCCTACCAGTTCCTGCGTACGCTGTTGCGCCGTGGCCACGATGTGACCCTGGCCACGCTTTGGACCGATGAGCAGGAGCAGGCCGAGCTGGCAGTTCTGTCGACCCTCGGCGCCACGGTCCTGGCCGAACCCATGCCAATCTACCGGTCGCTGGCCAACAGCCTGGTCGCCCTGGCGGGACGGCTGCCGCTCCAGGCCGCGTACAGCTGGAGTCCTGCCCTCATGGCGCGGATACGCGCCACGTTGCGTGCAGAGGTCTTCGACGCGGTCCACGTGGAGCATTTGCGCGGCAGCCGCTATGCCATGGCGATCCGCTATCTGCTCGAAGATGGCGAGCTGCGTGGCTGCCCGGCGCTGGTTTGGGACAGCGTGGACTGTATCTCATTTCTCTTTGAGCAAGCCGCGCGCACCAGCCACAGCCTGAAGAGCCGGATCATGACCCGGCTGGAGCTGGAACGCACGCGCCGCCACGAGGCGCGCATGGTCGGTCTCTTCGCCCGCACGCTGGTTACTTCTCGTTTGGACAAGGCGGCCCTTACCCGTCTGGCCGCGGACTATGGCACCAGGCAAGACCAGGAAGCAGATGATCAGATCGAAGTGATTGCCAACGGCGTGGATCTGCAGCACTTTGCCTTTCGCCCTATGGAAGACCGGCCGGCGGATCGCATCGTCTTCACGGGCAAGATGAGCTATCACGCCAACGTTACGGCTGCGCGCTATCTCGTCAATGAGATCATGCCCATGGTCTGGGCGCGCCGCCCCCAGGTCCAGGTGTGGCTAGTGGGCAAGGATCCCACCCCGGCCGTACGGGCGCTGGCAAGCGCCGCCAACCATACGGGCCCCCATGGGGAGCCGGGCGTGGTGGTGACCGGGGCTGTACCCAGCATGAACGACTATATTCAGGGCGCCACGGTGGCCGCGGCGCCGCTTCTCTACGGCGCGGGGATTCAGAACAAGGTGCTCGAGGCCATGTCCTGTGGCACGCCCGTCGTGGCGACACGCCAGGCCTCCGCGGCGTTGGATGTGGTATCCGGCCGCGATCTCCTGGTGGCAGATGATGCGCATGAGTTTGCCCAGGCGGTGCTCGACCTGTTGGAGAATCCAGCGCGACGCCGTGAGGTCGGTGCGGCCGGCCGCACCTACGTGGAACAGAAGCACTCGTGGGAGGCCATTGCAGACCGGCTTGAGACGATCTATGGCGTCGCCAATCCGGCTGCCGTGGCGAAGTAGGCTGCACACGTTTCGTTTCCTTCGGGGTTTCGTGTCATCGCGGACTAGCGCGCCGCCGCCAAGGTCCTGTTAAGCAAGAGCAACCAGACGCAACGAAGACCAAGGAAGCCATGCTCAATTCTGCCACTGTAACCCGTGATCAACCTCACTTTGGCTGGCTGACCGCGAGCCGCGCGCGTACCGCACTCTGGCTCATCATTGTCGCCAGCGTCGCGCTGCGCCTCTTTTCCGCCCTCTACCAGGGCAACAGCGTGGGCGTGCTGCCGGGGATCTACGATCAGGTCTCGTATGATGGCCTGGCGCGGCGGCTCGTACAGGGTTTTGGCTTTAGCTTTGCCGAAGGCCACTGGCCGGCCACCCGTGCCAACGAGCCAACGGCCCACTGGAGCTATCTCTACACGATCTATCTCGCCGGCGTGTATCTGCTGTCCGGTTTTCAGCCCCTCATCGCGCGCGTGCTGCAGGCCGTCATCGTGGGCATCCTGCACCCCTGGCTGGCCTGGCGTCTGGGCAAGCGCATCTTTGGACCTGCGGCGGGGCTCCTGGCCGCGGCGTTTTCGGCCATCTACATCTATTTCTTCTACTACACTGGCGCCTTAATTACCGAGTCATTTTACATTGTGAGCCTGCTCTGGAGCCTGGACATCTGCTTGCGCATTGCCGCGAGCAGCGGCCCTGCCACGGGCACCCGGTCGCTCCGCTGGCGGCTGTGGGTTGAACTGGGCGTGGCGATCGCCGTGGCCACGCTGCTGCGCCAGCTATTCCTGTTGGTGACGCCGTTGCTGTTTCTCTGGCTCTGGTGGATGCTCTCTCGCCCGGCCGCACGTATGCCCGCGGCAGAAGTGCGGCGCACGCGCCTGGCGCGCTTCTTGGGCACGCGCACGTTGGCGGGTTTCTTCGTCACGATCGCGATCGTCGCAGCCGCGATCGTGCCGTGGACGGTGCGCAACTATCTGGCCTTTGGCATGTTGGTCCCCCTCAATACCAACGCTGGCTACGTCTTCTATTGGGCCAATCATCCCATCTATGGCACAGAGTTCATCGGCATCTTGCCCGCCGACGGCCCATCGTACGCGGACCTGCTGCCGCCTGAGCTACTCGACATGAACGAGGCGGCGCTCGACCAGGCGTTGTTGCGCCGTGGCCTGGGCTTTGTGGCAGACGATCCTGGCCGCTATGTTCTTCTCTCCATCAGTCGCGCGCGCGAATATTTCAAGTTCTGGCCCTCATCCGATTCCAGTACCATCAGTAACCTATCGCGCGTCGGCTCGTTCGGCCTGTTTCTGCCCTTTATGCTCTTTGGCGTGATCTTGGCTGTCATGCGTATACGGCGTCGCGATAGCGGTCTGAACCGCTCCGGGGTTGTACTCCTGGTGATCTTCATGGTCGCTTACACGGCCATGCATCTGCTTACCTGGACGCTCATTCGCTACCGGTTGCCGGTAGATGCCGTGTTGCTGCTCTTTGCTGGCTATGGCGTGACGGATCTGGCGGTCCGTGTCTACGCGCGCCGCGAGCCCGCGTCTGCCGCGCGGCACGAAGCTTTGAGCTCCAGCGGACGGCAAGGGTAAGCCGCGCGGGACCGCGCGAGGGTCGCCACCCCCCCGCTCTAGAGAACCGATATCTGCCCAGCCTGCTGGATAAAGGCCATGCCAGCAAGCCTATGGGGCATGGTGAACCATCCTTACGGGTTTCAGAGTCGCTCGTTAACAGATTGTTTACCGTTTGTTGGCAAGAGTAGAACTGAAATAGACTATCGTGGTGCACTGGCCGTGCATCGGTGTGCGCCAAGAGCAGCTTTGCTGCCTATCCTCACGGCGGACCACCGCCCAGCGCAATCAAATAGAACGAAAAATCATAGTCAGTCCAATCGCTTAACAGAAGGTGCTACAAAGGAGAACAGTTCATGAGACCTGATCGTCGTCTTGCTTTGCCCATGCTGTTGGTCGTTGCGCTCTGCGCGATGATCGCGCTGGCCGCAGCGCCCGCGCTGGCCCAATCGCCCACCGATCTGTTCATCTCGGAATACATTGAAGGCACGTCCAACAACAAAGCCATCGAGATCTACAACGGGACTGGCGCCGCCATCGCGTTGTCCGGCGTCTATGACATCCAGGTGTACTTCAACGGCAGCACGTCGTCTGGCCTGACGATTGCACTGTTGGGGACCGTTGCACCGGGCGATGTCTTTGTGCTCGGCCACGCGGCGGCCGATCCCGCCATTCTTGCCCAGGCTGACCAGACCAACGGCTCCCCGTGGTTCAATGGCAACGACGCGGTGGTGCTGCGCAAGAGTGGTGTGATCATCGACAGCATCGGCCAGATCGGTGTGAATCCGGGCACCGAGTGGGGTACGGGGTTGGTCTCCACGGCTGACAACACCTTACGCCGCAAGGCCACCGTCTGTGCTGGCGACGCCGACGCCTTCAACACATTTGACCCGAGCGTGGAGTGGGATGGCTTCGCCACGAACACCTACGACGGGCTGGGCGCCCACGTAGCCAACTGCGATACCACCACGGAAGACACCGCGCCCGCCGTCGTCTCCACCGATCCGGCGAACGGCGCTACCGGTGTGCTGCCGTCCAGCAACATCACACTCTCCTTCAGCGAGCCAGTCTCGCTGACGACCAGCGCCACATCCGTGGTGTGCAACAGCAGCACCCAAGCCGTGACGACCAGCGGCGGTCCGGTCACCTTTACCCTGGATCCAGTCAGCGATCTGCCAGCCGGTGGGAGCTGCACGGTGACCGTCTTGGCCAGCGAAGTGACGGACCAGGATACCAACGACCCGCCTGATAACATGGCCGAGAACTACGTGTTCTCCTTTGCGGTCGGCACCGACCCCTGCCAGGAAGCGTATACGCCCATCTTCCAGATCCAGGGCAGCGGTCTGAGTGCTGCCATCACGGGTCCGGTCACAACGCAGGGCGTAGTGGTAGGTGATTACGAAGGTCCCAGCCCCGCGCTGCGCGGCTTTTACCTGCAGGACCCGGCTGGCGACGGCGATCCAGCCACCTCGGACGGCATCTTTGTCTTCAACGCCAACGACAACGAGGTCAATCTGGGTGACCTGGTGCGCGTGAGCGGCAATGCGGGTGAGTTCCAGGACCAGACCCAGATCAGCCTGAGCGCCACCAGCAATCCCATCACCTGTGGCGCCGGCTCCGTGACGCCCGTTGACATCACCTTGCCCGTGCCGGATGCCAGCTATCTGGAGCGCTTCGAAGGAATGCTGGTGCGCATGCCCCAGGCGCTCTATGTGACCGAACATTTCCAGCTGGGTCGCTTCGGCCAGACGGTGGTCACCGCGAACCCCGATCGCCTGCGCCATCCCACACATGTGGCAACGCCGGGCGCGGCAGCCCAAGCGGTGGCGGCCAGCAACGATCTCAACCGCATCATTGTGGATGACGAGCTGAACAACCAGAACCCCGACCCGGTCAAGATCGCCCGCAACGGCCAGCCGTTGAGCGCGTCGAACACGCTGCGCGGGGGCGACAGTGTGACGGGTCTGGTTGGCGTGCTCACCTACACGTGGGCGGGGAACGCGGCCAGCGGCAACGCCTACCGTGTGCGGCCCTTCAATGCACTGTCCGGGACCGCGCTCTTCGTGGCGGGCAACCCGCGACCCGCGACGCCCGCGCCCGTGGGCGGCACGGTCAAGGTGGCCAGTTTCAACGTGCTCAACTACTTCAACACCTTTGGCCAGGACGCGTGTACCAATGGCGTAGGCGGTTCGGCTGCGGACTGCCGCGGGGCTGACAATGCCACGGAGTTCGCACGCCAGGTAGACAAGACTGTTGCCGCCCTAGCCGGCCTGGACGCGGATGTCGTGGGCCTGGTTGAGCTGGAAAATGACGGCTACGGGCCCGACAGCGCCATCCAGGACCTGGTGAACCGCCTGAACGCGGTCGCCGGGCCCGGCACCTATGCCTTCATCGACGTAGACGCCGCCACCGGGCAGCTGAACGCGCTGGGTGTGGATGCCATCAAGGTCGGTATGATCTACAAGCCGGCCAAGGTGACGCCAACGGGCGCTACCGCGACGCTGACTACGGGAGCGTTTGGTCTGTTCGAGGTGATACCCGCATCGCCGAGCGACCCCACCATGATCCAGCGCAATCGCCCGCCGCTGGCCCAGTCCTTTGTGGAAAATGGGACGGGCGCGGTGTTCACTGTGGTGACGAACCATCTGAAGTCCAAGGGTAGCTTCTGTTCCAACAATGTGAACCCGGTCCCCAACGACATCAACACGGGTGACGAGCAGGGCGAGTGCAACCAGACTCGCACCGCGGCCGCCAACGAGATGATGGCGTGGCTGGCCCTGGACCCGACGGGCGTG
Organism: Caldilineaceae bacterium; assembly: GCA_019455155.1. Taxonomy (GTDB): domain Bacteria; phylum Chloroflexota; class Anaerolineae; order Caldilineales; family Caldilineaceae; genus JACFMY01. Next base: position 7,736 of record JACFMY010000080.1, read on the forward strand.
GGCGACGCTGATGTGCTGATCACCGGCGACCTGAATTCCTATGCCCAGGAAGATCCCATCACGGCCATCCGCAACAATGGCTATACGGACCTGCAGGCGCAGTTCGGCGGCGGCAGTGCCTATTCGTATGTCTTCGACGGCGAATGGGGTTACCTGGACTATGCCCTTGCGAGCCCGTCGCTCACACCCCAGATCTCAGGCGTGACCGAGTGGCACATCAATGCCGATGAGCCTAACGTGCTCGACTACAACACGAACTTCAAGAGCGCGGGGCAGATCGCCGGCTTCTACAGCCCCGACGCCTATCGCTCGTCGGACCACGACCCCGTGGTTGTGGGGCTTTGCATGGTCCCGGCGCTCAACGTGACGGTATCGCCCGACTCGTTGTGGCCGCCGAATCACAAATATGTCACCGTCAATGCCACGGTGCAGGCCGGCGCCGGTGTGGCAGTCAACCTGGTCTCGGTTACCTCCAGCGAGCCCGACAACGGCCTGGGTGATGGCGACACGCCGCACGACATCGTGATCGTCGATGACCGCACCTTTAACCTGCGCGCCGAGCGCCAGGGCGGCGGCCCGGGCCGGGTGTACACCATCGTGTACAAGGCCACCAGCGCCTGCGGCGCGGAGAGCACCGCCACCGCCACGGTGACCGTACCTGCGAGCCAGGGGAACGGCAAGTCTAGCTCCACCGCACAGGCCGGTGTGAACACGGCCGCGTTGGAGGATGCGAACCTTGTACCGATGATGTATCTACCTATCGTCGTCCACTAACAGAACCAGCTCTAAGCAAAGGGGCGAGCGCAGGCTCGCCCCTTTGTAATTGGCGCGGCGCTCTGGTAAAGTGCTGGCCAGGCGGCTGGTAAATAGATCGCAGAGACAGGGTTTGAGATGGTGAGGGACGAGCAGCTATTGCTGGCGCCGGGTTCGTTGTGGGAGCTGGCGGTGGTGACCGCACGCCAGGCAGCTGCCAAGGGCGCCTTCCAGCCTATTGCGACGACCGTGCAGCACGCGGAACAGGCTGGGGTGCGTTTTGTGGTGCGGATGCTGGCCGGGGAGCGGGGCGCGGCAGCTGCCCAGGCCAAAGAGGAGCGGGCCACCGCGGGGACGCCCACGAATGTAGACCCTTTTCTTCCGTATGACCCCGACCTCTTTGTGGCCGGCATCACGCCCCAACATGTCTGTCTCCTCAACAAGTTCACCGTCATCGACCACCATCTGCTCATCGTGACGCGCGCGTTCGAGCCGCAGGACGAGCCGCTCAATCAAGCCGACTTCGTCGCGCTCGCCGCGTGTATGGCGGAGATCGATGGGCTGGCATTTTACAATGCAGGCAAGCTCGCGGGGGCGAGCCAGCGACACAAACACCTACAGCTAGCCCCGCTGCCGCTGGATCCGGCTGGCACGCCCATCCCCATCGCGGCGGCCTTTGGCGAGCGTGCTCGCCCGGGCCAGATCACTGTGCTGCCGGCGTTGCCGTTCCGCCATGCGTTTGCCTGGCTTGATCCAGCGTGGACCGCCACGCCGGCGGCGGCCGCGTCGTACCTGCTGGCCTTCTACGCGCGCATGTTGGAGGAGACCGGCGTCTGGCAGGGGAGCGAACGTCCGCCCCGCCCCTATAATTGGCTTGCAACGCGGAGCTGGATGCTCATGGCGCCGCGTGTCGCGGAAGAGGTAGAGGGCGTGCCGGTGAATGCGCTGGGCTTTGCGGGCAGCCTGCTGGTGCGCGATCCAGATCAGCTGGCATGGCTGCGCGGCTACGGGCCCATGAATCTGCTAAAGGCGGTGGCAGGTTCAGGCGCATAGGACCGTCGCGCGGCCCAGTTTTTCCAGATCTGGCGGTGGCCCTAATGCTCTGTCAATCATCAAACTTGCGTTCGGTAGTGGCGACTTTAGTCGCTGTGGACAGGTGAAGCACGAATAAATTCGTTACTACCGAATGGCTAAAGAATGACGACTGACAGACCACTAGGCGGCTGGATTTCTGGCGACCACGTTGCGGGCCGCACGCAGGTTGCTCGTCGGCGCCACGATGGGAGTCACACAGCCGGTGCCCAGGATGAAACGCCGTCCTCCCGTCGCACGCATGGCAGCCAACGCCTCGGCGCGCACGGTGTCCGGCGTGCCACGCACCATGGTAGACCACTGGCGCAGGCCGCCACACAGCGCCATCCGTGTGCGGGTGAGGGCGCCGGCCAGTGAGGGCGGCGTCTCTGTGTCGTGCCAGTTGATCACCTGGGCTGGATAGTCGGCGACGACGTCGAACATCACATGCTCGCCATGCAGGTGGATGACGTTGAGCCACAGGTCTCCTGCCGTCTCCAGAATTTGCAGATCCAGTGGCCGGCAGATGGTGCGGTATTCATCCTCTGTGAGGAGATCGTAGCTGGCGTGCTGAATGGCGAGAAAGATGCCTGAGACGCCGGTCTCCTTCAATGCCTCGATAAAGCGCAGCGTGGACTCGGTCAGGACCGCCAGCCCCGCCTGGAGCGCGTCCGCGTGCGTGCGGAGATGGGTCAGGAGGAGATTGCCGGCCAGGTATTTCGCCTGGGAGAGCGGGTGGAAAATGGTCTGGATGTAGGGCGTCTCATCGCCGAGGGATTCCCCGATGGCCCGATTTGCTTCTAGCACCTCGGCCAGGAGTCCCGTGTTTGGATCCAGGGGACGAAGCGCCAGCCAGTCATCAGGGCGTTGGATCACGTTGCCGCTCTTGACCCGGCTGCCTTCGGGATTCCCATCCCAGAGGCTCTCCGCGCCATACCCTTCCACACAGTAGTTGCTGTCTGGCGTTACTTTGATAAAGTCAAAATCATAGGCTTGCTGAAACTCCAGCGTAGCCCGCGCCAGCTCGCCGCCGTGCTGGTCATCTCCAGGCCAGTGGCGCCATAGGGAGACGGCCGGCCTATCAACCGGTTCCCCGCTGATGGTTGCCTCCAGCCGCTGCCGCTTTGTCATTAGTTTCACAGTTTGACCTCCTAGTTTTCGTCTCTATTCTGCCACAGCCTTGGGGAGCCGTTCAATTTCGTGCGCGCCAACCTTCCAGGAAGCGGTCACGAGCAGGTGGCTGGACCGCGGCACGGCTGGCCGCTTCCTGGAAGGTAGCCCAAACTTGCAATGGACCTAACACCATGCCCAGTTAGGCCACAGGTGCAATGTGCGTGGTATACTAAATAGTGTCCGATCCACATTAACCATCTCATCAACGATATGGTCGATTCATCCACTTCGTTATCTCACCCGTGCCAGCGTTGGCGCTCATTGAGTTGGAGCTACCCATGCCAATCCCCACACAGAGTACACTGGACCGCGAGATTGAGGCGAAATACCAGACGGATGGATCAGCGCTCATTGACCAGCTAAGCAGTGCAGCGGAGCTGGCATCTGGCTATCCCCTGGGCAAGTTGGAGTGTAAAGACGTACAAGACATCTATCTCGACACGCCTGATTTTGGCCTGTTGCGCAGAGGCTACCAACTGCGCGTCCGGCGTCAGGGTACGGAGCGCCTGGCCACGCTCAAGGGGCGGCAGCTGACGCGCGCGCCGGCCATCGCTGACCGGCTTGAGATCGAGGAGCCATTGCTGGACGATGAGATGCCAGCCGCGCTGGCCGATCTCCCCGCCCCCATCGCGCAGCAGTTGGTGGAGCTGCTGGCCAGCTCCGAGCCGCTCCATACTCTGTGCGTGCTCAACCAGCGGCGGCGCCTCCGGCTGGTGTCATCTGGCGACGCAGCCCTTGGGTCAGATAGGAGTATCATTGGCGAGTTGAGCCTGGACGCCATCCAGATTCGCCAGGATCTCGCTGGCCCTGTACTGGGTCACAACTACGCGGTCGAGATCGAGCTCGCTCCCGGTGCGGACCAGGCGGAGCTGGAGACGCTGGCGGCAACGTTTCAAGCTACACATGCCCTCACCCCCGTGGCGGGGAACAAGCTCGACCATGCGCTGTCTCTCATCAGCTGTTTCGAGCCCGGCGCGCCCCTGCCGCAGCAAGGGATTCGCCCTGATATGCACATGGCTGAGGCGTGCCGGCTGATCTGGCGATCGCAGCTGGTGCAGATTCTCATTAATGAAGCCGGCGTACGCAATTCCGACGACCCCGAATATGTTCATGACATGCGGGTTGCGATTCGCCGCATACGCGCTGCCGCCCGCCTCTATGGAGGATATTTCAAGCAGAAGGCTATTCGCGTCTTTCTCAAGCGCATGCGCCATACGGCCAAGGTTTTGGGCGCGGTGCGCGATCTGGACGTGGCAATCGTCAAGCTGCGGCGGTACTGCAAAAAGGCGAGCAAGCATCAGCAGGCTGCACTGCTCCATACTGTCGAAGTGTGGCAGGCGCAGCGAGCGGAGGCGCACAAGAAGCTCGTTGCCTGGCTCGACGACAAACGCTACAAGCGGTTCCTGGCCGATTTCGCCGCATTCTGCGCCGCGCCCGGCGCAGGCGTCGCGGGTTTTGCGCCGGTACCTGGTGAGGAGCTAACCCCATTTCAAGTGCGCCATGTGACGCCGCCCATGATTATTGGCAGCTATGCGCGCGTGCGTGGCTATGAGAGCTACTTCGAACAGGGAGAGACGCCCGCCACCGAATCGCTCCACATGCTGCGGATTGAATGCAAATACCTGCGTTACAATCTAGAGTTCGTGGCGAATCTGCTGGGCCCAGAGGCAAAACGTCTTGTTGCCGATCTGCGCTGGCTGCAAGACGTTTTGGGAGATGTCAACGACGCGGTCGTGAGCAAGCAGATGGTAGCCGCATCCGGCATTGGCGGCGCGGCCATCAGCAGATATGAGAAAGCTCAGGACAAGATCGTGCGCAAGTTACTCGGCAGGGTGAGCAAACACTATGGCGCATTTGTGCTACCAGAGACCCGGCGCAGACTGATGCAGGCCGTGGGGCATATCTAGCGCCTGGTAAGGTACTTTACTGTCGCTCTGCGCTCCTGGGTGATACGTTCTGCCAGATACTTCTTGTTCGTCAAGTTTGATTCCCTAGTAACGGCTTGGGTCGCTGTTGCCTGTCCAAAGCGACTGAGGCCGCTACTACTGACCATTGGCCTGCGGCGCCGAACAGGTGTGGCGCGGGTTACCATCTGAGGAACGTACTCATGTCTGGACCAAATATCACAGTATATGGCGCCTACTGGTGCCCCGACTGCCGGCGCAGCAAACAGTTCCTGGGCGAGCACCAGATTCCCTACAATTGGGTCGATATCGAACAGGATCCCGAAGCCGAGCAGCTTGTTATCGCAAAGAACAACGGCAAGCGCATCATTCCCACCATTGTCTTCGCCGATGGCTCATTCCTGGTGGAGCCCAGCAACGCTGAGCTGGCGGCCAAGCTGGGGCTCAAGACGAGCGTGGAGCGCAAGCACTTTCCGCTGATTGTGATCGGCGGCGGCCCTGCCGGGCTCACGGCGGCCCTCTACACGGCGCGTGAAGGCATCGATACGCTGGTCATTGAGCGGGCGGCCTTTGGCGGCCAGGCCGCGGCCACGGAACGGCTGGACAACATGCCTGGTTTTCCCGATGGCGTCGAGGGTCTGGAGTTCGGCAATCGCCTGCGCCAGCAGGCCGCGCGCTTTGGCGTCGAGCTACTCCAGGCGCAGGACGTTGTAGGCATTCACAGCCACGACAATTATCACTGTGTGACCACCGGCTCGGGCGACGAATACAGCGCGCAGGCGTTGCTCATCGCCACGGGGAGCCGCTATCGCCGCCTGGGTGTGGCCGGCGAGAACGACTACATCGGCGCGGGGGTACATTTTTGCGCGACCTGCGATGGCCCTTTCTACAAGGGTAAGCACGTGGCGGTGGTGGGCGGCGGCAACAGCGCCACGGAGGAGAGCCTGTTGCTGACGAAATTCGCCGACAAGGTGACCATCCTGGCGCGCGGCGACGCGTTCAAGGCGAGCCAAGTCATTGTGGACAAAGTCATGGAGACGCCTGCAATCGACGTCCTGTTCAACACCCAGGTCCAGGAGTTTCTGGGCGCTGATTCCAAGCTGAACCGGCTACGTATCCGTCATAACGATACGGGAGCAGAGGAAGAGCTGCCGGTAGACGGCGCGTTCATCTTCATTGGTCTGGACCCCAATACGGCTTTCTTGAAGGAGAGCGCGGTGCGCCTGGATCGCTGGGGCTTTGTTGTCACCGGCCATGATCTGGTCCATGACGGTGACCGTCCTGCCGGGTATGTGGACCGGGAGCCCCAGCCGCTGGCGACGAGTGTGCCGGGCATATTTGCTGCGGGTGATGTGCGGGCCGGGAGCACGAAACAGGTAGCCAGCGCATCGGGTGAGGGCGCGGCGGTTGCGCTCATGATCCGGGAGTATCTACGCACTGTATAACCGCATATTCGACGCGCGGCGAAACCTGTCTTCTGAACTCATGGCAGCTTGGCCCCGCATCCGCCAGTTGATCAACCCACGGACGCCGCAGGCTGATTGGCGCGGCGGCCTACTCGTCCCCTCGTGACAACGCGCGGCGTTTCCGCGCGCGCAGCACCCTACGCATGGGGAAGCCCGCCGCTTGTGGTAAAGTTCCCTCGTCGTATTTGCCTCGCCCGGCGCGGTGGGGCCCCGGCTGATCGCACGCGCCATACATGACTTAGACATGACTCAGAGGAGCAACCAAGTCACCATGCATTCCGTTCTCACCACCGATTACCACATGCACTCGACCTTCAGTCCGGACGGCCACCATACACCGGCCGAGATCTGCCAGGCAGCACTGGCCATGGGGTTGGCTGAAATTGCCATCACGGATCATGTGGAATGGGAGCCAGGCGGCCGCCACCTGCGACCAGATTATGACCGCTATTTTGATGAAATTGAAGCGTGCCGGGCCACGTTCGGGCCGCAGGGGCTGAGCGTCCTGAGCGGGGTCGAATTGGGCAATCCCCACGAACATCGCGCCGAAGTCGAAGAGCTGCTGGCGGCGCGGCAATTCGACGTAGTCATCAGCTCGTTACACTGGCTCGATGGCCAAAACGTGCACGATACGCGCTGCTTCAACGGGCAGGGGCCCTATCCTGTCTATAGCCACTATTTCGAGAAGTTGGGCGAGATCGCGGCGTCTGTGCCGTGCCACTTGATTGCCCATTTTGACCGCATCTTTTGGCCGGGAAGCACGCTCTATGGCCCGCCTGATGTACACCAGGTGGAGGAGCCTGTGCGCCAGGCATTGGCCGCCATGGCCACACACGGCCGCGTCCTGGAGATCAACACACGCTTCCTGACCTACGAGCCAGGCTGGAATGACAGTATCGTCACGGTATTGCGCTGGTTCCGCGAAGCAGGGGGAACCCAGGTGGCAGTCAATTCCGACGCCCACCGGGCGACCGAGATCGGTCGTTCCCGCGAGGTGGGGCAGGCTTTGTTGGAGGCAGCTGGATTTGAGGCCCCGTGGCGGTGCCCCGCGGTGCAGGCTGCCGGCTCATAGGGTTTGTAGCGGTCCGCTAACCATTAATCTTACGATCCGTAGTAGCGAATTCATTCGCCGTAGGCAGGTGAATGACCGAAGTTTATGGCTACGGAATGAGGATTGATCGACCTTACGTTCCGTAGTAGCGAATTCATTCGCCGTAAGCAGTTGAATGACCGAAGCTTATCGCTACGGAATGAGGCTTGATCGACCCTTCGACACGCGATGCAGGCCCACCGAACCTGGGCGGACCTGTATCGCGTACTCCGTGCGCAAGGTGGAAAAATGACGATTGCGGACCTTTGGAAAACAATTG
>JACFMY010000080.1:15482-19287 GCA_019455155.1 Caldilineaceae bacterium
CATAGATTAAAATTACATTAACAATCCCTTAACCACACCCCAGTATAGTCTTCGCCATGGGTCGCAACTGGTGCGATCCATACCTATCATCTTCCTACTTTGACTGGAAGACCACAGTTAGGAGGAGAATCATGGAACAACAGCGAGAGCGACTGTTGGTAGTGGCAGCACTGCTGCTGGTGGCCCTGTTGGCCTTAAGCGCCTGCACTGCCGCAGTCCCGCAAGCGCCTGCCGCCGGTGAGCCTGCCGCAGAAGCGCCCGCAGTGGAAGGGGCAACCCTCAGCGCCTATACGGTCGTTGTGGGCGGCAAGGATCCAGAGGAGCACGAGCTCTTCCAACAGGAGATCAAGCGACTGACCGGGCTTGAGATCAACATGGTGAAGCCGCCGGGAAGCGAATATGACCAGAAGCTCGTCACCGCACTGGCTGCCGGCGAAGTCATCGATCTCATGTACATGACCACCCCGTCCTTTGAGCGGCTGCATGCTGAAGGGCTTTTTGCGCCGCTGACCCAGTGCATCGAGAACTCGCCTATACTGTCAGATCCGGAAGTGATCGATCCGGCAGAATGGGAGCGCATCCGCCGCGACGATGGCGAGATCTACGCCGTGTTCAACAAAGACGAAGGGGGTCTGTTGCCCATCGCCCGCTGCGACTGGATCGAGAAGCTGGGCATCGATGCGCCCCAGAACCTGGACGACTACCGCGCGCTCTTTGAGGCGTTCGCCAGCCAGGATCCGGACGGCAACGGCCAGGACGACACCTATGGCCTGACGCTGGCCGGCATCTACGATATCCAGCCCTTCATGGGTGTCTACGGCCTGAAATATGGCTACGTACAGGGTGGGGACGGCTGCTGGGATATCCCCTGGGCATCTGAAGAGGCGATCCCGGTCTACGAGTGGCTGCACCAGCTCTATGCTGACGGCCTGCTGGATCCAAACTTTGCCACGAACAACACGGCCGCGGCCCGCGAGCTGATCTTCTCGGACCGGGCTGGGATGATGGTCTACTGGGCGGCCTGGGTTGGTCTGTTCAACGAACAGGTACGGGCTGAGAACCCCGACACTGAGTTCACCATGTGCGGTCTTGAGCCGCCCAAGGGCGAGAATGGCCAGGCGTTGCTGCGCGCCGGCGATGACGGTCTGTGGACCGTGCACGTTGACAGCCAGAATATGGCGGCCGCCTGCCAGTTCCTCGAGTTCTATCACAGCCCGGAAGGGAACATCCTTTCGACGCTTGGGATCGAAGGCCACGATTACACCGTGACCGATGGCAACTACGAGCTGACCGAAGTTGGCGCCTCCCATGCCATGGACCATGGCGCGCCGTACCCCAAGTCGCTGAAGTGGGAGAATCCGGTTGGCACACCGCTCAACGTGCCTGAGGCGTCGGCCATTGTGCGCCAGTACGGCCAGCTCCAGACAGTGCGCGAGACCACGCAGCCGGCCATGGACATTGTGAGCCAGTACGGCGTCAAGGCCATCCTCGGCGAGCTGACGGCCGCGGACGCGGTGGCCCAGATGCAGCAGGAGCTACAGGCCAAAGAGTATGTGAGCTGCCAGTAGCTAAGCTGTGAATAGATAGCCCGCGGACGGTGTAGCGCGGTGGAGGAACGGTTGCATACCGGACACGGCCTCCTGTTGCGTCACTGTCCGTGCGGACTATCCGTAGCGACACAGCTGCGATCTAACTGACAACGCAATTCAGGTCTGCAGCGCGCGCTGCAGACCTGAATGTTTGTGTGGAGAACAAAACGATGATGCAGAACAGAATGGTGCGCGAGATCTACAAGGCGCGCTATATGTATCTGATGATAGCGCCTGCCCTGGTCGTCCTGGCGGTGCTTTTCTATACGCCAATTGTGCGCGGCTTTGTGATGAGCCTGCAGGAATTCCGCATTCGGGGCGGCGGCGACTTTGTTGGCCTGGTCAACTATACGTTGGTGGTCAAGGATCCCGACTTCTGGCGCGTCCTGCGCAATACGCTGATCATTGGCGGCGGCAGCCTGGTCACCTCGTTCGTGCTGCAGGTGACCATCGCGCTCCTTCTCAACGAAGTGATCCGCCCGTTTTTCCGGCGCAGCGTGCAGACGATCATCTACCTGCCGCACCTCTTCTCGTGGGTGGTGGTAGGTGGAATCTGGATCAGCCTGCTGGCGCCCAACAGCGGGCTGGTCAACGGCATCTTGGGCTGGTTCGGCCTGCCGCCGGTCTACTTCATGGTACGGGAAGTGCTGGCGCAACCGATCTTCATTGTCACGAATGTGTGGAAGTCACTGGGGTACGGCTGTATCATTTTCCTGGCCGCGATCACCAAGATCAACCCGGTGCTCTACGAGGCCGCGGCCATCGACGGCGCCAATCGCTGGCAACTGGTACGTCACATCACTATGCCTGGCCTCTACTCGACCATGTTGGTGGTCTTCTTGCTCAATCTGCTCGGCGTCCTGCGGATCTTTGACCAGTCCTATGTGATGACGAATCCGGCCATCATCAACAGCACCGATGTCGTGATGACCTATACCTACCGGCTGGGCATTCTCCAATTCCGCATGGACTATGCCGCGGCTGTGGCCTATGTGGTGCTGGCCATGACGCTGGTACTGTCGTTCTTCTATTTCAATGCGACCCGCGCGGCCGTGTTGGAGTAACGCTGCTCAGGAAGAAAGTATATGAATACTGGACCCATTTACCGGCCGTCGCTGAGCTACCGGCTGTTCCAGATCGTCAACGGCCTGATTATGCTCGCCCTGGTGCTAACCATGTTGTTGCCGTTCGCCAACACGCTGGCCCTGTCGTTTTCGACCCCGCGCAACTCCATGCAGCCAGGCATCGTGTTGTGGCCCAATCCGGTGAGTATCGCCGGCTACGAGGTGCTTTTCAAGCAAGTGGACATCATGCGCCCCTTGCTGAACAACACCTACGTCGCCGTTGTAGGTACCCTGCTGCATGTCACGCTCTCGGCCATCACGGCCTATGCCCTGGTGCGCCGGCCCTTTCCCGGACGCCGGCTCTTCATTCTCGTCCTGCTCGTGACCATGATGATCCCCATGGAAAACATCATGATCCCGATCTATGTCGTGTACAAGGATCTGGGCCTGCTGAACACGCTCAACGCCATTGTCGTGTCGGGCGCGGTCTCCGGTTTTTCGGTATTGTTGCTCAAGAACTTTTTCGAGGGCATTCCCATTGAATTGGCCGAGTCGGCCGAGATCGACGGCGCGAACGACCTGCGCATCTTCCTGCAGATCTTCGTCCCCCTATCCCTGGCAGGGCTCGCCACGGTCACCCTCTTTCAATTCGTGAGCAAGTGGAACAACTTCTTCGAGGCGGTGCTCTTCCTGTCCGACACCTCCAAATACACGCTGCAGATCGCCTTGAAGAACCTGATCATCAACTCCGACATCACGTCGACGACGGATTCGGTGTCCAAGAACGCCCAGATGGCAGGCGTAGTCATCTCAGTGCTGCCGCTGATTATTCTCTATCCATTTCTGCAGCGCTTCTTCTCCGCCGGCATAACGTTGGGCGCGGTGAAGGAGTGACCCCCTCACAAGGTAGCCATATGGAGCGATTGATCAAAACCGATTTTCACCTGCATACCTGTTATTCGGACAACCGGGATCGCATGACGCCCTACGAATATGGTGTGCTGGCGCGAACTGCCGGCTATGGCGCCATTGGCTTCTGCGACCATCATCACAACCTGACCGGCAAGGGATGGCAGGAGCTGCGCAGCGCGGCTGAGGAGCTCACCGCGCCGGATCTGCGCCACGCGCGCGGCGCGCTCTCCGGGCTCCAGC
>JACFMY010000081.1:0-14198 GCA_019455155.1 Caldilineaceae bacterium
TCATCCGCCCTCCTCGACGACAAGGAAAAGATTGCCCGGGCCCAATCTGGTCCCGATATCCACTGTGGGTATTGCGGCGCGCGCAATCCAGCCAGTGCGGAGATCTGCCACCAATGCGGCGCGAATCTGGCTGAAGGCGAGGCTCGCGCGGCGGGGCGAGTGGTGGGCGCCTATGGCGCATCTGCTCCGGCCGAGGTCCAGTGCCAGGCATGCGGCATGAGCAATCCCGCAGCCGCGCACCACTGCGTCCGCTGCGGCGCGCCCCTTGGCCGGCCAGAGGCCGCAGCCAAGCCTGCGGCTATCCCCGCGCCATCCCGCCGCGGGGGCGGGGGCATGAACACAGTGTTCGTCGTGGTGGCGCTGTTGGTTGTGGCCCTTGCCGGCTGGTTCGTCGTTTCCCTCTTCCGCACCAGTGACATGACAGCCACAGCTGTGCAAGCGCGTTGGGAGCTCTCGGTCAATGTAATGGGGCCTGTCGCGGTAAATGAAAGCGCCTGGCGCGATGAAATCCCCGACGACGCGCGCGATATCGCTTGCCAGCCGCGGGTGCGCCGCACGAGCAATTCGCCGCAACCGGGCGCTGAAGAGGTGTGCGGCACACCGTACACAGTCGATACGGGCACCGGCGTTGGGAAAGTTGTGCAAGACTGCCAATACCGCGTGTACGGCGACTTTTGCCGTTACACGGCGACGGGCTGGGGTGTCGTGGATACAGTGGCACAGCGGGGCGTCGGTCTATCGCCCCAATGGCCCAGCCCCGCGCTGGCCGCCGGGCAGGAGATCGGCGAGCGCCGCGAACGCTATGTCTGCGTCGTCTCCGATGGCCAGAAAGAATACTCCTTTGAGCTGCGATCCCGCCAGACATATGAGCAGTGCCAGGAAGGATCGCGCTGGAAACTGGAAGTGAACGCGCTGGGCAGCGTTGTCTCGGCTGAACGCGTACAATAGCACTTTCAGGATTGACCTTTCGCCCCTTCTTCGCTATGATTGCGCCATGTGGTGCAGCGGTTGGACCGGACGAGGCATACGATCTTACTCGTATTTGGGGGGCGCAGGACGCCCCGCCTCCCTCTTGCCCTGCGCCGGCGCTGTACGCCACATGTGAGCAGCAGCGCGCCGCCGATGCCGGCACGAATGCACCGGCTCCGCATCGCTGGCTGAGCAATGTCTTTATGACGCGTGGGCAGTAACATGGCTCACGCGTTTTTTTGTGAATCGAGCCGCCGCCAGCCGGCTTGTTCGCGGGCCGGCGATGAGGTCACCGGCCGGAAGCTGGATAGCGTCATAACAGCGGCAGCTGCAACACCTAGAACGGAGCAAGCATCATGGCGATTTTTCCGCCCGTCGATGAACAGATGCGCCTGTTAATGCGGGGCGTCGACTTCGGCGACGACCAGACCTACCAGAACATGGAGCGCGAGCTGCGCGCGCGTTTGCAGGAAAGCTACGACACGGGCCGGCCACTCCGTGTCTACTGCGGCTACGATCCCTCTTCACCCGACCTGCATCTAGGGCACACCATCTCCATGCGCAAGCTGCGCCAGTTCCAGGATCTGGGTCACGATGTCGTCTTTCTCATCGGCACCTTTACCGCCATGATCGGCGACCCCAGCGACAAGGACACCACCCGTCGCCAACAGAGCCTGACCGAGGCGGAGCAGAAGGCACAAAGCTATGCCGAACAGGCGTTTCGCGTGCTGGACCGGGCGCGCACCACGGTGCGCTACAACCATGAGTGGCTGGGCGAGCTGAGCTTCGGCGATGTCGTGAACCTGGCGAGCAACTTCACCGTCCAGCAGTTTCTAGCCCGGGACAACTTCAGCAAACGCTACGAGCGCGGGGACGCCATCTGGCTTCACGAGTTTTTCTACGCCCTCATGCAGGGCTACGACGCGGTCGCGCTCAAAACCGACGTGCAGATCGGCGGCACCGACCAGCTCTTTAACCTCATGGCCGGGCGCAAGCTCATGGAAGCATACAAGCTGCGCCCCCAGGTGGTGCTGACCTTCCCCATCCTGGAAGGGACCGACGGGGTCATGCGCATGAGCAAGTCGGCCGGCAACTACATCGGCATCGACGAGGCGCCCGGCATTATTTTCACCAAGGTGCTGAATCTGCCCGATAGCGTGATGCGCAACTATGCCGAGCTCGTCACCCGGTGGGATCAGGACGAGATCGATGCCCTGTTTGCTCAGGTCGAGGCAGGCCAGCTGGAGATGCGTGACCTCAAGCATAAGCTGGCCCGGGAGATCGTGAGCATCTTTCACGGCGACGAAGCCGCCGATCGCGCGGCCAGCGACGCCCTTGCCATGCACAGTGGCCTGGCGCCCAGCGATGCGCCCGTTTTTGCGCTGGCAGGGCCCATGGGCATTCTGGATCTGCTCCTCGAAGCAGGGCTGGTGAAAAGCAAGAGCGAGGCGCGGCGCCTGGTACAGCAGGGCGGCGTGCGCCTGGATGGGGAGATCGTAGAATCCAACGAGGCCGAGGTGACACCCAATGGCGAACGCGTGATCCAGGCTGGCAAGCGCAAGTTCCTGCGCATCACGCCGGCCTAGCGCGCTGGCATACAGGCGCAAAAAGAAACTGTTCGAAATCACGTTTCCCCCGATAGCGGCTGAGCCGCAACGTGACCTCGAACAGTTCTTGTCCCAGGATAGCATAGGCGGTGGCGCCTGTAAATGGTCGAAAAGCAGAATTCGCCTTACGTTTTCAGGAAACAACTTTACATAGACCTTACTCCGCTTACAGCGGCCGTAAGATTGCCGCATGTGCACGCCGCCCGGCCGGGGCGCCTGCGCTTTGGCCATGCCGGCGCACACTGCTAATTGATTGACAGACAGTTCGTCCATACCGGGAAAGGGGATCGACCATGGCACTATTCGCTGGGAAAAAGGGGCTGATCTTTGGCCTCGCCAACAAAAACTCCATTGCGTGGGGAATTTCCCAGGCGCTTCACCAGGAAGGCGCGGTGCTCGGTTTCAGCTATGCAGGCGAGATCCTGAAGAAGCGCGTGGAACCGTTGGCCGCGAGCGTAGACAGCCCATTTGTGGAGGAGTGCGACGTCACCAGCGACGAGGCGATCGACGACCTGTTCGCCAGGGCCGCGAGCAGCTTCGGCACGATCGACTTCCTTGTCCACTCCGTCGCCTTTGCGCCCAGCGAAGAGCTAGGCGGGCGCTTTGTCGACACATCGCGCGAGGGCTTTCGCATTGCGCTCGACATCAGCTGTTACAGCCTGGTGGCGCTGGCGCGGCGCGCACGCCAGTTGATGCCCGAGGGCGGCAGCATCTTGACGATGACCTACTACGGCGCAGAAAAGGTGACCCCCAACTACAATGTCATGGGTGTGGCCAAGGCGGCGTTGGAAGCATCTGTGCGTTACCTGGCGTGGGACCTGGGCAAGGATCGCATCCGCGTCAATGCCATCAGCGCTGGCCCCATCAAGACGCTGGCAGCCTCAGGCGTCAGCGGCTTTCGCAAGAGCCTGCACTATGTGGGGCAGGTGGCGCCCATGGGCAATGTCGACCAGGAGGATGTGGGCCATGCCGCGTCCTTCCTGCTCAGCGACCACGCCACCCATATTACGGGTGCCGTGCTCTACGTCGATGGCGGCTACAACATCATGGGCGCACCGGACCCGGCGCTCATGGAAGCGGGGCCATCTTCCAGCGAAGCCTAGTGTGCGGGGCAGCACAGCCCGGCACAGCAGAGAACGCCAAAACGAAAAGGGTACATGCAGGAGACAGAGCCAGATGAGCAGACATCTCCTGCGTGTACCCTTTTCGTTTGTCTCAGAGGTGAGCTCCGGCACTGGTGCTGGCGCCATGCGCCGCCCACGCAACGCCGCCCACATGCTCACGCAGACGGCCCTGTGAAGGAGCCAAGACCTGTAGCGCGCCCGGCTACCGGGCGAGAATCGAGATCTCGACGTCCTGCAGCTTGCCAATTTGCCCCTCATCCACCGGACGCAGCACGAGCAGATAGCGCCGCTGCGGTTCGGTCTCCAGGACAAGCCTCATGGTCACGGTCCGGGAGCTATTCTCCACCAACAGCGTTCCGCTGTCACTGTAAATCTCGGCCGCGAGCCCGCCCTCCGGCGAGCTGACGCGCACCTCGACCCGGCCAGGCATCCGCCATGGCTCACTGCTGCCGCCGAAGATGCGGTCAATCTCGTCGAGGCGAATAACATAGCGATCGCGTATGTCGAGGATACGGAACGGAATATCGTCGCGTAAGTACCGGAACAGGCACTCCTTGCACAGCAGCTTGAGGTCGCATATCTCGGGGTGCAGATCACAGAGGTCCCAGATCTGCCCGGCCCCGCCAATGCGCAAAGATGGATCGCCAAAGAGCATCATCTTCTGAATGTGATGGTAGATAGCCGCTGAGTACCAATTGTTCCAATACCCCGCGACGTCGCCAAAGTCGTTGACGATGTAACGCTCTACGCCGCCCTTCCAGATATCACCCAGCCTGGCGGTTCCGCCCAGCGCGGCGAGCTCATCGAACATGCGTTGGACCACGCGGAAGGAGTGGGGCTGCACGCCGGTGTAACCGCCGAAGTAGGCCACCGCGCCGGCTGGCTGTTTGACCAGAAAATGTTCGGCCATGCTGTCCTGATCGTACTGTGCCGGTTGGATGGCGGCCGGCTCTGTTGCATTCTGCTGATTCTGCGGCACCCCGCTGGCCGGCGCATAGATTCCACCTGCCTTCTGCTGGTAGGGCTGGTGCGGGAAATGGAACTGGGCGGTGTCACATGCCGCAGCGGTTACGATGGGCAGGCGCGTGCTGTTTGTCAGCGTGGCAATCGACTGGTAATCATACCAGCCCGCCCAACCGCCACTGCTGCCGTCCATGTTGCCCGGCGTGCCGCCATAGCCATGGCCGAAGTAGGCGACAAAGCCCACGCCGCTGTTCATGGCGTTGTTGAGCGCTGTGGTGCGCACAAGCGAGCAGGGGGGCAGGCTGCTACCGCCACATGCTGGGTTCGTTTCGTCAAGCTGCGTGTTCGTGAAGCCGATCAGGGCCAGCTGGGCGGCTATCTGCGTCACCGTGGGCTTCGGGTTCGAGAAATTCCCGCTCACAAAAAGAACATGCGCTGCCCAAGATGGGTTTGCACCCTGCTCATACGCAATGATCTTGTTGACCATCGTCTGCACTTCGTCCGGGTTCGACGCTGGAATCCGACCCACCGCAACGTCGGGGTGCAGATCCACGCTGTCCTGGTTCAGATCGGCCCAGTTTGCCGGACCGCCGCTGTTCATTTCGCCAAAGAGGTTGTCGTTGTCCGCGTCCCAGTCGTCGAACTGGCCGGAGGAGTCATACAGGTCGGCATAATACAGGTCGCTGGGGACAAACCCGTGTCCCCAATGCACACTGTCCCATGTGCGCGTGTAACGAACCGGGAAGCGGTCCACGTCACCTACGAGCATGACATAGCGAATGTCCCAGCACTCGCGGGCCGCGGCAATCGCCAGCTTGATCCGCTCCTGGACATCCCGACCATGGCTGTATGCGCTGTTGGCCTCGATGGCTTCAAGCGTGATGAGGATCGCTGGTGTGCCGGTGGCGTTTTTGTGCAGCACCAGCGGCTGGAGCGCGGCCTTGAACGCTTCGGGCGTGAGGATCAGCAGATCGCGCTCTTCAGCACACAAGGGGATCAGCACTCCGTGGTCAAGCACCGGCATATCCAGCAGATCGGAGAGCCGCGATCGGTTGCCGGCTAGATCCTCGGCAATAATGGAGATTTCGTTTGTGCCCTGGAAGAGCGGCAAATCATAGGTGAACGCATAGGTTGGCGGTTCACCCCGGCACGGGGGCATCTCGCCGCCGCACACGTCAAGCCGGATCATCGTCTGGTTGCCCATCACTTCAACGCTCAGACGCGCCAGCCCCTGATCCTCCACGACGTGGAACGCGTAGAGCATGCGTGGGTCGTTGGCGGCGGGCTTAATCTCTTCCGGCGACGGGCGTGAGAACTCCACCTGTGGCGCAACATCGTCCACGGGTGGCGGCGGCTTGCAGCCAAACAGGGCGAGGCCGGCGAGCATACAGGCCGCAGCGGCGACGAGACGTACGTTCAAAAAGCTCATTGCGGCCATTATGCACCTCTGGGCGAACTACGCTGCCATTGCCTCTGGTAACGTTCCTTCTGGCTATGGCTGACTGTTTCGTTGCCCAGATAGTAGGTAACGGTTGGCTACAGAATGGACACAACGTTCTATGGCCCTACGGTAGCCACCACGTCTTTTCCCCGGCGCCCAATTCTGGGATAGGCTCGCTCAAGCGATCTGTATAGAGATGGCATTTTCTTGGCCGGCTGCGGCCGGGAAGAAAAGCTGGTAGTAGGCAACCGTGTCACCCTCCTCTGTCGTGACGACAACCGTTGCGCCCCAGAAGGTTGAGACAGCGGCTGTGCGCCCTGGCTGGACGGTCCACGTCGGCTCGCTGATCCACCATTCCGGCGGAATCAGCTTCATGCTCCACGGGTCGGGCATAGGCTGGGTATAGATTTGGAGCACACGCGGTCCGCAGTTGACGAATTCCATTGACGTCATTTCGCCGAGGGGAGGCCGCAACGGAATCGCTTGGTGTGGGGAGAAGGTCAGGTAAGGTTTCAGGAATACATCGGCGTTCCTATTGCCTGCTGGGATGCCCGTGAGGCGGAAGTATCGTCCCAATCGGCCCTCGGCATCGAAGACGCCCCACAGATCGCCTACCGAGTAGCTCCAGGTTGTGCTAGCGCCCACGTCAAGTGGTTCTTCCTGCCCATCCAATTTCTGGGGCACTCCGTTGCCATTGATCCAGCGGAATCGCACAGGGCTGAGAGAATTGTTGTGTAGGGTGAAATACACAGGCTCACCAGGAATCGCGTGAGAGCGCAGGCCGGCCTCATCGCCCGGCACCGTTTCGCTTTGCTTGGCCCAACTAGCATTCTCAGAGGTCCATTTGGCCCACTCACGAACCTCCTCCAGCGGCGCGCCTGCCCTCGCCTTGTCCAGAAAGTAGTACTCGGCGGCGTTGGGTTCTACCCATTCGTAATGCCTCAGGTCTAACCCCAGCACGAGGTCGCCGTCGACGAACCTGGCGCTGTGCAGCTCATATTGCGAATCCCCCAGCATACGCAGCCGGGAGACGTTGACGTCCACCTCAGAGTGGCCGCCGATCCAGCTCAAGCTGCCCTCGACGTTGATACGCAACCGGCCATCATGCACTTCCGGGTAGAAGCGAGCGGTCGACACCTTCTGTTCAGTGCCAGACTCTGAGTAAACAAAGTAGTCGTGTTCCCAGGAAATAGACGATTCCACGGTTGCGTCGATGGAGCCGCCATCGCCTGGCGTGATTTTGCAGCTTGTAATGGTGCCCATAGGACTGTTCAATTGGAAGGACTTCTGGCGATCCGTGCTGAACTGGTACTGCCCGGTGCCCAGTTCGCCCGTTACGGGAAACTGCACTTGCATGCCAAGAGCGCCGAGATCGTTGAGCCCGATACTCAATGCCTCCGCGACCGCTTCGAGCAGCATGGCTCGCACCACCGTGTAGAAGGAGATGATATAGACTGCGGACTCGTCGTCCGGCAGCCCGCTATGCGTGAACTGCCCAGCCAGGTTGTCGTCGTGGGGCGGCGGTGCATCCGCCGTAGAAAGCAGCCAGTTGATGGTCGACCGTTCGCTGCGGCGAGGATCGCCGTGGGGATAGCGCGGATCCACTTCGGGCGTGATCGAATACTCGACGCGGTTGGGTTCAAGATACCCTAACCGCGAGATGCCTTCGCCTTTGATCGCGCGATCCATGTGGCTGCCAATTACCAGGCGCCCTGGATGCATTTCTTGCACGTACGCCTGAAACCGGGTGGCAAACGACTCCGTGGTCGCTCCGTCCACTACCACCGTCGGGACGTCCTCCCGAGTGCGGACCACCGTCCTGGTATGGGGGGAATCGAGTTCGAGGTAGAGATGTTTGATGGAGAGAACGTCGGCGCTGAACTCGTCTGGCGTGATCAATGTCATGGGCGTGAAGATGCCCAGAACGTTGCCGGCCAGATCGTGGCTCTCTTCCGTAGGCTGATGGCCAGGGCCTATATACCAGTCCGAGACCGTTCCACTGACAATGGGGAAGTTGAGCCGTGCGCCCCGCTCCGCTTCCTCCGGGAAGTCGATATAGGGCGCGCCGAGCGTGGCATCCACCTGCCATGCGATCTGGCTCTCCGGCGGCGGATGCTCGACCCACGAGGTCGGCAGCAGCCCGTGCGCCGAGAGGCGCGCCAACTGCTCGTTGAGCATCTTCCCAGAAACGGCGACGACCATCGGGTAGCCGCGGTAATAGAGCAGGTCGTCCGTTGCCATGTCCTATTCCCCTTTGCAGCGATTGATGCTGCCAAATCAGGCATCGTATTCGTCCTGATACTTCAACGAGGCACAGAGGCCAATCTCCGTGACTCTTACATCACTGAAATCGAAGACCGACCGGCCAGGCAGTTGAACCACATCGGCCACTAGCTTATGGGCGGTCCCGGTGGTCCTTCGCTGCTTGTCGGCATAGCGGCCGGAGAGATCGTCCTTCACCTTGCGGTCCCATTCGTTGATGCCCAATGTGCTGGCATCCGAAAGGATACGCGTGACCAGGGATCCTTCGCTGGTCATTCTCGCCGAGTAATTGGGGTCAGCGGTATAGGCTAGGGTGAGTTCGTCATCCTTCAGGGTGAAGGTGAAATAACCCGACCAACTGACCTCCCAGCGCGGCTTCTCTTCCTTCCCAATCAACTTGGTGAAATCTTTGGCAATCATCGCTGGTACATTGATGCCGACCCAATCGTTCCACTTGTCCTTAGCCTTCAGGTTCTTGATGACGAAATCGACCTTGATGCGGTTCTGTTCCGGGTCCGGGTAGATCCTCGTATCGCCCTTCGCATAATAACCGTCTTCGAAGGTGTCGGAATCGGGGGCGTTAACGTCGACCGTGAGCTCGGCGCGGACCTCATCCGGCACCGCGGCCCATTTGTCGCGACCCAGGTCGGCGCCGGCAAAAGCCTCTGGAAGGATGTCCTCCATGATGATCTTCTCGAACGACAGGTAGACTGCGCCCACAGCTTCCTTGGGAATCGGATCGTGCTCGAACTGACCGTACAGGGCGTTGCCGTCGTCGCCATCAAGGCTGGGCAGCTCGGGCGCTTCCTCACTCGCCGAGGTCACCAGATTCCAGTTGATGCTGCCACGCGTCGAGTCCGCGCTGCTCTGATATGTCGTGAAGCGAACACGTCGCGGCGTAAAGATGCCTTCGGTTGCGGCGACGTGGGGGATGCGCGCCAGTCCAAAGACATACGAAGTGGCGTATTCGGAATTCTCCTTGTAGATGGCGCTGAGCTCGGTGCCGAGCGCAACCTTTGTTTCTGTATGCGGGTTTAGGACGACCGCTGATCCAACTTGGATCAGCGTCAGAAAGACCCTGGCCTCTTCGCTCTTTTCGTCGGCCAATCTGGACTGATCCGAGATGTCGAGCGCTGCCAGCTTAACAGTGTCGATGCCGGCCTGTGTCAGGGCATCGATGCAGGCATGCCAATAAGTATCTGTGTCCGGGAAGGCCCGGTTGCGCAGGGGCTGCAAGGCCGCGACCCACTCCGCGGCCAGAGGCTCGTGGTCACTGCTCGATTCGCCCAACGCAGGCTGCCAGCCGACCACATGGTTGGAAAGCACAAACTTGTTGGCCACAGCCAGGATAGCATCCTTGTTTGCCGCCTGGGTAACATCGTCGATGCCGCCGGCGGTGAGCGCGGCCGCGGCCATCTGCCAGAAGCTATCCTCGGTCGGCTGTGAATCCTTGTCGGCAATGCTGCCCAGGGCGAAGATGCAGCCACCGGCCACGTTGGCCTGCTGGAGTGCCCCGCCAAGCTGGCAATCTGCCGAACTGAGCGCAAAGCTGTGCGAAGCCGCTACGATTCTCTCCAGATACTGCTCCTGCGCGGCGGGCTCGATTCCTGCTTCGTTCATCACGTGGGTCAACTGCGCACCGTATTCGTCAGCCGAGCCGAATATGGCCCCTAGCAAGCGCTTCCCGGTTGCGTCCACGCCCGCAATCAAGGCCGCCTGCAGGGCGTCGGGCAGTTCCAACTCGCCATCCTTGCCCAAGGCCGTGTCGTCGAGCAAGTAGCCGGTGCCGATGTCGTGAATTGCCTTTGGGTTCTCCAGATCCGCGTAGAGGCTCTCGACTGTGAAAGCGGCGTCCGCGGTCTTCAAGTCAGCCGCCTGGACGAGCTGTGCCCGGTACTCATCGATGTTTAGCTCGAGCGGCACCCAGCGCGCAGCGTCGAGGATCGTCTCCTTGTGATCGGCTGCGGCCGCGGCGTCGACGCCCTTCGCCTCGCTGAACTGCTTCTGACATGCTGTCCAGAGGGCCTTGTCGTCCGGGAAGTAGCGGCCGACCAGCGCGAGGAGAGGCTTGGTCAGATGCTGTGGAATTTCGCTTCCCAGCGTTTCCCAGGCGCTCCTCATCAGCTGCATGCCCTGCTTTGCCGCGCAGCAGGCGGCCCAATAGCGCTCCTCATCCTCGAACCATAAGTTCACCACGCGGCGGCCCAATGCTCGCTGCAGGGCCAAAAGCGCAGGATCTTCAGTGGACATTGTAAGCGCGGCTTCGAGCGCATTGAGTGTCAACATGAAGTCGCCGAGCATTTCGACTTTGCGCATGTCGGTTTCGATGTCGATGGTCAGTCCGTTGAGTTGCAGGTTGTCGGCCACTGCCTTGGGCGGTGTGGTCGAAAAGTCCAACGTGTAAGCCGAATAGGTGCCCTTGACGATGGGCGTCCTAAGGACAACATAGTTGTCCCGGCCGATGAACTGGACACTGGGGGCTTGCAGCGTGGCATCGATCTGGACCGCATCCCGGTCCTTGTTCTGCCACGTCTTGGGCAATCGATCCGTCGTGTCAAAGACCTCTTCCATCTTCCTGTTGATCTCGGCACTGCTGACGCAAGCTGCTGCGTCATAGCCGTTCACCTTCCAAGTTGCGCTCATCTGTGTTTCTCCTTTGTCCGTACTCGTGCTACAGCCCCTCCGCGTGGGATGCCATAGCGGTTCCGTAGAGGCGTAGCTTGACCGTCGTGACGCGAGACCAATCGATCCCTCGATTCTCCTCCGCGTCTGACAGCCGCAACAACCACGTCGTAAAGGGCGTCGGGTTGTAGAAACCGCCCAGCTCACTGCTGTCTTGGGTGCTCTGCAAAGTCAAAAAGGCGCTGGCATCGGTGGGGTCCACGTTCACCACCGAATCCTCGTCGCTCGCCTCATGAGGTTCGAGAGGCCGCACAAAAGCGGTGTATGGGAAATCCAACCGGTCTTCCGCAGTAAAGGACCAGTTGTCAGCTTCATCTGGGCGTCCAGTCAGGCGGTCGGCGTAGGTACCTGTGTCGCTCACGTCGACGTAGTACCGGCGGCCGCCATTGGCCAGGTTAGCCTCTGCGGCGTCGAGACCTTCGAAGAGCACCTGCACCGACAGGATGCGCAGATGATCGAAGCCGCGAAAGGCTGGATCGGCCAGGTCAATGGGAATCTGAAAACTGGGTGATGGCATGGCGCCAGGCTCTGCCTTTTGCCAGGCAAGCACCGTCGGCAACTCGGCACGGATGTCGCGGCTTATGTGGCAAACGACCACGGCCTCACGCCCGAAGGTCTTCAGGGCCGACTCGATATCGGCGTGCGCCGCGCTGATCAGGCGCTGCAACGAGCCGATGCTCGAGTCGGGCGAGACGCTTCGCAGCGCTGTCGGCTCGCGCAGGGCCCAAAAGCGGTAGGCATCGACATAGTCTTCGACCCGCAGCAGAAGCTGGCGTTTCACTGCGAAAAACTGCTCACGCAGCAGAATGCTGACCTCCCGATAGAGATCATGATCCTCTTCACCGGCCTCTGCGTAGGCCTTGATTTTGGCCCGCTGCGCGTCATAGACGCGCAGTTGCATCGCCAGTTGGGCGCGCTTCGTCTCGAGGTCGATAATTGACTGGCGGCTGTTGGACACGGCCTCGCCGTAGAGGAAGAGGATGCGACCCTCGGCGCGGTAGTTGGCCATGGCCTCGCCCAAGATGTCATCTTCGATATAGGGCGCAAAGCCCGCGTCCCAATGCTCTTTGAGCACCGCCCAATCGGTTGGGGTCAGCCCCTCGCTTTCCTCAGACGTAGGAATCTGCACAGCTGCTGCGGGCTGATTGAGATCGCTCTTGACCTTGTCGATGAGCTCAACAATCTGTTTTACGATCTTGAGCGCCTTCACCACCTTGGATAGCAGTTTGGTGATCTTCTTGATCTGATTGACGAGCTTTGCCATCCGCGAGAGGTCGCTCGCCGCTTTGACCGCGCTCGTGCCGCCATCGGCGCCGGCTGCAGCAAAGCTGCCGACCGCGGTGAAGACCGCGAGGGAAGCTTTCTCGACCGCGTCTTCCTTCTTCCTTTCCAGCGCTTCCTCAAGCGCCACTTGCGCCATGGCCATTGGTCCCGGGGGCTCCTGTTTGGTCTCGTCCAAGCCTGAACCCTGTGCCTTGAAACGGCTCAGATTGGCGGCCAACTGTGCTTCTGCGCTGTGCAGCCGCTCATCGACAGTGCGGATCAGTTGGTTGGCGATCTCGGCGTTTTTGTCGACATCGGTCATAAAGAGGTTGGCGGTTTGTTTGCGCTCTGCGAAACCCTGGTCGACTGCCAGGTAGGCATCGAAGCTGGCCTCGATGGCCGCGGCATCGCCGGCGTAGCGCTCGATGGCCGCCAGTTCGGTCGTGAGGTTTAAGCGCGGCACGTAATGGATGTGGGCCGGGCGATCCAGGCGTGCCAGCATGGCCGCGGCTTGTATACTCAGGCCAAGCATCTCGCCATTGGCGTCGCCGGCCCAGGGCAAGCCGGCGTTGGCCGCAACCCAGCGAAACTGGCTGCGCGCCGTCTCGGGAGCGCTGTACATGGCAAGGAATGCCTCTTGAAAGGTACGGACCAGCAACCAGTAGAAGGGCGAACCCAGGGTCAACGCTTCCAGCCCGCCGGCCTCCCCAAGATCGAGCACATCGAGATCATCGGAGAGGAGACACCGGGCGCTATAGGCCAACACATTGGGGTCGGTCGCCGGTGGAAGGGCCCTGCCCTGTCCGCCCATGACCACCGTGCTGAAAGGGTGGCTGCCCCGAAAGGTCTCGACACGCAGATCGAAGTGGACATTTATCGAAGTGTCCTGAATGAAGAGTGCCATTCCGCCAGCACTCCGGTCCGCAACCGTGACCTCGCGCGCGAAGATCGCCAGCGAACGACGCCCGTCCATGTCCACGCCGAAACCATCCGTGTCCAATGTTACGCGGTCGGCGTAGATGGAGAGATCCGTCCATGGGGCAAGGGCGGGATCGGCGTGGATCTCGCGGAAGAGTTGTTCGAGGTCATCGATCTGCCACTGGCGAACCGCCATTACGCCGTTGGATGCTGTGCGCTCGTGGTCCAGCCACATGCCGATGGCCGGCGGCAAGCTGCCAACCTCCCGGTCGGTTTGAGCTTTCGGCGCCATGGCGCCTCCTTTCGTGAGATGCACGGAACTGAAACTACGAACTGCAGGCGCCCCGGCCTTGTGCAGGGAAGGAGCACTCCCGCAAGAACGACGAATTTTTAGCAGGGATCAACGGCTTGAAAAGGCAGGTAATAGGGGCAAATGATTGCAGCGTCTAGACTGCGCTCAATCGTGAAGCTCGCGCCATTGTACACTCACAGTCTATGTTCTGCCAACTGCTTGAATTTTAGGGGGGTGCGTCCCAGGATTTAGGCGAGATTAACCAGAAGAGGCGAGGAAGGCCCAGGTGTCGTGGCAACGGTCGCTTCGGGTGTCGCCAGCCCGTGCTCGATGACCAGTGCATTCGCGTCTTCTGCCGCGAAGTCCCACGGTCCATCGAGCACGGGCAGCGCAACAGGCGCCGTGCCGGCAACACTTACCTACGTTTGCCGTCACGTGTGTATCCGTCGGCCAGCTCTGCGCGTGTAATGTGACGCTGGTCACCCGTTGCAGGGCGCCGGCAACTTCAGCTCACTCTGTACTTCGGCCGTGACATCCTGCCGCTTACCTGTGGCCGGTGCTTCTTACGGTAGCGATACCACAAACGGCAGATACAGGCTAGGCGCCAGGATCGACGCATCCGCCGCCATTGGCAGCCCGGTCGTGCTTGTCGCCTGCAGCGGGAAGTTGGGATCGTC
>JACFMY010000081.1:14298-19225 GCA_019455155.1 Caldilineaceae bacterium
TCCCGTCCACATCCGCACCAAATGGCGCAAAGTGGGCCACGTTCACCGTCGCCGGAGCATGATATCCGTCTTGCGCGACGGCTACGCCCTGAAGGAGACCGAGCATGAGCAAAGAGAATAATAGACTCTTCACTATGGTCATCGACCTCATTCGATTCTCGCTACCTCTCTGTTGGTTCTGGTCAAAAAGCATAGTTTTCCCCTTGTAGGCACTATGAACTAAACCTGCCAGTTGACAGATTGCGCAGCAATGGGGGCAAGAATAGGAATGGGGGAGAGAACAGGAATGCAACAGAACCACCATCTTACAAGGGTATTTCGAATTGATAAGTATGATTGTTCGCATTCTCCGTCAAAGTACTACTTTTTTTGCAACGACGGATATTGCCGCTAGTCTTTCTTGCCAGCGACGCGCTGCGCACGATGGCGGTGGGTATGCTCTTATATCGGAGACGCGATTCGGTGGACTATGGCCCTATGTCAGCCAGCGAATTGATCACATCTTTGCCAGTCATTATCATGTTCCTGCTTTTCCAGCGTACCTTTGCCACGGGGCTGAGTGGCAGCCTCAGAAAGGGTAGTCACGATGAAGATGAAAGTCATTCTTGATCCGAGTTTTCGACACATGGAGAATATCTTTACCGGCGTCGACCTGGCCCGCCTGCATGCTGCCGCGGACATTGTTTGGGGCAAAGATGAGCCCATGCCCGCCGCCGAGATCGACAAAGTACGTCGTGAGGTGGTGGCCATTATCGCCGGCACGTGGCGCCATGGAGACGTGGCCAGTTTCCCAAAGCTGAAGGCCATCCTGGAAGTCAGCGGAGGCTTCCCATCGCCTCAGAGTCTCGACTACGCGGCGTGTTATCGCCGCAGCATCCGCGTGTTGAGTTGTGCGCCCGCGTTCGGCCCGGCGGTGGCTGAGATGGGGCTGGGGTTGGCGTTGGCCTGTGCTCGCCAGATCGCCTGGACCGACACAGCGTTCCGTTATGGTGAGCCAAACTGGAGCCATACAGAGTTTCCGACCGAGATCGGCGACACGTTTACTCTCTATGGCAAGCAGGTCGGTCTCATTGGCTTTGGCGGCCTGGCGCGTGCGCTCCTTCCTCTGCTCAAGCCTTTTGAGTGCCCGATTCAGGTCTATGATCCATGGTTGACCCCAGCATACCTGCGCACCCAAGGTGTAGTACCGGTCGACCTGGATACGCTGATGTCTACTTCCCGCTTCATCTTTGTTCTGGCTGTCCCGGCCGTCTCTAACAAGGCATTGTTGAGCCGCGATAAGCTGAGCCTGATTCGACCGGACGCCGTCTTCCTCCTGCTCAGCCGTTCCCATGTCGTGGATTTTGACGCTCTGACTGACCTGCTCGCGGAAGGGCGTTTCCGCGCCGGCATCGACGTCTTCCCCCAGGAGCCTTTACCGCAGGACCACCCAATTCGTCACGTGAAACACGCCGTTCTCTCCTCTCATCGAGCAGGTGCGATGAACGAATCCCTCCAGAATATTGGACGCCTCGTGGCAGACGATATTGAGGCGATATGCAGCGGGCTGATCCCCCAAAGAATGCAAGTTGCCCAGCCAGAATTCATCCGCCTTCGTGGCTAGCACAGGTGAGGATTCATGATGAACATGTTGCGCGTTGGCATTGTAGGGTGTGGCGAAGTTGTGCAAATCATCCATCTGCCCAGCCTGTATCAACTGGGTGAAAAGTTTCGCGTGACGGCCGTGTGCGACGTGAGTCGTACCGTAGTCGACGCGGTCGGCGAAGCGGCGGGCGTGACCGCCCGTTACCAGGACTACCATGAACTCGTCACGCAAGATGACGTGGATGTGGTGTTGGTAACCAATCCCAATGCGTACCACACCGAAGTCACGCTGGCAGCCATTGCCGCGGGCAAACACGTCCTGGTGGAAAAACCAATGTGCTTTACGCTGCGCGAGGTGGAGGCGATCAGCGACGCCAGCCAGCGCGCCGGCGTCCTGGTCCAGGTGGGCTATATGCGCCGCTACGCACCTGCTTTTGTGGAGGCGTGCCGGCTGGTCAAGCAGATGGGTGAGATTCGCGCTGCGCACGTACGTGACGTTATCGGCCACAATGCGCTGATCATCGGCCAGACCGCACGTGTGGTGCGGGGCACGGATATTCCCGCCCATATCATCGAGGAAGGAAAAGCCCGGCAACAGGCGGCGCTGCGCGATGCCATCGGCGACGCGTCGCCTGCGCTGCAGCTTGCCTACGGGTTCATGTTGGGTCTCAGCACACATGACCTGTCGGCCATGCGTGAGCTCCTGGGCTTGCCCAAGCGCGTTGTATACGCTGCCCAACGCCATGGCATCTATCTCACGGCTGCCTTTGACTACGGCGATTTCATCTGCACGTTCGACACTGGCGTCGACAACATTCCGCGCTTTGACGCCCGGCTAGAGGTCTTTGGCGCGGACCAGGTGATCAGAGTTCTCTACGATACACCCTATGTACGCCACTTGCCGACACGGCTGGTTGTCACGTCCGCAAATCATGGGCGGGGCGTGAGCCATGAGACCATGCTTCCGGATTGGTGCGATCCCTTTGTGGCTGAGTGGAATGCGTTCTATGACAGCATACAAGCAGGAACACAGCCCAAGACAGGGCCGGAGGACTTCGGCGCCGACCTGGAGCTGTTCCAGGCTATGATTCGCCTGTTACGTGCGCAGGAGTCTGACTAGTACAGAACCGGACCCGATCTGTTGGTCACGCAGTGTTCGATACACGCTTTGTTACCGCAAGGAACACAACGAACAGGCCAGCCGATTGATTGGCTGGCCTGTTCGTGCATCAGAGTCCCCTAGACCCCTTCTTATTCCGTGACGGAGACGACGGGAGTCGACCCCTCACGTGTACAAGCCTGGTACGATTTATCCCCAGGCACATTGATCTTGAAGCTCTTGCGTAATCCGACTTTCGCCTCTATACCTTAAGCAGCCATGCGCAAAAAGTCAGTATCATGCGTGACAGATACCGTGAGCCGCGCACTCTGACTCTTAAGATCGCATCATTTAGCGTTGGACGAGGGGCAAGAAGATCGCGTGCTCGGTCGCCTCGTCGT
Organism: Caldilineaceae bacterium; assembly: GCA_019455155.1. Lineage (GTDB taxonomy): Bacteria > Chloroflexota > Anaerolineae > Caldilineales > Caldilineaceae > JACFMY01. The sequence goes on from JACFMY010000081.1 coordinate 17,383, forward strand.
TGCCCGTTGCCTCGTCCTCGACTGCCGGTGATTCCTCCGCCGGTGTTTCCTGTAGCGGGGCATTCGGGTCATCCGCAGTCGAGTCGTCACCGCTGTCCGCGCTACGCACTTGGCCCGCCGGTACGACGATGTCGCCGCTGGTGATGACGGCTGCGTTGCTGGCGGCCGGCTCGGCCAGCGAGAGTTGGTCTACCACGGCCCCGTCCTTGTTCTTCACTTGCAGCCAGAAGGTGTCACCGGCGGCACCGTGGTCCTCGACGTAGACGATGAAGGTGTAGTTGCCTTCCGTACTATCCGTGGCCGACGAGTAGACGTTGGCCTTGCCGCTGAAGGTGGCCCAACTGAAGCCGGATGACTGATCGGTACCCAGGGCGAGCGCGTCGAGCGCGTTGCTCTTCAAGCGGAAGACCGAGCCGTCATCAAGTTGACGCTTGACCATCAACTGGCCCCTGAGGTTCTTGCCCTTTTTGTTGTACTCCATGCCGAAGCCGAAGCTGACCTCGCCACCACTGGCTCCAGGCCAGTTTAATGTGCTGCCGCCGGTGGTGAAGCCTCGGGCGGGGTCGTAAATCGTGACCACGTCCTCATCGTAGCCGGCGTAGTTCATCCCGCCGACGGTGACCTCTACAGCATAGGTGTTGATAGCCACGACGTCGAAGCCACAGGTGAGCGTGAGCCGGGCATTGTAGTCCACATCGTGCAGCTCGGTGGTGCAGCCGGTTGGCGCAACCGAGCCGCCCGGGCCGATGGGCACGAGCTGCATGCTCACGTTGGCCTGGCTGATGTCACCGGCTAGCACCGACGTGCCGCTGTCGGGGTAGAGTTCCTTGACGTCGACCCGCAGATTGAACGGACCACTATTCACGTCGCCAGCCTGCTGGACCTGCACCGCCCTTGGATTGCCGCCGTGGAAGCGGACCATCACATCCTCGGGTACCACGTCGATGACGACCACCACGGGGTCGCCCGTAATCGCGCCGCCCACACCATCGTCAGCTACAAGCGTGACGACATAGGTGCCCACGACCAGGTCCGCGGTTCCGGCCAAAGTCCAGACGGACTGGCCGGGGATCGCGTCGCCGTTGTCCGTCACGCGTGTCAGCGTTAGCGGCTCCGGTAGATTGCTGGCGACGAGAGTCAGCGTGTTGCCGGGCGAGTCCAGATCGTCAATTGTTATCGTTACCGGCGTTATACCGTCGCTGTACTGCACCGTCGCCACAGCGGCTCCTGTCGTGATGGTCGGTTCGAAGTTGGTCACGACCGTCACCGTCGCGAGATTGGATTTGCCCACGGCGTCAAGTGCCTCGAATGTGAAGCTATCCACACCGGCAAAGCCGGAATCCGGTGAATACGTGACCCCGTTGGGCGGCGTTGTGAAGCCTACCACGCCGTTAACAGGCAAGTCCACCAGTCGATAGGTAAGATCGTCGCTATCTTCGGCGGTCAGCGTGATCGCGACGGGCGTATCGCGGAAGGTCGTAATGAGCTGATCGCTGGCCACTGGGAGTTGATTCTGGACCTGCCAGACGAAGCGGGTCGCGGCCCCTTTGTTGCCCGAGCCGTCAAGACCGCGCACCAGGAAGGTGTGTAACCCGTCGCTCAGGCCGCTATAGGTCTGGGGACTGCCACAGGCGGCGTAGGCAACACCGTCCAAGGAACACTCATAGCTGTTGGCTCCTGTGAAGCCAAAGGCCGCAGCTCGGCTGAAGGTCGGGTTGCCGGGCATGTCCGTGATGGTCACCTGCAGTGTTGTGACCGCAATCGTCCAGTCCTCGCTGGCCGGGGTCAAGGCGACATAGCCCTGGTCGTCGACGGCGCGTCCCTCGAAGTGGTTCACGCCATT
>JACFMY010000726.1 GCA_019455155.1 Caldilineaceae bacterium
GAAGACGGATCTTTCTGCGCTGAGGGCAAGCTACCGGGAGAAGCAGGCCGAGATTGCATTGGCAAGATCGAAATATGCCTTCGCCTTGAAGGATCAGCAACGGCAGTCCGACCTGGTGGCCAGGAACTTTATCTCCGCGTCCAGATTTGACGACGCCAAACAGGGGTCCGACCTTGCCGAGCTCCAGATCGGCGCTTTAGAGCAAGACTTGAAGCGCATCGCGGAAACCCTGGGAGGAAGTGTCGATGCGCCGGCAGATCGTCATCCAAGCTACCGCGCCGCGCTGGCCGAGCTCGAACAGGCCAAGCTCGATCTGGCGCGAGTCGAGGTGCGGGCCTCGTTGCCTGGTACCGTGAGTAAACCGCCCAAGCCGGGGCAGTACGTAACAACGGGTTTTACGGCGATGGCCTTGGTGGTCAGCGGCAATCTGTGGGTCGAGGCCAATTTCACCGAAACCGATCTCACCCATGTTCACCCCGGACAACCGGTCACGATCCATATCGACACATATCCCGATGCGTCATGGAAAGGCGAGGTGGAAAGCATCAGCCCCGCCACCGGCTCTGAGTTCTCGGTGATCCCCGCCCAGAACGCCACCGGCAATTGGGTCAAGATCGCCCAGCGGGTGCCGGTGCGGATCAAGCTCGAAGCGACGCCGGGCATGCCGCAACTGCGCGCGGGCCTGAGCACCGTCGTGGAAATCGACACCGGTCATCGCCGCCGCGTGCTCGGCTTCTCGATTTGAAGCCAAATCAATGACTGCTGCCACGACCGCCGCCAACCCAGAAAGCGCGCATCGCGGCTTTATCACCGCGTCGGTCATGCTGGCGACCATCATGCAGGCATTGGACACTACGATTGCCAACGTGGCGTTGCCGCACATGCAGGGGACGATGGGTGCAACCCAGGACCAGATTTCCTGGGTGCTGACCTCCTACATCGTGGCGGCCGCCATCTTCATGCCCCTGACCGGCTTTCTCACGGCGCGTTGGGGACGCAAGCGCATCTTCATGTGGGCGGTGGTGGGCTTTACGATGGCGTCGATGCTGTGCGGCGCAGCGCAAAGCCTGAACCAGATCGTGTTGTTTCGTCTGCTGCAAGGAGTGTTCGGCGCGAGTCTCGTTCCGCTATCGCAAGCCGTGCTGCTCGACACCTATCCGCGCGAGCGCCATGGGTCGGCGATGGCGATGTGGGGCGTGGGCGTGATGGTGGGGCCTATCCTTGGTCCGTCGCTCGGTGGCTGGCTGACCGAGTATTACAACTGGCGCTGGGTGTTCTACATCAACCTGCCGTTCGGCTTGCTCGCCTGGTTTGGCCTGGCGGCGTTCGTGCATGAAACGCCGATCGACCGTTCACGGCGCTTCGACCTGCTCGGCTTCGGGTTGCTCAGTCTCTCCATCGGTGCGCTCCAGATGATGCTCGATCGGGGCGAATCGCTCGACTGGTTCGCCAGCCCGGAAGTGATTACTGAGGCAATACTTGCGGGCATGGCGCTCTATTTATTCATTGCGCACATGTTCACCCACGAGCACCCGTTCATCGAACCCGGTCTGTTCAAAGATCGCAACTTCAGCGTAGGCCTGCTGTTCATCTTCATCGTCGGCGTCATCCTGCTCGCCACCATGGCCTTGCTGCCGCCATTCATGCAGAACCTGATGGGCTACCCGGTGATCGATGTCGGTTATCTGCTGGCCCCGCGCGGTGTGGGCACCATGATCGCCATGATGGCCGTGGGCAAGCTGTCCGGCAAGGTGGACGTGCGCCACATGATTTTGCTGGGCCTCATGCTGACCAGCCTGTCCCTGTGGGAGATGACTCTTTTCAACACGGACATCAATGGATGGGACATCGTGCGCACCGGCATTACACAGGGGTTGGGGCTGGGGTTTATCTTCGTACCGCTTTCCACCATCACTTTCGCCACCCTGGCGCCGCGCTACCGCAACGAAGGCACGGCGCTGTTCAGCCTGATGCGCAACCTCGGCAGCAGCATCGGCATCTCGGCGGTGATT
>JACFMY010000727.1 GCA_019455155.1 Caldilineaceae bacterium
CGGTATAGATGCGCAACAAGGGCTCGGTACCGGAGAAGCGAATGAGCAGCCAGCCGCCGTCGTCCATAATGAACTTGTAGCCGTCGGTGGTGACCAGCTCCACGACCTTGTGGCCGCCCAAGCTGAGGCCTGCCGTGTCCACGCTATTGAGCCGCTGCCGCGCCTCCTCGCGCATCGCCATGTCCGTCAGGCGAACGTCGATGCGGTCGTAGAAATGCTCGCCGACCTTCTCGAACAAGAGCTCAAGCAGCTGGGTCGGCTTGCAGCCGGTGCGTACCATAAAGTCCAGCAGGTACAGATTGGCCAGGATGCCGTCGCGTTCGGGCACGTGATGGCGGAAGGCGTAGCCGCCACTCTCTTCGCCGCCGATCATGGCGTCGTGCTCGATCATAGCCGGGGCCACGTATTTAAAGCCCACGCCCGTGTTGACCACCTTGACCCCATATTGTGCGCCCAACTTATCAAGCATTGTCGTGGTGCTGAGCGTTTTGACGATCGTGCCGCGCTCGCCGCGCACTTCCAGGAAGTAATAGGCCAGCAGGCCGTAGACGCGCAGCTGGTCGATGAAGCGGCCCTGCTCATCGCCAAAGCCGCAGCGATCGGCGTCGCCGTCCAGGATACAGACACAGTCGGCGCCCGCCTTGCGCCCGGCGGCCAACCCGGCATCCACATTGGGCGGAATCGGCTCAGGTCGCGACATCTCCGGAAAGATGGGGTTGCGTTCCGCGTGGACTTCAATAATCTCCGTCTTGCCGCCCCCCAGGATCTCCGACAGCCAGCCGGCGCCGTTGCCCCACATGTTGTCAACAACGATCTTGAGCGCGGCGTTTTTGATAGGTTCGACGTCTATTAATTCTAGTATGTGTTTCAGGTAAGCCGGTTTTGGGTCAAAATAGCGCACCTGGCCGCTTTCCAGCGCGGCCTTCAGTGGCATGCGCTGCACGGCGCTTGTGGCGTCCGCTGACGGGATCAGGGCTTCGATCTGTTTCAGCCCGTCGGGGGCTACGGCCCCACCGTTCTCGTCACGTACCTTGAAGCCACAGTCTTCTGGTGGATTGTGGCTAGCCGTGATGTTGATGGCTGCGCTGGCTTGGTTAGCCTTCACGCTGTAACTGATGACGGGCGTCGGCGTTGGCCCAGGCGTTAACAACACCTGGAGACCATTGGCAGCGACGACCTCGGCGGCCGCGGCTGCGAAATGTTCGGCTGAAAAACGGCGGTCATGGCCAATCACTACCGGACCCTGTTTGCCTGTAGCTTTGAGGTAACTGGCAAAGCCTTGCGCCGCCCGGCGCACATTTGCGTACGTATAGTCGTCGCCAATGCGGCCACGCCAACCGTCTGTGCCAAACCTGATGTCTTGCATGCGCGCGTCCCTTTCTTTTCTGCTGCCAAGCGGATGATGGACCCCAGTATAGCAGGTGTGGGGAAGGGGTAGAAAAATCGCAGTCAAATGACAGTTGACGCAAGCCATATCTCAGCCGAGAATCGAATACACAAATATGGCTGTTTATTGACAGGGATTGCGCAGTGAACAGCTGATGGGCCGCGGATGCGGCGGACACAGCGGACTTCGGAACGGGTTGCCATTCGTTGCGGGCGGTTACAGGCAAATCCAGACGAATCGTTCGCTGCAGTCTGCCGCATCCGCGGCCCATTACCTGATCATCGCGTCGATCATTTCATTGAGGAGGAACTCATGAAACATCACGCGTGGCTAGGGCAAGGGAAATGGTGGATTGGACTTGCCGTATTGCTGCTGGCGGCGCTTCTGTTGCTGCCAGCCGTGACCGCGGCCCAGGACGATATCAGACCTGACCCAGATGCCCCCGACCAGTTCGTTTTCTTGCCCTTTGTCCAGTCAGGACCAGCGCCCGAGCCTGTGGCTGGCGACGTGATCCCTGGCCAGTATATCGTCGTGTTGCAGCCGCCAGAGGTGCGGGCCGCCAACAACGTAGGCGGCCAGGCCTTGGGCGCGGCGGCCATTGCCGCGCAGGTCGCCGAGGTCT
>JACFMY010000728.1 GCA_019455155.1 Caldilineaceae bacterium
GTCGCCTGTTCCCTCCTTGCGCGGCTCACCGATCCGGGCCAGAGGCAGGGTTTCCGGCGTGAAGCTGCCGCTCTGGGCCAACAGAAAGCGCAGCACATCCTCGGCGGTCAGGTCAAAGGCGATGCGTTGGTAGCGCCCCAGTTCCGTCTCCCGGGCGGGCAGCGCGGTGACGTTGCTGGCCGCCGCGGCCAGGGAGAGGCCGCCCTCCGCCATTTGCGGCGATGCGGGCAGTTCGTCCACCCGCTGCCAATGTTCATCCACGCGCTGGTAGACAAGACCGTCGGCCAGCAGATACTCGTGCGCGGCGTCGCCGCGCCCGCCCTGGGCAAAGGGGGCGCTGAAGATGAAACGGGCCTTGTCCGTCCCTTGCACCTGCCCCTGGATCGTCAATTCCAGTACATGGTCCCGCCCGGCGACGAGGCCGGTTTGGCGCTGGGCGTAGTCCATCTCCACGGTGAAGGCATCGGCATTGCGCACCGTTGCCAATGCCCGTTGCAGCAGGGCGTTGGCGTCCTGCGCGGCGAGGGGCTGCCAGATGTGCAGGACAGCGACAGCGATCAACAGGCCAATGGCGGCCATGATCAGCAGATGGGACAGTCGGGCGGCTCGTGTGGACAGGGACATCAGATTCCTCCATTTCCCAAACCCGCCTGCCTGGCCTTCTCAATGGCCTGGGCGCGGGTGGCGACTTGCAGCTTGCTGAAAATGTTCGACACGTGATTGCGGATGGTCTTGTCGCCGATACCGAGTTGCTGGGCGATCTCCGGGTTGGTGTAGTGGCGGGCGATGAGATCAAGGATCTCGCGTTCGCGCTGGGTGAGTTCGGCAAGGGATTCTTCACCCTGACCGGCGGCTACGTGGGTGAAAAATTGGGTGACGCGAGCGGCAATGGTCGGGCCGAAGAGTACCTGCCCTTCGGCCACGGCGCGGATCGCGGCCAAGAGTTCCTGATGGTTGGCCCCTTTGAGGACATACCCCCTGGCCCCGGCGCGCATGGCGGCAAAGATCGAGGCGTCTTCCTCCAGCATAGTCACCATGATGATGCCGGCGGCGGGATGTGTGCGCAGAATGCGCCGCGTCGCTTCGATGCCGTTGATGCCGGGCATGTTGATGTCCATGAGGACGACGCTGGGGCGGCTCTCTTCGATCTGGCGCAGGGCGTCTTCGCCGTTCGCCGCCTCGCCCACACAGACGATGTCGGCGGTGGCGGAGAGCAGGGCGCGCATGCCCTCCCGAAAAAGGGCGTGGTCGTCGGCGATAAAGAGGCGGATCGGTTGAGTTGTCATCAGCGGGTGTGCTCCCAGTGGCCTTGAATTTGGGGACAAATCCGGGTATAGTATGGCAAGTGAGTATACATTGATTGATATAGGAGCGTGCATTTTATGCCAGTCATGCCTGATGTGGTGCCTGTCTCCGATCTACGGGGCAGACATAAAGAGATCTTTCAGAAAATTGAAGATGGCCCAATCCTGCTGGCGCAACACAGCCGACCTGCGGCGGTGTTGGTCTCTGTTGCCGACTGGAACGCTCGCGAAAAGCATCTCGAACTTCTTGAAGCGCGTCTCAAATACCTGGAAATGAAGCGTCAATACGAAGAAAACCCGCCCAAACTGGTCTCTTTTGATGAGATTGAAGAGGAGATCAAGGCACGTCAATGAAGTACTGGACATGGCAGATCCCCGCAGTATACCGCGACTACCTGACTGAACTGGGTATGGAGGAGCATCCTTTGTTCGATGATTTCCGCAAAACCCAGTACATTGAAAAAGGCGCGCTCCCCCAGGCATTTGAAATCTACCCGGATGTGTTTCTGTGGCGGAATTACGGTCACCGCATGATTTACGAACGCATGACAAAAGAACGAGTTTTGCTGCTCGTGTCGATTGAACGGGCGTAACCAGTACGCTCTTCAAGTGGCTTGAATCGGCAAAGAAAGCCGAACAGCCACGCCTCTTTCCTTTCCGTTTTCAATCGTGCAGACGCCGCCCACCTCGGTCGCGCGT
>JACFMY010000729.1 GCA_019455155.1 Caldilineaceae bacterium
CCAACGAATCCACACACGACGCGCTACGCATCACGTCTCACGGCTCACTCATCACGCATCATCTCTGCCCAATCCTCAGTCACCAGTCACCAATTCCCATCTGCAACTGCATCTTACGCACACGGTCGGCCAGGGATTCCGACGAGACCTCCTCGCGCATCCGATCCACCAGCAACGGGAAGGCCAGCGGCGTCGGGCGCGGCGGATCGACAATCACCAGCCGCGACTCGCTGATCCGCCGCAGCGCCTGCGCCATGCGGCTCTGCTCCAATTGCTGCTCCAACACCTGCCGGTGCGCCTGCGAAAGCAGCAAATTCCCCTCGTCGTAGCGGCTGAAAACATCGAAAAAGAGATTGCTCGACGCCTGAAGATGTTTGCTCTTCACCCTCCGCCCCGGCAGACCGCTGCTCACCAGCCCGGAGATCTGCGCGATCTCGCGGAATTGACGGCGCGCCATCTCGGCAGCGTTGAGACTGGCCGGGATCTCCTCATAGAGATTCTCCGCCGACAGCAGCGCGGGATAACCCGCATCGCCCAGCGGAATGGGATCGGGCGAGAGCAGGTTGAATCCATAGTCGTTGGCGGCCAGGGAGAAGGTCAAGGGTTGCAGCCGCGAAAGCCGGTAAGCCAGCAGCGCCGCCATCCCCTCGTGGACAAGCCGTCCCTCGAACGGGTAGAAAAAGAGATGATGGCCATCGTCGGTCTCCACGCGCTCGATGAGCAGTTCATCGGCGGCAGGGATGCACGACCACTTGGCCTGCAACGCCAGGATCGGCCCCACCGCCAGCATCTCAGGATCGTCGAAATAGCCGTTGCGCGCTGCCTCTAACTTGGCGCGCACGGCCGCCGCCAACTCGGTGGAAAGCGGCATCTTGCTGCCAAGCCAGCGGGGGATGGCGCCCTTGTGGCTCTTGGCCTTGCGCACATAGGCCGTAGTTTCGCGTAGCCTCACGAATTCCAGCGTGCGCCCGGCGAAGATAAAGCGATCCCCAGGCTGAAGGCGACTGATGAACGATTCGTCCACCGTACCAAGTTTCTGCCCGCTGACAAACTGCACCACAATGCTCACCTCGCTCACGATGGTGCCGATGTTGAGCCGGTGTCGCTGCGCCACGGCGCGATCCTGTACCGTGTAGCGGGGGCCTGCCCAGTTATTCGCATAGCCAGGGTGATCGACGGCATGGGCGTCGTCATCCACCACAGGGACGACGCGCTGGTATTCCGGGTAGCTGGTGAGCGCGCTGCCGCCGGTGACGACGAAGCCCAGCGCCCAATCCCATTCGGCGTCGGTGAGGTCGCGGAAAGCGTAGGTCGAGCGCACTTCGGCCAGCATCTCATCGTAGCGGAAGCCCGCGCCCATCGCCATGGTCACCAGATGCTGCACGAGTAGATCCAGCGGACGGGTGGGGGGTGTACGTCCTTCGATTTGTCCACTGCGGGCGGCGGTGCGTGCGGCAGCGACCTCCACCAGTTCAAAGGCATGGGTGGGCACACAGGTCACACGGCTGACTGCGCCGGGGCGATGTCCACTGCGCCCGGCGCGCTGGAGCAGACGCGCCACCCCCTTGGGGCTGCCGATCTGCAAGACCCGATCCACGGGGCTGAAGTCGACGCCGAGATCGAGGCTGGAGGTGGCGACGACGCAGCGCAAAATGCCTGTGCGCAGTCCATCCTCAACCCATGCGCGCACGCTGGGATCGAGCGATCCGTGATGGAGGGCGATCTGCCCGGCCCATTCCGGCTGCGCCTCGAGCAGGGCTTGATACCAGGTTTCGGCCTGGTTGCGCGTGTTGGTGAAGACGAGACAGCTTTCCCCTTCTTGGATGGCCTCCACTACCTGCGGCAGCATCTTCAGCCCTAAATGGCCCGCCCACGGAAAGCGCTCCATCTCCGCCGGGATCAGCGAGTCGATCACAATCTCCTTGGGGATGTGGCCTGTGATCATGTGACTGGGGACTGGGGATTGGGGATCGGGGACTGGGGATGGTTCTTCCATCC
>JACFMY010000082.1:0-6746 GCA_019455155.1 Caldilineaceae bacterium
CGCTATTCTTTACCTACCTGCTGCTCTATGGCAGCGGACGCTTCCTGATCACCTTCTGGAGCGCCTATCGTGAGATTGCCTTTGGTCTGAACCAGGCGCAGCTTATCAGTCTGGCCGCCGTTGTAGTAGCGTTGCCGCTGCTGGTCTACGTGCTGCGACGAAGTGGTCAAGACCGCGCGCTGGTCCGGTGATTGACCGGCGTTCCACCTGGAAGTCTGGTTTACCCGTCCAACGACCTTAGAAAGTCGACCAAGTCGTTCAGATCTGCGTCGCTCATCTGCCAGCGGGGCATGGGCCACGCCAACGGCTCGTCTGCCGGGTTCACGCCCTGGGTGATCGCGCGCTTGAGCGTCTCTTCCGTGTAGGGCGGATGTTCCGTCTCCTCATCACCGTGAGGAGCCTCCGCTTGGTCGTGGCCGTGACCCGTGGCGGTCAGGGTTTCCCAACGGATGTCAGGGGCAGTGAAGGCGGTCATCATCATCTGTACGCGGCCGCCGCGTCCATTGGGGCCGTGGCAACTAGCGCACGCCATCATCCCGCCCATCATCATCATCTGGCTGCCGCCCATGTCATAGCGAATGGACGTCCCTCTTTGGCTGGTGGCCGTGAAGTAGATGCGCTCGCCATTGGAGGCAAATTCACGCACACCGTCGCGCCGGAACCCGCACATCATGCCGGCTCACCCCGCCGGCATACACGCGGTGAGCAGCAAGCTTGCGCACGACACCAGCAGGCCCATCCATACTCTTCGTTCTCCGTGCATGGCAGTTCCGCTCCTTCTTTTCGGTTCCCGGGGCCTCACTCCTCCAGCTCGCGGCGCATCTCTTCGTATTCGACTCGTGTAATCTCACCCCGGGCGTAGCGCTCCTTGAGATTCTCCATTGCCCGGTTGGGAGTTCTGGGTGGCTGCTCCATGTTCTGGCGTGCACGCGAGCCATAAAGCCAGCCGCTACGGACGACCAGCGTTACGCCGATCACGACCGCCAACAGCGCAAGGAAAATGAGGAGCCACCCCCAGCCCATGCCGTCCATCCATCCGCCCATCATTGGAACAAACTCCTTTTGTCTCTCCTGTCATCTTTGATTCTCGTTTCAGCGCGGGCAAATGTCAACCAGTGTCACGCGCTGCGCCGCCGCAGCACCGGCAAGCAGGCAGGCAACGTGTTGGTTCAGCCGGCAGCTCACATGCCGTCGGAGCCCATGCTCAACAGCCACAAGATTAAGATAAAGAGGGCGAAGAGAGCAGCTTGGTGCAGCAGGTAGATGGGTAAGGAGCGCAGCCCGAGCCACTTTAGCCAGCGAAGAGGCAGTCGCTCCGGCACCTCGGGTAGGACGAAGCGCCTCACGCCCTAGCCGCCGGCGGTGACCGTCACCCACCACTGAAACTTACGCTCCTCCTCTCCCCAACGGCTTTTGAGAAAGGTGAGGATTGCCCAGATTTCGTCGTCGCTCAGCTGGCCATCAAAAGCCGGCATCCGCGAGTTGGCCGCCACGTCACCGCCGTCGCGGGTGATCGACAACAACAGGGAGTCGGCATGGTGCCACGTATGGCCGCTGCTGTCGTGGGGCGGCGGCGGCAGGGAGCCGTCGGCTAGCTGTGTTTTCCAATCTGCCGCCCCTGCTAAGTTGGCGCCGTGGCAGGCTGCGCAATATTGGCCATAGAGGCGCTCGCCGGCTGCCACCGCGGACGCGTCCAGGGTTGGCAGGGGTGGCACCGCGGTGCCGTTGATCACGACAGGTTGCGGCTGGCCAGTCGTCGCCATCACGCTCACCAACAAGAACAAAAGCAGGAAAAGGGCCAGAGCCGGAAGCAGAAGCGATCGAACACGCATAGAATAACGAATTACGCCCTATGAAATCTTGGTGGAGCTTAGGCGTCAGGACCGTCGTGCATACCGCTGCGCTGGAACGGGCACCGGTGCCCAACGCACGTGCCGCCGTGAGCCAGCTCCGTGATGTAGCGCGTGGCGCCTTGCATAAACAGCAGATAGCACTCTTCGGAGCAGAAAAGATAACGTACGCCAATAAACTCGGCTTCAGCTGCCGCGGTGCTGGCGCTAACTGCCATCCCGCAGATGGGATCCACCTGGTTTGTACGTTGGACGGGGTATGAAATAGTAGACATCGAGGCACCTCCTGCGCCCGCCTCTGTACGCGACGTCAACGCGACTACCGGACGACCAGCACCCCCTTCTCAGAGTGGCCAGGCAAAATGCAGCGAAACTCATATTCACCGGCCTTGGACGGCGTAAAGGTGAGCTCTGTCGACTGGCCGGGCGGCGCCACCAGGTGAAGCTGGGGCGGGTTCTCTCCCATTTGGCTGCCATCCATGCCAGCCATGTTGTGTGCCGCCATCGGGTCAGCCTTGCCCTGTACCACCATGGGCAATTCCTGAATCGCCCATTGATGTTCCTGGGCAGCTGTATTCTGCAGACGCACAGTGATGGATTTCCCGCGTGCTACCTCCACCCGGGCCGGTTCGAAACCGCCTTCGGCAATGGCAATCGACACCGTGGTAGACGCCGGACTATCGCCGCAAGCTGCCAGCAGGACAACACTCAGGACAATACTGATGAAACCAACCGTTGCTCGATAGATCACAGATTCTCCTCTTGACCCACCTCATTCATGCACGACCACCAGTGTACCTGGCTCATCCTCTGTGGGTTTCTGCCAGCGTGGCCCGTCGAAATCATAGTTGGACGACCTGCCTGCCGGCGCACCAGGCAAGAGGGTGCATGGAAACCGTTATGGCGTGGTAACCCGCTCAATCTGCTGCTGCAGCGCGGCGGCCGGCAAGGGTCCGCTTGTGCTCCAGAGCACCTGCCCCTCAGGGTCCACGATCACATAGCTTGGATGGCCGCGCAGCCCGTACGCGCGCAGGGAAGCCTGGTGGGCGGGCTCGGCTGCATTGCGCCGCTCAAAGGCTACCCTGTCCTCATATGTACGTTCGAGCCCATTCACGATGGGCTGCATAACAGCTCAAGACGGTCAGTTGTCGGTGTAGTAATAGATAAAGGTGTGCTGTCCGCTCGCGGCGCCGGCTGGTGCCGGCAGCGCGGCTTGCGGCGCGCCGCAGGCCGCCAGCGCCGCCAGGCCCAGTGCAATCCAGGCGCTTACTTTCACTATGCGAAACAGCAGAGAGAAACGGTACATGGCGATTGGGTGGGCCTCCTTTCCCGTTACACGATTGTAGTGGATATCTGGCGGGATCACACGCGCCGTTTGGCGCGGTCAGGTGGGGCGAATCCGCAGGGGCTACTGGGGTGCGCGAGGGTGCGCGCGATGGGTTCAGGTAAACAACCACGCCTGCAGGGTTTGGATGCCCTGCAGGCGTTCCAACAGCTCGGTCGTCGTCAGGCGGGGGCGCTCACGTACGCAACGTGGCCTGCGTGTCCAGGTATTCCTCTTTCGTAATCTCCCCGCGGGCATAGCGCGCGTCCAGGATTTCCAGCGCCGATGGCGCCTTTGCCTGCGGGCCCGTCGTGCTGGGGCCAGGCGACGTGCTCGCCGTCGAAAGCCGGACCAGCCAGACGACAAAGAGAACAAAGGCGACGGTGAGGCCAGCCATGATAAACCAGCCAAAGAACATACCGCCCCAACCGAAACCCCAATCTGTACCCATCATCATAGTGATACTCCTTTCTTGACCAGGGCGTTTGTGGCGTCGCTGCCAACCGTATATCCCCTGGTCGCCGCTTGCATTTTGTTATACATCTATTAGGATAGCGGATAATTGTATGCGAATTATGAAGGGCAGAGACTGGCCCCTCTCCCTTACAGTTTCCTTGCAATGCACCTCAAGCCCTTGCCCAAGCTACGTGAATCTCCTAAAATATCGTGTGGCATAAATTTGATACGCGGTTTGGCAATCGCGTGTACAGGTGACACGCACGGTAAACGCGTACGTCCGTGATTTCACTAGTGATCAGTCAGCAAATCCGCATATCAATCGTCAATATCCCAAGCGCTTCAGGGAGCACCATTTTCGCGGGAGGTGTGCACACTTTGCCGAAGTAACACTTATTACCGCTATCCCGTAATTGATCTCCAGTTAGCGGCATACATACCACACGACCTGTACGAAGATGTAATCGGCTCGAACCGATTATCGTTATCGTTCTGGGACCCTAGGGAATGCGGCAAGCGCATACACTGTCGATCACGAGTTTAGATACAAATCAGTGACAATCCTCCGAATCAAACATGGAAATTACTCGGGTACAACTCAGCGGTTTTCGTAACTTTAGGGATGCAACGATACACTTCGCAAATAAGTCCCTAATTATCGGTCCCAACGAAATCGGAAAATCCAACTTGTTGTATGCACTAAGGTTGATTCTTGATCCGCATATTCCAGAGGCGGATCTCGTACCGCAAGATTCAGACTTCTACGCGTTTGAGGACACGAATCAAATATTGATAATCATAAAGTTCGAAAACGTAGTAGAGGATTGCGTGCTCGCGAAGTTCAAACAGCACGTTTCAGACAACAGCGAGTTGTACCTTGGATACAAGGCTGAGCGTCATTCTGTCTCAGGGAGGAAATCCTACAAGATCCTAGTTGGCAGAAGCCTTGAGAGCCTTAACGAAGAAGAGCATAGATTCTATCTTCGAGTCCTCAACCTCAAATTCATGGACAGTAAACGGGACCTGTCTAGTTTCATGAGACGCGAAAAGAGAGGGCTATTACAGGACGCGAAGAATGAGAGAACTGAATCCGAAATAAGTGCGGATAACGAGAGGATTCGGACAATTGAACAAGAATTGACCAATACAAGAGCAAGGATCTCAGAAGTTTCGTATATCAGCAAAGCCACAGAAGGGCTTAACTCGGAACTGAGTAGACTTTCAGTGCAAAGTGACAAAGCTGAGGTCGTCTTTGACACTGGTACAACAGATACGGAACAGTTCATCGACAATCTAAAGCTTGCGTCACGAGTACAAGGCAAAACACTCACAATAGGAGGTGATGGAAAAAACAATCAAATTCAACTTGCGCTCTGGGCTGCAAGGAATACAGCACATCTCGTGACAGGTGAAGAGCCCTTAGAGATAAATATATTCTGTATAGAAGAACCTGAAGCACACCTACATCCACATCAGCAACGAAGGCTCGCTACATACTTAGCAGAGACTCTACAGGCACAAGTACTGCTCACGACGCACTCGCCTCAAATTGCCTGCGAATTTCCTCCTAACTCAATAGTGCGTTTATTCAACAATGGGCCGGACACAAGAGCGGCAAGTAGTGGAAGCAGCCTTCATATTATGGATGCCTTCATCGAATTTGGTCATCGTTTAAACATAATCCCAGCCGAAGCGTTCTTCGCCAGCGTAGTCTTCTTGGTCGAAGGAAAGTCAGAAGAATTGTTCTATAAGGCTCTGGCACAACAAATCGGTGTCGATTTGGACAAGTTGAATATCAGTATATTGATAGTTGACGGGGTCGGGTTTTTGCCTTATGTAAATTTGCTCAAGGCGCTTGAGATTCGATTTGTTGTTCGCACAGACAACGACATATTTAAAGTACCCAGGTCAGATCAGTATCGGCTTGCAGGTGTACAGCGAGCGATTGATATCTGCAAATACATTCAGATCGAAAGCCCTGATTTCACTAGACTACTCGGCTTTGAGGTCAAGCTTCACCGCTTTGACCATGATCCACCGCCAATTGAGGTAACACAAATCGCCGAAGAATTCATTGCTGCGGTCGAAAAACACGACATTTTTGTAGCCAAACGGGATCTTGAGCACGACTTATACGATGCACTGAATAGTGCCATTTCAGATTATTTGGGTACTACCGAGCCGGACGAGACTATCCAACTTATGAAGAAGCGGAAAGCAACGTTCATGTTTGAGTTTCTGAAAGACCGTGGAACGTTACTAAAGCAACTTGTAGAGCATTCGTTGACCAAGCCTTTGTTGCGTTGTGTTCAAATAGTAAAAGAACAACCATGACAATCCAGCCGAGTGCTGAGCAGATTCAGATCATCGAAGAGCCTTTTAGTTGTGTGGTGATTGCCAAGCCGGGAAGTGGAAAGACATATACACTCTCTGTAAAGATCCGACGAATCCTAGCATTCCTACCTGAATACAAAGGCGTCATCGCGATTTCATACACAAACAAGGCTAGCGAAGAGTTGGAACAAAGGAGTTTGTTCGGAGGACAGAACAGAAAAGGATCGTATTTTGGAACGATCGACAAGTTCTTTTTGACTGAGATCATAATACCTTTCGGAACCCATGTATTCGGAAAACCGAAAGCCGAAGTTGAAGTGATAGATGCAACTTCCGTAGATGGATTCGATACTCTCTCAGAGTTGCTCAATACAGGTCAGTATGAAGCCTTGAGCGCATCTCACCTTCCCATGTTCGCCAATCTTTTTCTACAAGGAAAGGTGATAATAGAAGCATTTGGCTTTCTGGCACTACATATCTTCGATCACTCGATCGCATGTCGGCGATACCTCAAAGCAAGATATTCCCACATAATCATCGACGAATATCAAGATTGTGGGTATTGGCAACACGAATTGTTCCTTCGTATGAAAGGTTTGGGACTTTGCGCTATCGCAGTGGGAGATGCAGATCAATCGATTTATGCATTTGCCCATAAGAGCGCTAGGTATCTGATGGCACTTGCCACAAACGACAAGAGTTTCAAATTGTACTCCCTCTCAAGAAATCATAGATGTCATCCCTCCGTAATAAACTACTCTGCCAGGCTTCTGTCAAGTAAT
>JACFMY010000082.1:6756-19099 GCA_019455155.1 Caldilineaceae bacterium
ATACGCGTCTTCCACAAGCACGTGGAAGGGAGCGAGGACGCCGTAGCAAGGTGGATCTCATCCGCAGCCGAAGAATTGGCGAAGCAGCATCAAATCCAATACATGAATAGGATCGCGATTCTGGTGAGCATACGGCGCACAGAGAATATTGTCCATGAGAATCTTTGCGTTCCTCACAGAGTAGTCAAGACATCACCACTTGATCAAGATCACAGCTTGTGGGGAGCGTTATTTAGAAAAATCCTGATGGTGGTACTTAGCAAAGAGTCGACAAGGTATGCACTTGTTGAACAGTATTTGAGCTTGGACAGTCAGAGGTCACAGGTCAAACGCGTAATGGCTAGGCTTAGGAATATATCGGAACTGGTCAGCAAAGATATAGGCTGTCTCATTGATGGCGTTGACGACTTTGTGGCGATCGCAAATGCTGTGTTACCTAACAGTCAAAGCCAGCATGCAATCACCTGTTTGCGCAACGTTCTTTCGTGTCAAGAGTATCTTGAGTCGTTTATGCCCTCCGTACCTGGAGAAATCCAACTCATGACTTTACACAAATCGAAAGGATTAGAGTTTGATGCGGTTTTTCACCTGGATTTGTACAAATTCATCCTCCCGAAGTATAAGGCAACAGGTCAAGAACGCATCCAAGGCCTGAATCTACACTACGTGGGGGTAACGCGGGCAAAGAAGATCCTGGTGCTCTGCACCAGTAGCCATCGCACCAGCAGCAAGTACGGCACGCAGTGTGCCGAAAATTCCGAGTTTTTAACGATTCACGGTATCGAATCCTTGCGTAAGCCTTGTCCAGTATAGGAGTGGAAGTCTGGCGTTGCCGACTGATTTCAACGTATTGTGATCGATCCTGGACTATGGAAGCTTCGTATAAAGCTAGGTGGCGTGCGGCTTTTTGCAATACAGTAGGGCCCTGGTCGGATTCAGGTAACCAAACTCGTATTGATCTGTAAGCACCACTAATGCGCTACACGACCATCTGCAACTTGCGCACTTTCTCTGAAGTAGGAATTGCCTACGTCTATAGTTGCCTTGGAAAGCTCAGTGACTCAAGTCTGCTTGCTACACCTCTCCGCTAACTGCCGCCTTCGCTTGCACTAGTCCCTGGATGAATCGCTGACTCGCTTCATGCAGTTCGTCTTCAACAGAGAAGGTCAACGTTCGTACCCGCACGTCACCGATCCTTTGATTCAGTGGGTTGGCCAGTGGCTTGGGATAGATCAAGATCGCCTCACGCGCACCTTTTGCCTCGGCATAGGCCACGACCTGCTGTACATCGTCAGATGCCGGCCCACCACTGGGCGCCTTGTACTTCGTATCCATCACCCACCGTACCTGACCCGACGCCCGCTCTTCTACAACCAGGTCAATGTCAAAGTGTAAATTGGCGCCTGGATCGATGGCATAGCGCTCCTGAGCCTTGACCGCGAATTGATCCCCAAGCTTTCGCTTCAACCATTCCGCCACATAGCGTTCATACAGCCGGGGCATGTCCACGAGGAAAGGCAGCATGTTGTCCTGTCCAAGCTCGTGGCTCGGCCCGCTCTGATCCAGAAAGAAGTAACAGAGCGCGTGCATGGGGTGATAGTCTGAGTTGAGCCGGTTGTACAGCCGGTTGACGCACGATCGCGCGCCGTATGGTTCAAGTTTGACGGTCTGCTGCATGGCGCGGTAGGCGCGGCGTACGCTTGGCAGCGCACGCGTCTCTTGACACAGCCCGCTGCGCAAGATGCGATGTAACGTCCAGGCCAGGATCCTGTTCTCCTCGATGTCCGCGGTGTGCTCTTCGTAGCGGCACGGTATCTCCACGCGCCAGGGCGCCCGCAGCATCGGCTGCAGATTCAGCTGGCCGCGCATGTAGGGCAGCGTTTCAGCATATGGTACATACTCGCGATAGATGCCCCTGCGACAGCGATCCAGGACGCGCCTGGACAGAATGATGGCCAGGTGTTCGTAAAAATCGGTTAACGATGCCACGCCGACCAGCCCTTCGAAGACCCTGAATTCTCGCAACGAGTAGGCCACCTCGAGCATGCGGAAGAGATTTGCGATGGGTACCTTGGGTTTGAGCGAGATGCCCAGATCCGGTGTGACAGGTATGAAGCCCACATATCCCTGTGCCGTCAGTTGCCAGCATCTGTTGGTGAGAAAGGAAGGGGGCGCCAGGGAAATCTGCGCGGCATAATGGCGATGGAGCATGACCGCCGCCTCATCGCTCAGCGCACCGTCAGGCAGCTGTACCGACCCATATTCCTGAAGCTCGATGATCCGGCGGCTCACGGTGGCCAATCCCTACTCTTCCGCGCTGAAAATCCGGCTCTCAATGACACTCCACTGGAACGGCTTTGCGCGCTCTGGATTGTCAAAGAATAGCTCCTCCAGATAGGGCTCGATTTCCATCTGCCAAATGTCAGCCAGATCAGCGGCGGCGTTCTCGTGCAGGAAATAGGAAATACCCACTTCGTAGTGGTGGTCGGCGATCTGTTGGTTCAGATCCTTGAGGACGCTGGTCAGCCGTTCCACCGGGAAGCCAGTCCGCCGGTTTACGTGGTAATGCTTCAACACATCGTAATTCGGACGGAGCGCCAGAAATGCAAAGCGGCGGCGCAGCGCATGGTCGACGAGCGCGATGGACCGGTCCGCGGTGTTCATCGTGCCGACGATGTAGACATTGTCCGGAATACGAAACGGGCGATCACCAGCCGCGAGCGGAATTTCGCGGTCACGGTACTCCAGCAGATACATCAGCTCGCCGAAAACGCGCGCCAGATTGGCCCGGTTGATCTCATCGATGATGAGCACGCAAGGATCCTCGCTCTGTTCTGCTTTGCGACAGAACTCGAGAAAACGTCCCGCCTTAACCGGATAGTCCAGGCCGCCATCTGCCCGCGCGCGCGGACGAATTCCCTGCACGAAGTCTTCGTACGCATAGGCAGGATGAAACTGGACGATTTCCATGAAGCCCCTGCCCCCACCGATCAGGTGCTGGGCAAGTTTCTGGGCGACAAAGGTCTTGCCGGTGCCGGGCGGACCATAAAAGATCACCTGCCGTTTTCGTCTGAGGGCGCGTACCCAGCGCGCTAAGTCAGCGGCTGCAAATCCTGTCTCGGCGGCCCAGCGATCGAGGGAATACGCTTCATTGGCCTGCGGCGCCTGCTCTTCATCTTCTTGATCGATCCCCAAGTATTCGGCAATGGCCGGCAGCGGATCGTCGTGGATGGCCAGGAGTACGAGCGGGAAGAGCCGTGCATGCACTTGGGCAACGCGTGCAACGAGCTCCTCTTCGGTCAGCTGTAAAAGCTCCCGAGCAGGAATGACATGCGAGACGTCAAAGTGAAAATCGCTCGGAGCACGCAGGAACGCGTCCAGCGTGCCTGGACGCTCCTGGGTAACGGTCCCGTCAGCTTGAATCTTGAACGTCCCGCGGCTGCCAAACAGTAGCCCGGTTTCACCGATCGACTCTGCCAACGTCTCGCTCAAGATACTGGCATGCGCTGCGCAGTTCCGCTCGAAGCGCTTGGCGTAGTCAGTGCCATAGTTACCAATATAGAAGCCACATTCGAGATATCTATAGTTAATCGACATGATGAGCTGCGCGGCACGCGAGCGGCTGCTTCCCTTGGGATAAAAAGCCCCCCAATAATGGGGCCAAGCGCCGCCTTGGCCAAAGTCATTCTTCAGAAAGCGGCTGAAGAGACGCGCCTCCGTTTCCATATAATCGCGAATAGGAGAGGGCAGCCGTTCGGCCACCTGCCGCATGACGCGCTCAAAGGGGATTTTGACTGTGGCCTCGAGCTCGTCATGATGGGTATCGTAAAACTGTTTGGTCGGCGTCTGGTCAAGGCCAGCAAGCAGCTCAATGGTGCGTTTCGAGAATGGACAGTCCGGCACCGGCTCAGGGACGAACGGTGCTGCTGCCGGTAATGCATCGAACGTGTCCTGGTCAATCTCCGCCGGCGCCTGTTCATGCGCGATCTGTGTTGCCGTCCACATGATACTCTGTACGTCGACCATGTCGCCGGCGCCAAACGATCGAAATGCCTCGAGAACGTCCAGCGCAACCTGCCTGATCGCCCCGTACGCAGCGCCGGACGGCACTGCACTCCAGGCATCCTGCGCACCAACGAGATCGAGGAAGCGCTGCATCACAGTGGGCTTGACAAAGATCTCCGTGTCCGGCTGGCAGAAGTAGAGGAAATAGGTTGGAAAGGTCCAATATGTTGGCAAGCCGTGCGCCGTGGCATAGTCGAGATAGCGCTGCAGACGCTGGTCGCCTGGGCCAGCGCCGTACAGTAGATCAACCATGCAGCGGCAGAATCCGGCCCGGTCCAGTTCCTGTTGGTAGAGAACCCGTAGATCGCCCTTGGAGGGGATCGCCAGATAAAGAAGGTTGGACAGGTGCGCGACTTTGTCCAATCGAGCGATGAACTCGTCGTGTTCAGCGCGCTGCAAAAGGGCGTCTAGCTCGTTGCGCGCGATGAGTTGCTGTGCTTTAGCAATCGCCTCACGCTTGTAAAGCACTTCCTCTTCCTGAAACTTCGCATCCTTGACACTGCTCCAGTCGGGATACCATTTACGGAGCAGAGCAACAATATCGTCTATCTTAGTCTGATGTAAGCTCATACTGCTACGGTTCTCGTGGCAATTGCGTCTCGTTAGGGCAAGAGCGTACGAAGGTTGCCCTTGCCCGCCGGTCGGGAAGCAGTGACCGGGAGCTGTGGTTACGGATTGGATCTTGTTGGATTCTAGCACAGACCAGTGCATCAGCGCGCATTTGCCACGGCAGCAACACGCCTTCCCGCCCGTTGAGTCCTTCTTCCTAAATTTCGGCTCGCACCTGGATCCACTTGTTACAGGCTTGATTACGTCGCTAATCACGGCGATTGTCCTTTTCGGATGGGGTCCCAAGACATCGGCCGGTAATGTAAGCGCCAATACAAGTTAGGGTCAAACCCGGTTATGAATCGAGCGCGCGCTGTTGTATGATACGGGCCCTGTAAATTTGGACCTGTTCAGTGTGGAGACGGTCAGCATTTGCCATAAAGCAAGACAGCGCTACAACGCCTGATCAACCATCACGTGCGTTAAGTCGAGCCGAGCCTTCGTTGCCTACCTTCCAGAGCAGAGCGTGGACCATGTTTATCTGACCACGTCTATCTGGAAGTACCTTCAGGCCTCCCCCCCAAGCGAGAACAGGCCGGTCCTCTAGTTCCTGCCGGACAACCTGGTGCCGGAAGAACCGCACCCCGTCCGCGCCCGTTCTTGAAAATATTCTGAAAATACGTTGACACTGGGGCACTGCTTCTTTACAATGCAGAACATCATTTACCCCACGATTGATCTGCCAATTTTATACGTGGAGAGCCATTGGCTCAGCCACCTCTTTTCGATGGTGCCGGCCATGCCGTAACTTTGCGTGACATTGCTTGTCACGCCAACGTCTCGATTGCCACCGTTTCGTGTGTTGGACGACTATCCCGATGGCAGGGCAGCAACACGGAAAAGGTGCTAGAGACGATTGAAATCCAGGGCCAAGTGCCCTCTTCGGTTCTGCAGGGTGGCAGCAACTCCTACTAGATGCTGCTGGCAAGCGAGGATTTGTCGACCAGGCACCCCAACAGCAGTCTCATCGTGGAGATACAACGGGTGATCCTGGCGGGTGCACGCACTGCACTGGCCCAATACTGGTTGGTCCCTGAAATCTACTGCACCGCGCCTAGATCTCAGTGAGTTGGACACTTTGTTGTCGGGCGCCAACACGCAAGGCGTGATCTGAAGTGCAGGAAGCGTACGCCAGGAGATTCTTTAAGCATTACAGGCGAGAGGAAGTCCCGTGTGATTGCGGGCGCCCATGCTAGACCACCCTCGGTCGACCATAGGCTGCCCGACTTTTACCAGGCCATTTTGAGGCCGCGCAGTTTGTACTCTGCATTGTCGCGTAATCCAATACACCACAAAAAGGAGTAACTCATGGTTTGGCGTAATGGCATCAGTCGGCGTGACCTGCTGCGCTACTTTGGCGCAGGCGTGGGCACCTTAATGATTCCAGGGCTGGTCTCGTGTGCGCCGGCGCCTGCGTCCGTCAGCACGGGGGCCACAGGCTCCGAAGCTGCTGCCGGAACTGCATCAGGCATCTATACCGGCGCCTTTACGGCCACAATGACACAGAACCCACAGGGGCTTGATCCGCAGGTGAATAGTCTCACTGAATCGTTCCAGGCGATGTTGGCCTGCTTCGAACAGCTCGTGGACTACGATCCCTGCACCGATTCATTCTTCCCCCAACTGCTGGCCGAAATGCCCGATATGTCGGACACCTCGCTCTATGTCCTCAAGCTGCGCGACGGCCTGAAGTTCCACAGTGGCGACCCGCTCACAGCCGAAGATGTCAAATCCACCTTTGACTTCGTGCTGGAGCAGGGGCCAGCCTCGCCCGCCTACGGCCTCTATTCGCCTATCGACACCATTACCATCATCGATCCCCTCACCATCGAGTTCAAGCTGAAATTTGGCTACGGCCTCTTCATCCCCTATCTCTCCTCCGTGATGGGTGGCATCGTGCGCCGCGGCGCACGCGACAGCCAGGATCTGCAACGGGATCCCTCGGGCGCCGGCAGCGGGCCCTTCAAATTCGTTGAGTGGGTCGATGGTTCGCACCTGACCTTCGAGCGCTTCGAGGACTACCATATTCCCGGTGTGCCAGCCTACCAGCAGCTGACCTACCGCATCCTCGTCGACGAGTCCGCGCGCACCGCCCAACTCCTGGCCGGCACCGTTGACTTCAGCGACGATGTGCCCAAGAAGGACTTCGCCACCCTGATCGCGCGCGACGATTTGGAAGGCGTCCAGGGCGTCTCCGAGAAGGTCAGCTACGTGATGTTCAACTTCGCCAACGAGATGTTCCAGAACAAGGACCTGCGCAAGGCCATGTCCTATGCCGTCGACCGCAACGCGATCCTGCAGAATGTCTTCGATGGCTATGGCATCGTGGCGACCGGCCCCATGAAGCCCGGCACCCGCTGGTACGATCCGGCTGTGGAAGAGCTCGCCAGCCTGAACCTGGAGAAGGCCCGGGAACACCTGGTGGCCGCTGGCTATCCCGATGGCGTCACCTTTGACGTGCTGACCCAGAACAACCAGCGCCATATTGACATGTCACAGCTGCTGCAGGACATGTGGAAGCAGGTTGGCATCAACGTGAATGTTGTGCCCCTGGAAAAGACAGCCCTCTTCGACAAGGCCGTCCTGGGCAGCACCGACTGGACCGTTGTCGTCACCGACTGGTCATCGTCTGTCTACTCGCCCGACTACATGCTCAAGTTGGTCTACGCGACCGACGGCAGCTACCAGCGCGCGGGCTACTCGAATCCAAAGGTAGACCAGCTGCTCGCCGACGCCCAGCGCTCGGGTGACGAGGCCGAACAGGTGGCCCTCTTCAGCGAGATCGCCACGGAGATGGCCGATGACACCGCCGCCATCTGGATGGTCTGGGAAGCATGGACGCCGGTCTGGCGCAAGGAGATCTCGGGATATTGCGCCGCGCCGACCTACTACGACTACTACGACAACGTCAAGATTGATAGGTCATAAACTGTCAGGTCTCGGGTGCCGGGCGCCAATGCTGCCCGGCACACCTGCTGCGCGAGAGATGAACAGGTACGCACCGCTGCGGCATAGGTGTGTACCTGATTTCCTTTCTCGCGCAGCCGCCCGGCGCAGTTCCTAATGACTCTTATCTATTGGTCTGACTAGTAATGAATGCCAATCTACTACGCTACGTCGGAAAACGCCTGTTGCTTTCGATTCCGGTGCTATTGGGCATCGCCGTTGTCTCCTTTGGCTTGATGTACCTGGCCCCTGGCGACGTAGCCCAGGCGCTGCTTGGGGATCATGCCACGCCGGAAGCGATCGCACAGATTCAACAACAGTACAACCTGGACAAGCCCGTCTGGCAGCAGTTTACCATCTGGCTGGGGCGCGTCCTGCGCGGCGACTTGGGTGAGTCCTTTGTCTCTCACAAGCCTGTCACCGAGGTCATCGGCCAGCGCCTGATGGTCACGGTGCAGCTGGGATTCTTCGCCTTTGTCATTGCGCTTCTAGGCGCCATCCCCCTGGGCGTCTGGTCCGCGGTCAAGCGCAACCGGTGGCAGGACCACGCCTCGCGGATCATTGCCTTGACCGGCATCTCCATCCCGGATTTTTGGACGGGCATCGTGTTGATGCTGGCCTTCGGCGTCTTCTGGCCGATCCTGCCGCCAGGTGGCTACATCCCCCTCTCGGCCGGTCTGTGGCCCAACGTGAAGTCGCTGTTGCTGCCCTCGCTGATCTTGGGTTTCGTCAATATGGCCCTGATCACACGCATGTTGCGATCCGGCATGATCGAAACTCTGTCCCAGAACTACATTCTGGCGGGCAGAGCCATGGGCGTGCCGGAACGAACGCTCACGTGGGACGATGCGCTGCGCAACGCCTTCATTCCGACCCTCACCATCATTGGCTTGAGCCTGGCGCGGCTCTTTGGCGGCGCCGTCATGTTGGAGACGGTCTTCTCCCTACCCGGCATCGGCCGGCTGGTGGCGGAATCGGTCTTCAACCGGGACCTGCCGATGATCCAGGCCACCCTGCTCCTTATCGGTGCGGCCTACACCTTTGTCAATATCTTTATCGATGTGCTCTATACGTTTATTGACCCAAGGATCAGGCACTGATGTCCTGCCCTGAGTCCGACTGCCGTTGCCGCTGTTTCTCCCCCTCGAACTAACACCGGCGACGCTGCGGAGCGCAGGCCATCCCAGAGCAATCCGGGCCATTTTGATCGAAGAAGAGAGTAAGTCTTGACCACTACAGCACAAGAAGTCACAGTCGCCCAACGTGCGGTGCGACATCATTCACCATGGTATGAAGCGTGGCGCCGCTTCCGCCGCAACCGGCTGGCGCTGGCCGGAGCTGGGATCGCCGTGGGTGTCGTCTTGATTGCCATCCTGGCAAGTTTCCTCGCGCCCTACGACCCCACTGCGACGAAGCCCTACGAGAAGTTCTTGCCGCCGAGCTCTACTCATATCATGGGTACTGACAGCCTGGGACGCGATGTCTTTAGCCGCGTGCTTTACGGTGCGCAGGTGTCCGTCCAGGTCGGCCTGATCGTCATTGCCGTCGGCATCGCCTTGGGTGTGCCGTTGGGGGCCCTGGCCGGCTACAACGCGCATACCGTATGGGACGAAGCCATCATGCGCACCCTCGACATCCTCATCGCCTTCCCGCCCCTCATCCTGGCCATTGCCGTCATGGGCGCCATGGGGCCGCGGCCGGTGGATTTCGGGTTCTTTACGCTGTCAAATCTGGGCAAGGTGATGATCGTCATCGGCCTGGTATTGGTGCCCCGCTTTGCCCGCGTCATGCGCTCGGCGGTGCTCAAGGAAAAGGCCGAGGAATATGTGGACGCGGCGCGCACCATCGGCATGGGCAGCGCCGGGGTGCTCTTTAGCGAGATCCTCCCCAATACCCTTGCCCCCATCATCGTGCAGGCGACCTATTACATGGCGACAGCGATCTTGACCGAGAGTGCGCTGAGCTTCCTCGGGATTGGCATCCAACCCCCAACCCCTTCATGGGGGCAAATGTTGTCCGAGGCGCGGTCATACCTGATCTCCGGCCAATGGTGGTTCTCCGTCTTTCCGGGGATGGGCATCTTTATCACCATGATCGGCTTCAATCTGCTGGGCGACGGGTTGCGCGATGCGCTGGACCCACGTGTCGCCGAATAAGCGAGCTTACCTTTTGGAATCCGAACCAATGGCATCTCCTTTGTTACAGGTAGAAGATCTCTGCATTACGTTCTATACGGAAGACGGCCCCTTGCCGGCCGTGGACCATGTCTCCTTTACGCTCAATGAAGGCGAAGTGCTGGGCATTGTGGGCGAGTCGGGCGCGGGCAAGAGCCAGACAGCCCGCGCCCTCCTGCGCCTGATCCAGCCGCCGGGCAAGATCATCGGCGGGCGGGTCATCTTTCGCGGCCAGGACCTGCTGGCCCTGGACGAGCTGCAGATGCGCGATGTCCGTGGCGGGCAGATCTCCATGATCTTTCAGGAGCCAACCGCCTCCCTCAACCCCATCAAATCCATCGGTGACCAGATCTCACGCGTCGTGCGCCTGCACAAGGGACTCCCGGCCGAGGAGGCGCGGCGGCTGGCTGTTGAGATGTTGCACAAGGTCAACATCTCCTCGCCCGAAGAACGCCTGGACCAGTATCCCTACCAGTTTTCAGGCGGCATGTGCCAACGTGTAGCCATCGCCATGGCCCTGGCCTGCTCGCCCACGCTCCTGATCGCAGACGAACCCACCACGGCCCTGGATGTAACGGTACAGGCGCAGATCATGGACCTGTTGGAACAGCTGCGCACCGAGACCAACATGGCCATTATCCTGATCAGCCACGACCTGCGGCTGGTCACGGACTTCTGCGACAAGATCCTCGTTATGTACGGCGGCCGCGCCATGGAATATGGCCCGACGCGGCAGGTGGACGAAACGCCCATGCATCCCTACACGCGGGGCCTGGCCGCCGCGCTGCCTGCCCTCGATGATGAGGGACGGCGGCTTGCCACCATTCCCGGCCGCGTCCCCAATCTGCTCAATCTGCCGCCGGGTTGTCCCTTTCACCCGCGCTGCCCGGAGGCCAAGGCTGTCTGTGGCGAAATGGTTCCGAGATTGCTCGAACCGGCGCCGGACCGCAAGGTCGCCTGCCATCTGTACGATCCGGCCGTTGCGCCCAAGATGATGACGGAGCCGGCATGAACCAGGGTAAGGTATTGCAACCAATGGACAAGCAGGACGCACCGTTGCTCTCCGCCCAGGGCATCAAGGTTCACTTTCCCGTGGACCAGGGCTTTTGGTCTCGCCTGCGCGGCGAGAAGAGAGTCGTACATGCGGTCGATGGCGTCGACTTCTCGTTGCGTCGTGGCCGCACATTGGGATTGGTCGGCGAGAGCGGCTGCGGCAAGACGACCCTGGGCAAGACCATCGTCCGCCTTTACCAGCCCACCGCAGGCGTCCTCCACTTCGACGGCAAGGATGTCACCAATCTCTCGGCCAGCGAATTCCTGCCTGTGCGGCGCCAGCTGCAGATGGTCTTCCAGGATCCCTACAGCTCCCTCAACCGGCGCAAGACGGTGGGCCAGATCCTGGCCCGGCCGCTCCAGATCCACGGCATCGGGACACGGGGAGAGCGGGCAAACCTGATCGAGGAGGCGCTCAACGCGGTGGGCATCGACCGATCCCACGTCAACCGCTTTCCCCACGAGTTTTCCGGCGGCCAGCGCCAGCGCATTGGCATCGCCCGCGCCCTGGTGCTCGACCCGGAAATGTTGGTGCTGGATGAGCCGGTCTCGGCGCTGGATGTCTCCATTCAGGCCCAGATCCTGAACCTGCTCATGGACCTGCAGGAGCGCAAGGGCTTCGCTTACCTGTTCATTGCCCACGATCTCTCCGTCGTCAAACGTATCAGCGACGATGTGGCTGTCATGTATCTGGGGCGCATTGTAGAGCAAGGGCCGGCGCGGGAGGTGTTGGGCGACCCGCAACACCCCTACACCCAGGCGCTCCTCTCCGCGGTGCCGGGGCAACAACGCCGGCGCGAGCGGATCATTCTGCGCGGTACGGTTCCCTCTCCGATCCACCCGCCTCCTGGATGCCGCTTCCACACCCGCTGTCCCTTTACCAAGGATCTCTGCCGGCGCGTCGAGCCACAGCTGATTACGCTCGCAGGCGAGCACAAAGTCGCGTGCCACCTGCTCGACAGCTCCGTGGCAGCCGAGATGGCAGGGTAAACCACCCTCACTGTGAAGGAGGCGTTATGATCGGACGCTGTCTCTGTCTCCGGCCGGAAGGCGCCAATTGGGCCGCCGCCTACCGCCTGGCCAATCAGCTTGTGCGGCAAGACTGGGCTGTCCTCTGGCTGCAACAAGCCGCCACCGTGGGCGGCGAGGCCGTGCCGGCCGGCGCGCTGTTGGTGCCCATGGCCCAGCCGCTGCAGACAACCGAAATGGATCACGAAGCGCGCCAAAAGATCGTGAGCTGGGCGCGCGCAGCCGGGCTGGCAGTCGTCGAGGGCGAGGTGGGTGAGATCTGGGCCTGTGAGGTGCCGGACGCGCGCATTGCCATCTACGGCGAAGCTGGCTCACCCTTTCCCCACCTCACCCATTTGACGACCCTGGGCTTCCACGTCGAGCCCGTCACCGCCGCGCAGATCCGCGCCGGCGTCCTGTTCACCTACGACCTCCTCATCGTGCCGGGCGGCGGTTGGGATGGCATGTTCGGCCAGATGCGTCCCCTG
>JACFMY010000730.1 GCA_019455155.1 Caldilineaceae bacterium
ACCTGCCCGCGCACCACCTTGGGTGCCGCAGCCGCCCCCACTGGCGGCGCTGGCGTCATTGGCGCAGACTCCGCCTTGACCGCCACCAAGGGCGGCGCGACGGCAGCCAGATCCACAGCAGACACCGCCTGTGGCGGGGCCACCGCAGATGTCGCCACAACTGCTGGCTTACGCTTCACCGCCGCAGAGGCTTTGTAGCTGGCAACATTCTTGCAGCTCATGCCGCGCAGACGCTTGCTGGAATAGCTGGTCACCCCATCGCCATTTTCACAGCGATAGATCTGCCCAGCCAGCACCGGCGTCGCCAGCGCAAGCAACACCACGGCGGTAGCGAGCCTCCCCAACATGCCCGGCAGTCTCCCGCGTTCGCCGCCCAATGGCAAGTCTGAGCCTCTTCCAACGACACATGAGCCTGGAAGGGGCAGCGTGATTCCAACGACAAATGAGCCTGAGCGCCCGCTGCGGGGCATCCTCGGAGGATGCTCGTGTCGCTCAATACCGAACCGCTCCAAACCCTCGACGATCTTCGCGCCTTCTTGGAAGGCAATCTGGCCGTCGAGTTCACTGCACCGGCGGGGCCCGAACAGCGCCGCTGGATCGCCCGCACCTTGCACCGCTTCGGCTACCGTCTGCGCAAGCGCCCTGAACGCGGGCTGCTGCGGGCCTTTCTGCTCAAGGTGACCGGTCTGTCGCGCGCACAGATCACGCGCCTGATCGCCCAGTGGCTCGACGGCGGGGTCATCCGCGATCGCCGCGGTCCGCCCGCAGCGCCATTCGCGCGCCGCTATACCGAGGCCGACATCGCCGCCCTGGTCGAACTCGACCGCCTGCACGGCCAACTCTCCGGGCCAGCCACCCGCAAGCTCGCCGAGCGCGCCTGCCGGGTCTTTGGCGATGCCTCCTATGCTCGCCTGGCCACGATCTCGGTGGCCCACCTGTACAACCTGCGCCGCAGCGCGGGCTATCGCCGCCAGCGCGGCCGCATCGAACCAACCCGATCCACCCAGATCCCGATCGGCCAGCGGCGCCGTCCCCAGCCCAACGGCCAGCCCGGTTTCCTACGCGTCGATTCCGTCCACCAAGGGGATTTCGACGGCATTAAGGGCCTCTACCTCATCAATCTGGTCGATGCCGTCACCCAGTACGAGGCCGTGTTCGCCGTCCGACGCATCAGCGAAGCGTTCCTGCTGCCCGTGCTCGACACCGCCCTGCACACCTTCCCCTTCGCCATCCGGGGCTTCCACTCCGACAACGGCTCCGAATACGTCAACCACCGCGTCGCCCAGATGCTCGACAAGCTCGCCATCGAGTTCACCAAGAGCCGCGCACGCCGCTCCAACGACAACGCTCTGGTCGAAAGCAAGAACGCATCGGTCATCCGCAAACACCTCGGCTACAGCCACATCCCCAGCCACTTCGCCGATCGCGTCAACGCCTTCACCACCGGCATCCTGACGCCCTATCTCAACTTCCACCGGCCCTGCTTCTTCCCCGAGATCATCCTCGACGAAAAAGGCCGGCAGCGCCGCCGCTACCGCTACGACACCATGAACACCCCTTACGAGAAGCTCAAGTCACTACCCAACGCCGCCCAGTACCTCAAGCCCGGCATCACCTTCCAACAACTCGACCAGCTCGCCCATGCCATGACCGACAGCCAAGCCGCCCACCTGCTCAACACCGAGCGCAAGGCCCTCTTTACCTTGATCCACAAAACTGCCGCTGCCTGACCCCAAAACCGGCCGCTACAGGCTCATTTCACTTTTGGAATGTGCTCCCCCCATCGTCTTCTCTCGCCACAGGAAGCCAAAGCGGCACTGGAAGCGCGTGGCGAAACCGTGACGGACTTCGCAGCCCGCCACGGCATCCAGCGCAGCGCGGTGTACCAGGTGCTGTACGGCAACAAGAAAGGCCGCTACGGCGAAGCGCACCGCGCCGCCGTGGCATTGGGCATCAAGCACGGTATTGCCTCCTACCCCGC
>JACFMY010000731.1 GCA_019455155.1 Caldilineaceae bacterium
GCTTTTGTGGCCCCACTGTATTGGAACCAAGCCCACGCATCAGTCCCTGCGGCTAGGAAGCTATTCTGAACAAGTCGACCTATGCTCGTCACCTGAGCAAAGGTGGGGGTCCAGCGCCTTTTGACATCGCCAGATTGAGGGCGCTGGACACCATATTCGCGGATATAATGATCTTTGTTTTGACTTCGCTCGAGGGGCCTCGATGTGTTATTTTTGCTCCAATCTGGTCAATAATTCCCAATTTGGCCTAAGGCAATGTCTGAGCAAGTCGTCACCCCAGTGAAGACATGGGATCCATTTTGCTGTTTTAGACTGGGGTCCAGTCTGCGCTGAAACGACGGAAAAAGCTTGCTCAGACATTCTCTAATGG
The DNA here is from genome assembly GCA_019455155.1 of Caldilineaceae bacterium. Taxonomy (GTDB): domain Bacteria; phylum Chloroflexota; class Anaerolineae; order Caldilineales; family Caldilineaceae; genus JACFMY01. The sequence goes on from JACFMY010000731.1 coordinate 371, forward strand.
TGGAGCAGTGCCCCCCCAAAAAAAAGGCTCTTCAGCCGGATTGAGGAAAAAACAACCTCCGATCTGTTGTTTTAAATAGCATGGCGGTATAAAGAGTATGTCGGCGAAAAAACTTTCTTTGCTCATTTTTGTTGCAGTGCTGCTGGCAATTGGGGTTTGGCTCAAGTTGCACCCAGATGTTGCTCCCTTCGATGAAGAAAGTCGATGGAAGTATTTATCTAGAGCAGAACATGACGCATCTTTCGGTAATATCGGAACAATGGCTGAAACTGCCGGTCACGGATCCGCCTTGTCGTTCGAATCATTGAAACTTCACTTAATCGAACATAAGGGACCCTGGGGCATATCAGAGCGAGCCCAAATTCTTGCTCTTGATCCTTCCAGAATTTTAGAAATACTCGATGATGATGAAATACTGGCCCGCGAAGATGGTCGAAACATGATCCGAGAAATCTATGGCGTTTGTGGGTCCGTATTAGCGGTAGCCAGCGTTGCGCCTACATCCGATCCGAAAAATACTGCTCGTATTGCCGCGATACTGGACGCGCCGGGAGCTGGGTGGTGCAAGCAGCTTCTTGAATCCCAAAGCGGCACCATCGCTTGGGGAAATATCAAGAAACTGTTGGACTTGACGCAACACGCCACACCTGCGGAAGTATCACACGGAGAACGTGTTTATCAGAATGCAGCCGATGCCATGGCTCGCGATGATGGAAGTCTTGCGCGATTGGTTCTGGATGAGGATGCGCTTCAGGTCACGGCTGCACTGGACTCAATGCATCAAGCGCACGATACCAGCGTCATTGAAGACTGGCGTCTCTTGGATAATCTGGACGAAGTACAGCGTACCGCCACATGGCAAGCACTATGGTCCGGTCTGGACTGCACGTGGATTGGAAACTGCTCGGAATACAGCTTGCCTGTGTCTTCTTTGTGCGGCATGCCACATTTCCAGTGCGATGCCGGTTCTGATTATTACACCATCATGCGTCGCAGCCTCAGCCCGGCCCAGTTCGAAGCACTGATGATGCTGATGAATCAGGTCAATGCCTGGCGTCGCCAGCAGGGTGGGTGAGCGGTCCAACCCGCTACTCCTCCCGCGTCACCCGCAGCACCTCGTCGGCGCTGGTGATGCCGGCGATGACCTTGTTCCAGCCGTCTTCCAGCATCGCGGGCGTGCTCTTGCGCGCGTGGCGCAGCAGGTCGGCCTCGGAGGCACCTTCGTGGATCAGGCGGCGCAGGGTCTCGTCGATGACGATGAGTTCGTAGAGGCCGGTGCGGCCCCTGTAGCCGGCGTTGCGCCCCGCCGCTTCCGGGCCGGGGCGGTGGAAGCGCAATGACGGATCGAAGGGCTTGCCGAAGGCGGCGCACTCGGCTTCGCTGGGCGTGTAGCTTTCCCGCGTGGCCGGATCAAGCACGCGCACCAGACGCTGGGCCAACACGCCGAGCAGCGAGGAACTGAGCAGGAAGGGCTCGATGCCCATGTCTTTGAGGCGCGTGACCGCGCCCACGGCGCTGTTGGTGTGCAGGGTGGACAGCACCAGGTGGCCGGTGAGCGAGGCCTGCACGGCGATTTCGGCGGTTTCCAGGTCGCGGATTTCGCCCAC
>JACFMY010000083.1 GCA_019455155.1 Caldilineaceae bacterium
AAACATAACGTAGACACGATCGTGGACGCGTTGACTGCCACCCAATAGACCATTCGTAAAGACGTATGTCAAAAACGTATCGTAAAGACAGACGTAAAGAGGAGAAAACGGAACGATGCCCCAACAGAACGCGATCGAAGTGACCGATCTGACAGTCGCCTACGGCGACAAGCCTGTGCTCTGGGATGTGGACGTGCGCGTGCCGCAGGGCACGCTCATGGCCATTGTAGGCCCCAACGGCGCGGGCAAAACGACGTTGATCAAGTCGATTCTGGGCCTGGTGCCCGCCGCTGCCGGCCAGGTACTCATCTACGACCAGCCCTACGCGGCGCAGCGCCGGCGCGTAGGCTATGTGCCCCAACGTGGCAGTGTTGACTGGGATTTTCCTACCAATGTGCTGGACGTCGTGATGATGGGGCGGTACGCGGCGCTGGGCTGGTTTCGCCGGCCCGGCAAGCGCGAGCAGGCGCTGGCCATGGACGCGCTGGAACAGGTGGGCATGCAAGAGTACGCACAGCGGCAAATCAGCCAGCTGTCCGGTGGCCAGCAGCAGCGTGTCTTTCTGGCGCGGGCGCTGGTCCAGGATGCCGACGTCTACTTCATGGACGAGCCCTTTCAGGGGGTAGACGCGACAACCGAACGTGCGATCATCGAAATCCTAAAGAATCTGCGCGGCGCGGGCAAGACCGTGGCCGTCGTGCACCATGACTTGCAGACAGTACCCGAATATTTCGATTGGGTGACGCTGTTGAATGTGCGCTGTGTGGCCAGCGGGCCCGTGGATGTGGTCTTTACGGAAGAGAACCTGCGCAAGACCTACGGCGGGCGTATCGCCTTTATTGGCCGCGACGGCGTCCGGAACGGCCATCCGGCCCGCCAGGTCGAATTGCAGACGGCACCGTCACCGATCCCAGGAGATTAAGCATGGACTTGGCACAGCTTTTCCACGATCTCCTCTTTGACTACACATTGCGCACGGTCGCTGCGGGCACCGCAGTGTTGGGGCTGGTGAGTGGCACCTTGGGCGCATTTGCCCTATTGCGCAAGCAGAGCCTGGTAGGCGACGCCATCTCCCATGCCGCGCTGCCCGGCGTCGTGCTGGCTTTTATGATCACGGGTCTGAAAGGCCCCACCACGCTCATGTTGGGCGCGGCGCTGGCCGGGATCACAGGCGTGCTCCTGGTCATAGCCATCACGCGGCTGACGCGCATCAAACAGGACAGCTCGCTGGGTATCATCCTGTCGGTCTTTTTTGGCTTCGGGCTCATGTTGTTGACATTCCTACAGCGGAACCCCGATGCGCGCCAGGCCGGGCTGAATCACTTTCTCTTTGGCCAGGCAGCTACCTTGTTGGAAAGGGATGTGCTGGTGATGGGTGTCTTTGGCGCTGCGGCAATTATGCTCACCCTGCTCTTTTGGAAGGAATTCAAGCTATTGAGCTTCGATCGGGACTTCGGCGCCAGTCTGGGCTTTCCCATGCAGGCATTGGATGTGCTCATTACGCTGCTCCTGGTCGTGGCCATTGTCATCGGGCTACAGTCTGTCGGAGTGGTGTTGATGAGCGCCATGATCGTGGCGCCGGCCGCGGCGGCCCGCCAGTGGAGCGACCGCCTTGGGGTCATGGTGGCGCTGTCAGCCTTCTTCGGCGCCACGGCCGGAGTAGCCGGTACGCTGATTAGCGGTCTGGCTGCGGGTCTCTCGACGGGGCCAGTGATTGTCCTCTGTATCAGTGTCATTGCTGCGTTTTCGCTCGCAGTTGCCCCCAACCGGGGTCTGCTCTGGGGTTGGTGGCGACAACGCCGGCAGCGCCAGCTGCTGACAGCAGAGCTGATGGAAGCTGACCAGGGAGTTAGATAACGATATGAGCGCTTCCTTAGAAATCCAACTGATCGCCGTAGTGGTGGCGGCCGCCTGTGCGCTGCCCGGTGTCTTTCTGGTGCTGCGTTCCATGGCGATGATGGCCGACGCCATCAGCCATACGGTATTGCTGGGCATTGTGCTGGCCTTCTTCCTGGTACAGGATCTGCAGTCGCCGTGGCTGCTACTGGGCGCAGCCGCGATAGGGCTGCTGACGGTGAGCCTGGTGGAGCTGCTGAATCGCACAGGCCGTGTGAAGCAGGATGCGGCGATTGGTCTCGTCTTTCCTGCCCTTTTCAGCCTGGCGGTTATCCTGATCTCTCGCTACGCGCGGGGCGTTCACCTGGATACTGATGCTGTGATTCTGGGTGAGTTAGCCTTTGCCCCCTTCGATCGCATGACGATCCTGGGCATTGAGCTGCCCCATGCGCTGGTCACCATGACGGTCATCCTGCTGGTCAATGTGATCTTTATTGCCGTCTTCTACAAGGAGCTGAAGTTGGCGACTTTTGACCCGGCGCTGGCTGCCGCCCTGGGCTTTTCCCCCGCGCTGCTCCACTATGCTTTGATGGCGCTGGTCTCGGTCACCGCGGTCGGCGCGTTCGATGCGGTCGGCGCGATTCTGGTGGTTGCCCTCATGGTGACGCCGGCGGCGGCAGCCTATCTGCTGGCTGACGATCTGCGCAAGGTGCTGGTGCTGAGCGTTCTAATCGCCGCGGGCAGCGCCTTGGGCGGCTACTGGCTGGCGCGGCTGCTCAACGCCAATATTGCCGGCTCCATGGCCACGGTGACCGGCATTGTATTCTTGCTCGTGCTGATGTTGGCGCCCGCGCGTGGGCTGGTCGCGGTCGCCCGGCGCCGCTGGCGCCAGCGTTGGGAGTTCGCCCAGACCATGCTGGCCATCCATTTACTCCATCATGAAGATACGCCAGCGGCCCGCGACGAAAACCGTGTCGACCATCTCCTTGAGCACATTCGTTGGCAGCCCGTCTTTGCTGAGCGGGTGATCCGCTATGCCGAGCACAAGGGGCACGTGCGTCGCCAACGAGGTATGCTGCAGCTGACTGAACAGGGACGGCAGCTGGCGCGGCGGGCGATGCTCAGCTGACAGCTGGACATGGTGCCCTGTAGATGGGGGGACGCGCGCTGAGCGCCAAATTCGAACAGGGCACCATTTGACAAATCTTCCATTCCCCAGTATCCCTAACTATATGCAATGGTTTTCGGTCAGCCGTCACCGGGGTACTTCCAGCGTCGTGGGATTCTACACATTGACGCCTGAGTCGCTGGCGATAACGCTGCGCGGCCCCAGATTTGGTTTGGTCTGGCGCCTGCCGCTGGCGGTTCACGTGACGCGGCGCGGGCACACGCGCGTGGTACCGATTGTGGATGTGACCCGAGCCATCCAGATTCTACTGGCGCTTGTCACGCTGGTGGCAGCCACCCGAAGCGCGGCCAAGCCCCCCAATCGAATCCCCAAAAAGGAGAGAAGCGCATGAGTGAAGAAAACGGCGGTCCTGTCTTTGGCGCCGCGGTCGAGAATGCGCGCGAGGCAAGTCGCCTCCTCGAGCGTCTGTTTGAAGTGACCACGACCGACGCCCTCTTCAGCGCGCCGGTAACTGCCGGCGACACAACGGTTATTACGGCCTCTGAGCTTACCGTGGGTATGGGTGTAGGCTTTGGGGGCGGCAGCGACAACGAAGGGAACGGCGGCGGCGGTGGTGGCGGTGGCGGCTATGCCGCGGGCCGGCCGGTTGCCGTCATTACCGTCGGTCCACTAGGCGTACAGGTCAAACCAGTCTTTGATCTCACCAAGATTGGCATCGCGCTCGTTGCGGCGCTCGTTTCCTTGATTATGGCCCGCGCCAACATCCGTCGCATTAAGCGAGAGCTAGAAGCGAGTGGAAAAGGCTAGGCTGTACGGCTCGCCTGGCCGGTTGCTGTCGTCGCCCCCTATCCGTCCCTCTCTTGGAGAACCATACGCGTGTCAAATCGATTGCCGACTTTCCAGGACGTTCTCGAAGCCCAACGCACCATCACCCCCTATCTGTCGCCGACGCCGCTGCATCACTATCCCCAGCTCGATGCGCTCCTCGATGCCACGGTCTTCGTGAAGCATGAGAATTACCAGCCCATCGGCGCGTTTAAGGTGCGCGGCGGCATCAACTACATGGCCCACCTGCCACCCGCGGGCCGGGAGTGTGGGGTCGTCTCCGCATCCACGGGCAACCACGGGCAGTCCATTGCCTATGCTGCCAGGCTCTTTGGTGTGCGGGCGGTGATCGTGGTGCCTGAAGGCGCGAACCGCGTCAAGGTAGAGGCTATGCGTGCTTACGGCGCCGAGATCGTTTTCCATGGCGCTGATTTTGAAGCGTGCAAGCGCCACTGTGTGACGCTGGAAAAGGAACAGGGGCTGCGCTTCGTCTCATCGGGTGACGAGCCGCTGCTGATCGCCGGCGTCGCCACCCATACCCTGGAGATTCTGGAGCGGGAGCCGGATGTGGACACCATCATCGTACCGGTTGGTGGTGGCAGCGGCGCAGCTGGGGCGGCATTGGTTGCCAAGCGGGTGAATCCGGACATCCGGGTGATCGGCGTTCAGGCAGAGGGCGCGCCCGCGGCCTACCTCACCTGGCAGGCACGCGCGGCCCGCACGGCGCCGATCCAGACCTTTGCCGGCGGGCTTGCTACAGGCGAACCCTTCATGATGCCGCAGCGCCTTCTCTGGGAGTATCTGGATGATTTCGTGCTCGTGGATGACCACGCGCTCATGCAGGCGGTACGCCTCTATCTGGAAAAGGCCAAGACCCTGGCCGAGCCGGCCGGTGCAGCGCCGCTAGCCGCCGCGCTCCAGCGACGTGAGACGTTACAGGGCAAAAAGGTGGCGCTGATCTTGAGCGGCGGTAACATCTCACCCGAAGAGCTGGCGCTCTGTCTGGAGCAGACCGCGTAGGCATGGGCGCGCTACCGCAGGGATTGCGGTACCCGTCACAACCACCGTCCTCCGCTTGCCCGATAAACGGATAGTCAACTGACGCGACCCCAGACCTGATACACTGTCCGGGGCGTTTGCGCGAGTAACGGCTCTCGGCTACACTGGCGCTATCGTCGCATAGTTAGTAAGCCCAACTATTCTGGATATTCTCCCGCTGCCAGACCCCACCGGTACCATGAATCCTGAACAGTTCCGCAACGATGTGGCGGTGCCAGCCGCCCTGATCCGCCCCCGCACGAGCCAGCGACGCTGGTCGTCGCGGATCGCTGGGGGCGTGATTCTGATCCACGCGCTGGTGTTTCTGGCCGCGGGCATCATTCCGGCCATGCAGGTAGACTGGAGCCAGGAGCCAGCCGGTGTCATCTTTTCCGACCAGGCGCTGCGCGCGTTCCAGTATCTGGTTCTTCTCGTGCCGTTTAGCGCCTTGCTGGCCATTGCCGCGCTGCTGTGCCTGCTTCACGCTCACCTTGGCTGGACCGTGGCCATGCTCATAGAGTCGCTGATCCTATTGTTGGCGCTCCAGACATACCTGTCAGACCCCACGGGTGCGCTGGTAAACCGGTCTCTGCTGTATCTTCTCATGTTGGGCGCAGTGCTTGTGGTGGTCTATCTGAACTCACCTGAAGGCCGGCTCCTGCTTGTGCGCAGGACGCAAACGAAAGTGACGGGATAAGATGGACGAGGCGCAGCAGATCGCGCTCTTGCGTCGCTTTGAGCCGATCATTCATTTTACCCAGGGCGAACGGTTCTTTCCCATGGACGCCCGAACCTATATCCGCGCCTCCAGTCTGTGGATCAAGCGTCCCAAAGAAGAGCCCCGTGAGCTCGTGCCTGCCACAGAGTTGACGCCGGAGACGCTCGCTGAACCGTACCAGGACGAGTTTGGGACCGTACGCTTTCTTAAATTCGTGGAGCCATTGAGTGCGACCGAGATGGCGGCCCATGTCTTGCGCCAGCGACGAGCCGGACGTGGTCATCTCGTCGCAAGCTTTCAGGCCGGGACGGGGCGGCTAGCCCGTGTTGGCTATGCCTCGCGCGTGGTGGATGCCCTCTTTTCTGTCGCCCTGCTGGTGCGTGGCCGAGTGCCGGGTGATGCGGCTACAGCCGCCGGCCTCGGCTACCAGGCTCTCACGCGCCAGGGCCATCGTCACGCCTATCACGCACGCGTGGTGGAAGAGGGAGGCTGGATCGTCCTCCAGTATTGGTTCTTTTATCTCTACAACAACTGGCGGTCGGGCTTCAACGGCGCAAACGACCATGAAGCGGACTGGGAGATGGTCTGCATCTATCTATCTCCGTTCGGCGACGATGACGTGCGCCCAGAATGGGTCGCCTTTGCCTCCCACGATTACCAGGGTGACGACCTGCGCCGGCGATGGGACGATCCCGAGGTGCACAAGCAGGGAGAACACCCTGTGATCTTTGCGGGCGCTGGTTCGCATGCCAGCTATTTCAGCCCGGGCGAATATCTAACAGAGATAGAGCTAAACTTCCTGGCGCCCGTGACCCGCACACTTGGGTTCGTGCGGAATCTGTGGCGGCGCTTGATGCGCGAAGCTGAAGGAAACGACCAGGGCGAGGAGGGTGAAGAAGGCGGCGGCGCCAATGTCCTGGCTATCCCGTTTGTGGATTTCGCGCGCGGGGATGGACTGTCGATCGGGCCTGGACAGGAAGAAGAGTGGGAAACGCCCCTTCTCATCGATGAGTCGACAGGGTGGGTACGCGCCTACCGGGGGCTGTGGGGTCTGTACACCCAGGACCCGTTTGCAGGCGAAGACGCGCCCGCGGGCCCCATGTACAACCGCGATGGCTCGGTACGCCGGGCATGGTACGATCCCATCGGCTGGGCTGGTCTCGACAAGGTTCCCCCGGTCGCCAGCATGGTCGCCGTATCCCAAGCTCGTTTCACCGATCTGAGCGAGCAGCGAGACGTACTGCGCCGGGAAGTGAGCGACAAGATGGTTGAGCTCCGAGGCTTGGAAATGCAGGCCGCGGCCATGCGTAACCAGCCACATCTGCAACAGATGTACCTGCAGACCCGGAGCGAGATCCAGACACTGTCAGTAGAGATCAACCGTCTGCAAGCTAGAATCGCCGCTGATGGCGCCATGATTGATACGCTGCTGCGCCACATCAAGCGGCTTGAAGCGGGAGATCTTGGCCCGCCCCGTGCGCACATACGGCGTGCTCACATCCCGGCGAGCGCGAGCGAGGCCCACCTCAGTCGATTGGCCGAAATCTGGGCTGCGATCAGTGTGACCGTGCTGCTGGTGGCCTTTTTGCTCCTCTTCTATTTCAATCCCCGCTTCCTGCCTTTCTGGATGGTGACCATTCTGGCGTTCTTTGCCTTTATCGAGGCAGGCATGCGCGGCACCTTCACGCGGCTTGTCGGCAGCTTTGCCGCCGCGCTGGCCGTGGTGGCCACCCTGGTTCTTATCTACGAGTTCTTCTGGTTTCTTGTGGGCCTGGGTGTGCTGATTCTTGCGATCTACATTCTTTGGGACAATCTGCAGGAGCTTTTGCACCGCAACCGTGGGCCGGCAGCTGTGACCTCGCCAGGAGACATGCACACCAGCGACAAATAAATGGAACCCGCGCGCCGGAGAACGTGAACGCAGGTGAATCTAGTGGTCTGTCAATCATCAAACTTGAGTTCGGTAGTGGCGACTTTAGTCGCTGTGGACAGGTGAAGAACGAATAAATTCGTAACTAGCGGATGGCTAAAGAATCACGTTTGACAGACCACTAGTTCGTTAGCTCCGCGCGGACGCCGGCCAAGAAGTGCTGCATGCGTTCAAAATGGGAACCCTGCCAGTAGATCTGGTTGCAGGTTGCGCAGCGCTGAAAGTCGTCGTAATAGAGGCGGGTCTTGGGCTCCAGGCGATGGAGAATCTTAGCCTTGTCGACTGGCACCAGCAGCCCGTTGCAGCGTACACAGCGCTGCCAGGGACTGATCTGGCTGGCCAGCTCAAAGCGACGCAGCACGGAGATAAGCTGCCGCCTGGGCTGCGTCTCGCGCACACAATAGCCGAAGACGACAATCTTGTGCTTGAGCAGGCCCCGATCGCGTGTCAACAGGACGCGGCCATCTTCCGCGGAGATCTGGGCTAGCTCGGCATCACTGTAATCGTTGCGGTAGAGCGTATCGAAGCCGAGCAGGCGCAGGTAGCTGGCTAACTGTCCCAAGTGGGAATCGGCAACGAAGCAGACAGGCGCGGGTACCGGCGGGCGCAGCGCAACGTAGCCGGCAAGCTGGGAGAGCCAGTCGTATGGATAGACATCCACGCGGTCGCCCGCACGGACATGATAGAAGAAGTCCACGGGGCGGCGATTCACCAGGATAGCCTCGACTTCTGGGTGGGGGACACCGAGGGCCTCGATGGGGTGTTTGACCGCGGCCTTTTCTTCCACGGCAATATCGATCGGCTGTCCGCGCTGCTCGGTGGGGAGGAAATCGTTGAGTACGCCGTAAAAGCGGAAGGTCGCCTCGAACATCGTCATTCGTCCAGCAGCACGACCGGTTCTTCGTAATAACGCAGTCCCCGATTTGCCAGTTTTTCCTCTACCAGGCGGTCCAGCCAGTCGGCCTTGACGGTCAACGGCGTGTTGGCAGCGAGTACATCCAGCGGCGCGTTCAGACGCAGCACACGTCCCGGGATGATAAAGCGGGTAATCCCCGCTGGCAGCAGCCGGCCGCGTGCGGCGACCTGGAGCACAATATCGGGCGCGAACTGGGGAAATACGAAAAGCCCTGTGAGATCAGGAAATTGGGAACGCAACTCGTTCAGGTCCGTGTCCAGCGTGCGCCCGACTTCCCCCCACGCACCGTAGCTGTCCACCAGCTCCACGAGTACATCGATCCAGTCGCCGGCAAGTCGCTCGGTCAATTCCAAAAGGTAGCCCCGGCCATCCGCAGCCAGCAAATATCCCAATGCACTCCGCTCCCACAGAGCATGGGGCAGCTCTTCAGGTTGCATGGCTTTGAGCTGCAGCCCGGTCACCCGGTTTGCCACCTGAACCAGCCCATCCACCGTGCCGCCATGCACTACGTGAAACCAGGTCTGCATCTTGACGTGGTCTTGATGCAAATCCACTACCTGCACGACCAGGTGGGGGATATTGAGTTGCTTGAAAGCGGTCACTCGCGTGGCGCCGTCGAGCACGACATAGCGGCCGTCACCCAGCTCGGCCACGATGGGCGGGTTGACCAGGCGACCTTCCTGGAGGATACGGCTTTTGAGCCGTTCCACTCGCGGCGGGTGGAAGCGTTCGTGGGGAAAGACGCGCGCGGTCGGCACGACGCGCAGCGATAATGTCTCGGCGCGGCGCTTGCGCTGCAACATGGCAATGACCTGTTCCGCCGCAGCCACCGCGGCCGCGCGGCGTGCATCGACGGTGCTGCCGCCAATGTGGGGCGTGGCCAGCACCTTTGAATGACGGACCAGCTCGGGGTTAGGCGCAGGCTCGCCGGCAAAGACGTCAAATGCCGCGCCTGCCAGCTGGCCCTGCTCCAGGGCCTCCAAGAGGGCCGCCTCATCCACAATGCCGCCATGAGCGGTGTTGATCAGGTAGGCCGTTGGCTTCATGCGCGCCAGCTCCGCGGCGCCGATGAGATTGCGATTGGATGGTCGCAGGGGCACATGGATCGTCACGAAGTCTGCCTGTTCCAACAGTTCACTCAGACCCACCTGGATCACGCGCCACTCTTCAGCCAGCTCGCTGGTGGCGCGTGTCTGGTTCACGATCACGCGCATACCAAAGGCCAGACCCCGCCGCGCCACCTCCCGTCCCACGCGCCCGAGGCCTATGATCCCCAGTACCTTACCTGAAAGTGTGGCGCCGGAAAAGGCCGCATGCTCCCAACGGCCGGCCTTCAGGCTCTCGTCGGCGCGGCTGAGATGGCGCGCAATGCCCAACATCAGGGCGAAGGTCATCTCCGCCACTGCCACTGCCGTGGCTTCCGGCGTATTGATCACCCGAACGCCACGCGCCTCCGCCGCGGCGACGTCGATATTGTCCAGGCTGGCGCCAGCGCGGGCGATGATGCGCAGATTGTCGGCACACTCAATGGCGGCGGCTGGCACGGGCGTACGTCCGGCGGTGATGACGGCGTGGTAGGCGCCAATGCGCGCCTGGAGCGCGTCGGGCGTCAGGGGAAGACCATCGATCACGTGGACGTCGGCTACGCTACGCAGCAGATCAAGGCTGTCGGGATGAAGCGGGTCAAGCACGAGCACGCGAGGGCGTGACTGGAACGCGTCGGCGTGAGATTCGTAGGGTGTCGCCATAAAGCAGCTAAGCCAACAAGCGGTATCTATCGTTGGCTGGCACTATACACCATCTGCAGGCGAAACCCAAGCTACACTGCGCACACTTGCCTGGAGATGGGAAAAGAAGCGGCCACGGATCCGGCGCCGGATCCGTGGCCGCGCCATTGCTATGACCGGCTAGCGCCCCTAAGGCGCGCAGCCCCAGGGGGTGAAGTTATCGGCGTTTGGCCGCACGCGGAACTCTGGCTCGCCGCGGAAGTAGTCGCCGGTGGAGCGCACCACACGGCCATCAATCCACTGCTCCACTTTGTAGGGCTCGCCGGCGCCGCCGAAGCGGCCAACATCCACGGGCAACCCATCGATCTTGAGATAGCCTGACGCGCTGACGGAGCCAATACCTCTGCTGATGGAATACCAGTTGTTGTTGCCGTCGAGCCGGTAGAGCTTGATCCATGCGTAGTTCTGTGGCTGCGGCGGCACGCAGGTGATGATGTTACCCACAGGCGTGGCAGCCTCTGTGAGCACCTCGATGCGCAGCTTGGCTACCGCTTCGCCGCCCTGGTCGAAGTACTCCATACGCAGCGTGTGTTCACCGTTGCCCAGGTTGGTCTCGTAGGTGTATTTGGTGCGTGCCTGCACCTTCCACTTGTCAATGACCAGCTTATCGTTGATATAGAGCCGGACACCGTCGTCGGTTTCCGTGATGAAGCGATACTTGCCACCGCTGAGCTTGATGATGTTGGTCCAGCGCACGGAGAAGTTGTCGACGCCAACGCCCGAGCCCGGCGAACCGCTGCCCCAGTTGAAATCGATCTTGTCATCGTGACGGACAAAGGCCGGTGCACCGCTCAAATCCTTGTTGTTGAAGTATTCGCCAACATAGGGCTTGTCCGGCTTGACGCCTTTCCAGGTGGGCTGCTCAACGCCGCCACCGCCACTGCCGCCGCCACCGCCGCTGATCTGCTCCCAGCTCAGCCGTATGAGCGCGCCGCCGGTGTATTCCACATACTCTAGGCGAATGGGAATGGAGCCGCCGGGCACGGTCACGTCCGCGACATACTCAGTGACCGACTGCTGTTTCCACTGGTTGATAACGAGATTGTTGTTGACCCAGAGCCGGGCCCCGTCGTCAACGGCAACCTTGAAGCGGTAGGTGCCGGCGCCCAGGTTGATGTAGCGCGTCCAACGCGCCGAGAAGTAGTCGCTGTTGACCACACCAGGGGCGGGCGAACCGGTGCCCCAGTTGTAGTCAATGTTGCCGCCTTCACCGCGCGCCAGCACGGCCCCACCTGAGAGCTCCGTGTTGTTCCAGTACTCGGCCGTCCAGGCATCGATGGGCGCGGGGCCGGCCCCAACCTGGTACCAGCTCAAGGCCACGCGTGCCTCGCCGCCGGCCTGGAAGTACTCCAACCGGATAGGGACATTGCCTCCCAACGGAATGTCACCGGATTCCACGGTGGTGGCAGCCTGGACACGCCAGGCGTCGATGGCCAGCCGGTCATTTACGAAGAGCCGGGCGCCGTCATCGGCCGTGATGCGGAAGCGATAGTTACCGCTGGGGAGGCGGAGATTCCGCGTCCAACGTACAGAGTAGTTGGCGTCGTTGATCACGCCTGGAGCCGGCGAGGTGTAGGACCAGTTGAAATCGATTTGGGTGTCGTTGCGCACAAGGACCGGCGCGCCCAGCAAGTCGCGGTTGTTGTAGTACTCGCCGCGCCAATCGCCGTAGGGAGCCGGCGGGGCCACAGGCTGGTACGGCGGCTGGTACGGGGGCGGCACCGGCGTCGGCGCGGGAGCCGGCGTAGGAGCCGGAGCGGTGCCGGACTCATGCCAGTTGAAATGAATCACCGCCGCGCCCCGGCGCTCGTAGTACTCGACACGCAGCTCATGCGAACCAGGGTCGAGGGTCCGTGTCGCCGAGAAAGTGCGGCTCGGGCCATGATCGTACCAGGCATTGATGACGAGCGAGCCGTCAATGTAGAGCCGCGAGCCGTCATCGCTTTTAAGGCTGAACCTGTACGTAATGGCCCGATCCAGGTAAATGGTCCGCGTCCAGCGCGCCGAGAAGTAATCGCTGTTGATGACCGGGTCTGGCGAGCCCAGCCCCCAGTTGTAGTTGATATCCTGTTCGTTGCGCGCCAGCGCATGGCCTCCAGACAGCGACAGGTTGTTCCAATAGGTGGCCAGCCAGGAGCTGTCCTGTGTACCTGTTTGAGCGCTGGCGGCGCTGGCTGGCGCCGGCAATAACCCGGCAGCCAATGCCGCGAGAAGGGCAAGCAGAACGAGCTGATGTACACTCCAGCGCCAGAGTGAAATGGATGTGTTGCGCATGTAATATCCTCCGCCTCAGGCAAAACGCGCAGTACGACAACACGGTTATTCCCATCTCGGTGACGTTGCCAGTCATACGATAGTTCCACGAAGCGCGCGCGAGTTTTCTACGATTACCGTACCACAGAGGGTAGGCTGCATACCGGACACAAATCAGTCCATTTGAGAACAATCGTGGTCATGCCCTAAAAACAGAAAGCCCAGCTCACAGCTAACCCGTGCGAACTGGACTCTGCCGGGAGAAGAAGAGGCTCCCGAGGAGGTGAGTTGAAGGTAAGAAACAACGGTCACGAATTTGGCTCCCCATTCAAATGTCGTGACGCCCACACTATACCCTCGCTCTGTTATCGCCATAATAACGGATTGTTAATCTTCTACTATGTGAAAATCGGTACAAGATCGGCGGCCGGAGCGCGTTGCGCGCAACCTGCGCGTAGGGTAAAGTAGGCGACAAAAGAAAACGCTGCTTTCCTTGGCGGCGTCCCATTTATTTTCCCACCATTGTATGCCAATAGGAGTGCTGCATGGATGTCGACCGGTATCGGGTGCGGCCAGGAGTCTCAGTCAACCTGGCCGAATTCGATCCAAATGAGAAAACGCTGTTCGACGGCGGCAAAGACGAAGGTAAGACCGCCATCAAGACGCTCAATCTTCGCCTGGAAGCGCTGCAAGAGTTGCTCTACGCGGAAAACCGGCATAAGATGCTCATCGTCCTCCAGGGCATGGACACCTCAGGCAAAGATGGCGTGATCCGCCATGTATTCGATGGCGTCAACCCGCAGGGCGTAAAGGTGGCGGGCTTCAAGGTCCCTACCCCGCTGGAGCTGGCCCACGACTATTTGTGGCGCGTTCACCCCCATACACCCGGTCGCGGGGAGATTGTAATCTTCAACCGCAGCCACTACGAAGATGTGCTCGTTGTGCGTGTCCATGGTCTGGTCTCCAAAGAGGTGTGGGAGCGGCGCTATGACCACATCACGGCTTTTGAGAAGCTGCTGGCCGATGAGGGCACCACGATCCTCAAGTTCTTTCTGCACATCAGCAAGGAGGAACAGAAACAGCGGCTGCAGGCCCGCCTGGATACGCCCGATAAACAGTGGAAATTCTCAACCGGTGACCTGGCAGAACGGAAGCTGTGGGACGACTATATGGCGGCGTACGAGGCGGTGCTGAGCCGCACGAGCACCGACTATGCGCCCTGGTACATTGTACCGTCCGACCGCAAATGGTATCGCAACCTCGTCATTTCCCATGCTATTATCAACTCGCTGGAAGGGCTGCAGATGCGATACCCTGAGGCCGAAGCGGGACTGGAAACTGTGGTAATCGACTAGCCATGGACGCGTACAGATCCGGGACGATCATACGGGCCGCGACTCCGGCCGATGCGCCAGCCATTGCTGGCGTCCATGTGGCGGCCTGGCAAGCCGCGTACTCGGGTCTGCTCCCCGCGGCATACCTGAATAGCTTGCGAGCAGAACAGCGCCAAAATATGTGGGAGCAGATCCTCACCCAGACGATAGCCGGCGTCGCCGTCTGTGTGCCAGAGGGACAGGTCCAGGGTTTCGTCAGCTACGGCCCAGCACGGGGCGAAGACGAGCAAATGCTAGTGGCTGGCGAGATCTATGCCATCTACCTGTTGCCGGGCCAATGGGGCAAGGGTTACGGCCGGCAGCTCATGGACCATGCCACGGCAGCCATGTGGGCCAACGGCTATCGCACGGTGATCCTGTGGGTACTGCGCGCGAACACGCGCGCCATTCGATTTTACAGACAATATGGTTTCCTGGAAGACGGCGGCCAAAAGCAGGAACGCCTTGGGGACGGTACACTCATGGACGAGATCCGCTACCGGCTCGACCTGGAATAGAGAGAGCCGCCAGATCCTCCCTTGACGGGGATCTGGCGGCCGGTTAGCGCGTGTGGCCTACAGCAGCTCGGCTTCGGCCAGCGTGACGGCGTGTTCGAAGATCTCCAGCCCCTCGTTGATCTCGCTACGGGAGATGATCAGAGGTGGGATCAGGCGCATGGTATTGGCGCCACAGCCCATGATCAGCAGGCCGTGCTCAAAGGCCAGTTCCACAATGCGGTTGCGCAGCCGGGCGTCGGGCGTCTTCGTTGTCTTGTCCTGAACAAACTCCACGCCGATCATGAGCCCCTTGCCGCGCACATCGCCTATGCTGGGATGGCGCGACGCAATCTCGGCCAGACAGTCAAGCATGTACGCGCCTTGCTCGGCGGCATTTTGCAATCCCCCGTGCTCCAGCACGTCGATGGTGGCCAGTGCAGCGACACAGGCCAGGGGGTTGCCACCGTAGGTATTGCCGTGGGCGCCAGCTGGCCACGTTGCCACGCTCCGGCGGGCAATGATACCGCCCAACGGCACGCCGCTAGCAATTCCCTTGGCCGTGCAGACGATGTCAGGTTCGACCCCAAAGTGTTCGATGGCCCACCATTTGCCCGTGCGCGCCATACCCGTCTGCACCTCGTCAACAATCAAGAGAATACCGTGGCGGTCACAGAGCTCGCGCAGCCGTGGGAAGAAGCCGGCCGGCGGGACGATATAGCCGCCCTCGCCTTGAATGGGCTCCACCAGTACGGCAGCCACCTCGTCAGGCGAGAGAACGCTCTTGAAGACCACTCGTTCCAGATAATTGACGACCGTCTCGCCATAATCTGCTTCACCCGGCTGCATGGCCAACACGGGGCGATACTCGTATGGGAAGGGCAGGTGCGTTACCTCGCGCTGGGGTAGGAAACCGCGTCGCTGCACCGTTTTGCTGGCTGTAAAGCCAAGAGACCCGAGCGTGCGGCCGTGGAAGCCGCCCATGAAACCGACAAAATAGGGCCGGCCTGTATGGTAGCGCGCCAGCTTGATCGCCGCTTCCACTGCCTCGGTGCCCGAGTTGCCCAGGAAGATGCTTGCCTCCTCCTGGAAAGGTGCGAGCTCGTCCAGCTTCTCGCTTAGCTGCACCCAACTCTCATGGTAGTAATCGGACGAAATGTGCAGGAACTTCTGCGCCTGTTCGTGGATCGCGCGCACTACCTGCGGGTGGCTATGCCCCGTGGAATTGACGCCAATGCCCGCCATGAAGTCGAGAAAACGATTGCCGTCCAGGTCGAACACTTCACTGCCGGCGCCATGGGACATGACAAAGTCCGCCACCCGGCCGTACGCGGCCGATACGACCTCACGGTCGCGCGCCAACAGTGCCTTTGCCTTGGGACCCGGCACATTTAGGCGGGTGATCGTCTTCGTGAGCATAGAAACCTCCTTTGAGCTCTTCAAGCGGTATGATCTCGGTTTATTTGGTATCCGTCGCGTAGCGCGAGTGGAGTAATCCTCTGGCTAGCCGGGCCAGTAGCCAAGCTGGCGCGAAATCAGCCGCGCCGACATCTGCACCATGGCTGTGAGCTCAGGCAGGCGCGGGCCGTTCAGCCGCAGCGCAGGGCCACCCACGCTGATCGCGGCGACCACCTCCCGCTCGCGGTCGTAAATGGGCGCCGCAATAGCGACAAAACCGGGTTCCAGCTCGCCATCGGTTGCGGCATAGCCCTCATGGCGAATCTGGCTGAGCTGCTGGCGCAGCTGCTCCCCGTCAACAACGGTCCGCTCCGTCAGCCCCGACAGCGGCAGGCGCAGGTATGCTTCGACCTCCGCGGTGGGTCGATAGGCGAGCAGGACCTTGCCCGTTGCCGTGGCATGCAGCGGCAGCCGGCTACCCACATCCTGGGACATGCCCATGGGGTGGTTGCTGGAAACCTCGTCGATGATGAGAACGTGCTGTTCGACCAGGATTTCCAAAGTCGCCGACTCCTGGCTCTGTTCGGCCAGCGTTTCCAACACCGGCCTGCTCATGGCGCGCAAGGGATTCGAACGCAAGGCGGTCGCGCCCAAGGCAATGAGATCGACCCCCAAGCGGTAGCCTCCGGAGACCGGGTTCCGCATGACAAGGCGCTCGGCTTCCAGCGCGGCCAACAAGCGAAAGGCCGTGGTCTTGTTGAGACCGGTGGCCTGCGCCAGGTCGGTCAGGCTCCACTCGGGCTGGCCGTCGCTAAACGCTTTCAGCAACGCAAGGGCGCGCGCCACAGCCTGCGTGCCCGGATAGGATTCGGTTGCGTGAAGATCCGTGTCTCGTGTCTGCAGCATTGTCACATCAGGCAAAAGTGATTTTCACATTATGGAATATTATATCACAAAATGTAGCGGCAGACAAGCAAAGGCGCGGATCCCTGGTTCTTCCAGAATCCGCGCCAGCTCCTCAATGTGTGTGTTTGAGGGAGTTCAAGCCATGGCGTTCATCGGCGCCAACGGTGGTCTACGGCAGTTCTAGCAGCTGGACGTAGCCGTCAAGTTGCCAGGTATGGATCGGCGACAGTGTAGCCGGATCCAACACGGCCACCTCACTTTGCCCGCGCGCAGAGCGACTGGCCAGGAGAAGCGACCGCGGGCTGGCGCTCGCGCTGACCAGCCAACCGCTGGCACGGGTCTCGACAGCCAGGTCAGCTGCTGTCCGGAGCTCGGCCCAGGCTCCCTGTTCGCTCCACCCGTATAGCAGGAGCCGGGTCCCGTCCAGCGTCAAGGCCATGACATCACCGGCAAGCTCGGCTTCGGCCGCAATCTGGCCTGTATTGCTTTCGATCCGCTGCAAGTGGGAGCGCCGTAGCTCCGTAGTTGAGCCCGTGACGCCTGCCATGCGGTCGTAATGGGTCGCCACGTACAGCTGGCTACCATCAGGTGCGATCGTCGCGGTGCGGGTCGCGAGCTCCATTGCTCCTTTGGCGCTAGCCGTTTTGGCCGTGAGCGCCAGCAGCGTCTCCACCCACGATAGCACCGGGCGGATCGTCAGGGAATGGGCCGCACCGTCAGAGAGCGAGACGGTGCTGAGGCGGTCGCTTTCGGCGTGGATGACATAGAGCTTGCTGCCATCGGGCGCCATGATGACCGCGGGGCGCAGATAGGCAAACTGGCGTTCTTCGTGGGAGGCTGTGCAATTGGCGGTGCACCAATCCCCGTCGATCACATCGGGCAGGATGCGTTCCCACTTTGGGCGCAGGGTCTCGCCGTCAAGGGCCACAACACGCGGCGGCTCAGGTTGGGTGATGCCTGGCTCGCTGCCAAGCTGGGGGCCGTAGGCAACGAGGACGCTTGCGCCTGGCACAAAGGAGAGGAAGGAAGGGCGTATGGTGACGGGCGCCTCTGCCAGACGGCTGCCAGAGGGTACATCGAAAAGCAGAATGCGCTCTGTGTCGCGCATGTGGAGGGCCATGGCAAAACGGGTGTCGCTCGCGTCAAAGGCCAGTGGCTTTGTCCAACCGTTGCCCTCAAGATCAATGGAGTGCAAGATAGTCCAGCTTGCCGCGTCGATAAGATAGAGGGTTTCGGCGGCTGCCCGGCAGGCGCCGCCTCCGGCGTAGGGTTCACAGGACTGTCTTTGACCGGCGACGACCGCAATGTAGCGTCCCGATGGGGAGACCACGTGCGGCACACTAAGCAGTGAGCGCGGCGCAAGTTGGATCGGCGCGTAGCCGTCATAGGGCTCGCCGGTCGCCGGATCGATGCGGTGCAATGTGAGTGGCCCGCCGTCCGAGAGATACTGAAGGAGCAACACGCCGCCAGCAAGCGGATCACCGGGTACGTTGGGAGCAGCGACGCGATCAGTGGGTGATACAGGCGCCAGCGGCTGTATGGCGCTGCAGGCAGCAAGGAAGAGACACAAGACAAGCACGCCTACCGTGGGCATGGGGCTACGCATGGCTTACCTCCGCAGAACGAGTCAGGGTATCGCATATCTAGCTCCTATACCCCGTTGCGGCGCCGCAGGTTCCCAGCGTGCGCGTCCTACCCAGTCTGGCCGTTTGCTGGGCGAATCATTCTGCGCTGGCCTGGCCCAACTCCTGATAGGCGGCCATAGCCGCGCCGATGATGCCAGCCTGGTTGCGGAGTTCAGCTGCAATGACCTTTGCCTGCGTACTCAAAAGGGGGGCGAACTTGTCGAACTTTTTGCTGACGCCGCCGCCGATAATAAAGACATCGGGCGAAAGGAGCAGTTCCAGCAGGCTCAGGTAATTATTCACGCGTTTTGCCCAAGCAGGCCACTTGAGCTTCTCTGCCTTGCGCACACGATCGGAACAGTAATGTTCACCGATCAACCCTTTCATGGGCATGGGAATGTGGCCGAACTCTGTGTTCGGCAGAAGCTTGCCCCCCAGAAAGATGGCACTACCGATCCCCGTGCCAAAGGTGAGCACCATGACAATGTCATTGGGGTACGCCCTGCCTGCCCCAAAGGTCATCTCCGCAACACCGGCCGCATCGGCGTCATTGAGTACGTAGGTAGGCTGCCCGCTGGCCTCGACGAACAGTTGGGTGGCATTGGCGCCGATCCACGATTTGTCGACGTTGGCCGCGGTCATGGTGACGCCGTGACGCACGATTGCGGGAAACGTACAGCCAACGGGGCCCTGATAGTTGAAATGTTT
>JACFMY010000732.1 GCA_019455155.1 Caldilineaceae bacterium
CGGTCATTGAGCAATAAAGCCTGAGAGCCGGCGGGCAACTCCGCCCACCGGCCTACCCTGATTTGCCTATGTTCGATTCGCGCGTGCGAGCGCTCTCCTGGTCGGCGGTATTGATCAGCAGCGGCGTTGTGTTGTTGCTCTTTAATTTCGGCATGTTCGCGGCCTATTCGCCGCTGGCCCAGTGGATCCTGGCCGGCGTCCTGGTGTTTGCGGCGCTGGTCCTCTTTGCCGGGTTCGTACGCAACCCGGATGAGTGGTGGCGGGTGATCCCGGCCTGGACACTGATGGCGCTGGCTGTCATGGTGCTCCTTGCCCTGGTGCCCGGCATCGATCAACGTATGCAGGCCGCGGCCATCTGCGCCGGCCTGGCGCTCGCGTTTGGGCATATCTATCTGCTCAATCGCACCGAGCGCTGGTGGGCGCTGATTCCTGGCGGCTTCATGTTGGTGCTGGGGGTGGTGATTGCCGTAAGTGTATGGCTGGCCAGTATTACGCTGCTGGCCGCTATTCTTTTTGCCGGGCTGGGCGGCGTCTTCATGCTGCTCTATATGGCCGACCGTGGCCGCCGCCAGTGGTGGGCGTTGATCCCGGGAGGTGTGCTCATCGTTTTTGCGGTGTTGGCCGCCACCGCGGGTGGAGACGGCACACATCCATTGCTGCGCTGGTGGCCAGTGCTCTTGATCTTGTTTGGGCTGCTGGTCGGGCTACGCACCCGTCGCACGATCCCTACGCCAAAGCTTGAGATTCATAACGCCCGCCGGCCAAGGCCGCGCAAGGAGGCATCCACCGTGGTACCGCCGCGCACTGCACGTGACGCGCTTGGCGAGTATTCGCAGCCCGCGCCCGGAGCTACGGTGGAAGTGTTGCCTGATAACGAAGAGTAGGCGGCCGGCGCAAGGCACGGAGGAGAAGAGGGTAATGACTACTGAGTTGACGCTGTCGCTGGTACAAATGGATTGCCTGGTTGGGCAGCCAGGGGTCAATTTCGAGCGAGCTGCCGCGCTGGTGGCAGAGGCGGCACGCCGGGGCAGCCAACTTGTTGTGCTCCCCGAGTTGTGGAGCACCGCCTATGCCTTGGACGAAGCGCCCTCGTTGAGCAGCCCCCTGGCCAGCGGGCCGGACGATGGCGGCTGGTTTGGGCGCTTTGCCGGTCTGGCGGCGCAGCATGGGGTGTGGCTGGGCGGCAGCTTGCTGGAGGCCAGAGACGGTCGCTATTTCAACACCTTCGCACTCTATGCCCCGGATGGGCAGCTTGCCGGCGCCTATAGCAAAGTTCACCTTTTCCGCCTCATGGACGAGGAGAAATATCTTGCGCCTGGCCAGGATACGGTGACGCTTGATCTGCCCTGGGGCAAGATAGGGCTCGCCATCTGTTATGATCTGCGCTTTCCTGAGCTATTCCGCCGTTACGCGCTGGAGGGCGCGCGACTGTTTCTGATACCAGCCGAGTGGCCACACCCGCGCCGCGAGCACTGGCGCACCTTGCTGCGCGCACGCGCCATCGAAAACCAGTGCTTTGTGGCCGCGTGCAATCGAATCGGGGTCACAGGCAAGCATTCATTCTTCGGCGCTTCCTCAGTCATTGACCCCTGGGGTGAGACAGTGGTGGAAGGGGGAGAGGCCGAGATGGTGCTGACGGTGACCATCAACCTGGCGCTGGTGGATGACGTGCGCCAGCGCATTCCAGTCTTCGCTGACCGCAGGCCGGAGCTGTACCAGACGGCGGCAGATCGCGCGGCTGTGCCCGTCTAGTCGTCCCTCTCCAGAGTGACTGCAGTCGCTACTACGATCGAAGGTGATGCGCGCGGATTGGCCTAGGCGCTGGCAATGCCGGCTTCCTCCGGATTGCGTACCTCAATGTCCATACCGTCCATGCTCTCGATGACGGCCAGGGATACGATGGGCACGTTGAGATGGGCGAGCAGCGCACGTCCCCCCTCGAAGGTTTTCTCAATGATGCAACCGATGCCACAG
>JACFMY010000733.1 GCA_019455155.1 Caldilineaceae bacterium
GAGGCTGCGGCGCGGTATGTCGGGAACATCTGGCTGCCGCTGTTCTCTAGTCACAGCCATGAATCCTCCTGATGGCTAGTAGACGAGACAGACGGCGTGGAATGGCACATCGTCCGCTTCACGCCGTCTGTCTCGCTCATGAATATGATGCTGCCGGAATGGCAAGAACCTCGGTTACTCCTGGGCCGCCGCAATTCCGCTGTCGATGTCTTCCTGCATCTTCTGAATTGCTTCGTCAAGGGTCAGCTCACCGGCCAACGCCTGTGACAGGCGGTCACGATTGGAGTTGAACAGAATCGTGTTGTACTTGTAGGCTTGCAGGTCGTAGGCCAAAGGCTCCAGCTTGCCGACCTGGCTAGCAAACATGGACAGGGACTGCTTGGCCTGCTCCAGATCCGTGGCGAAGTCTACGCCCTTCCCCGCCAGCCCCAGATGTCCGGGGATGAAGAGGGTGCGTGCGTAGAACTCGCTCAGATTCTCTTCCTTGGTCACGCATTCCATGATCTTGGCTACTTGCTCGGGATGGTCGGTGGTGTTGATGGCGACCATGGCCGCGCCGCCTGGCATGCCGGTACAGCCGCCCGGGCCGCAGGGATTCGGTACCGCTTCCCAGTCAAAGGCATCGCCGATCTTCTCGGCAAACTGGCCCACCTGCCAGCTGCCCGACATATAGAATACCAGCTGGCCGTTGATATAGGGCTCATTGGCTGCCTGGTAGCTGCCGCCACTGCCAATCCAGATCTCGGGCATCATGGTCCCGCCGGCATGCCAGTCCACCATGAGCTGGGCCATACTCTTGAAGCCCTCGTCTTCCAACAGGGCCGGGTAGCCTTCGTCGTTGAAGTAGGTGGCGCCCTGGCTCACAGCGGGGCCTGCCAGGCGGTGGCCCGAGCGATCCATGGCCATAGCAAAGGTGCCGGTGGCGTCGGCTGCTTGGCGTGCCGCTGCCGCCCATTCCTCCCATGTTACCGAGTCGCTGGCGTCGCTTGGCACCGCCACGCCCGCCTGGTCAAAGAGGGTGCGGTTGATGAAGGGACCGGTCACAGTGAGCTGCGTCATAAAGCCGGGAATGGCGTTGCCGTCCGGTGAGGTCTGCATCCAGGCCAGGAACGGCCCGAAATTCTCTTCCCAGTAGGCCGCGTCAGATAGATACGGCCGCAGGTCGAGATAATACTGGGACAGCACACCGAGCTGTGTCACGCGTGCCATGTCGGGGCCTTCACCGGCCTCGAGCTGAATGGGAAGTGTCTCGAGAATGCCGCTGGCATAGGGCACCGTGTCAATTATAACTTTGATGCCCGGGTTTTCGGCTTCGCAGCGGTCGAGAATCTCCCGCATGACCTGGCCTTCGTTGCCGTCATCATACCAGGTCAGGCGTAAGGTCACCTCTTCAGCGCTTGGCGCCGTCGTTTCTTGGGCGGCGGGGGCTGCCGCAGGGGGCGCGACCGGTGCCGCGCAGCCTGCAAGGACTACTGCCAATACCAACAGGACGACAGCAAACGATTGCGCGCGTCTCCAATACATAAATAGCCTCCTTTTGGGGTTGGCCTAGATTTGATTGGGATTCGAGAGAGTGAAAAACGGTGACATCGTCGTGCCGCATGCTAGACCTGGCAACAGAACCAGACCTTCGCACAAACCAAATCGATGCGGCATTTCGACTATAACACAGCCGCATAACGCGTGCAACCAATTTGTCGGCGTCTCCCAATTACGCCTTGTGGCTCCCTGTCCCGCACAGGGAAGTTCACGTATAATGGATGGCGCTGCGGTGACAGGCGGAGTAGGGCAGGTGGGCGGGCTTGTGTTGCGCGTAAGCTATTTCTATCAAACCGTGGACCTTCGAAAGTGATTTGATTATGCGTTTGACCCGATTGACTGATCTCGTTCCCCGCGTTGACGGCCAGCCGCTGGATTTCGTTGGGCCACAGGGTGAGCACTTTCACATTCGTATCCTCGACCACGACCTCGTCC
>JACFMY010000734.1:0-1732 GCA_019455155.1 Caldilineaceae bacterium
CACCAAAAGGCATGTTCAAGACCGCCGGCTCAGCATCGCCCAGCGCCTCCTGCGCCCAGGGCCAGACCCCGTGCGTCGGGTTCCCAAACCAGTAGCGCACGGCAACAGGTCGAACCCCCAGCGCCAGGATCGGGTCCTGATCGTTATACCCCAGCGAGACAACCCGCTGCGCAGGGGCAGGGATGGTTGTGCTGCCGTATTGATGTTCAATGGTGACGGGGAAGACCGAATCGGCGGCCTGCGCATCTTGGCTGGGCGTTACCTCCTGAGGAAGCGTGCTTTCACTGGCAACAGGTGGCTGCATCGCCGGCGCAACACAGGCGCCCAGCAGCAAAAAGAGAAACCCAAGGCAGAAGAGATGGATGAAAGAATGAGTGCGGTTCATGTTCGATTCCATAGACTGAAAGTGATTGATGTAGTTACCGATCTGTTTAAAGCGACACCGTATTGGACGGCAAAACCCCATTGAGCATTGTGGAACGCGCCGTCTCCACAGGATGGGGCGCTACGCGTACCCTGGCGCAGCCAATGGGGATGCACATAGCCCCGGAATCGGGTCGGCGACAATGTGGGCGTCGACGCCAAACGCCGTGCGCATCATCTGCTCGGTCATCATCGAGGACGGTTCACCCTGCACGATAATCCGGCCATCGCGCATGGCGATCAGAAAGTTAGCCATTTTTGCCCTTCCTCACCCCGACAGGGTTGAATCGTTGTCGCGCACGGTTCCGCCTGTAACCAGGCCACCTCGTACTGAGGATAGGCGTAGGTTTCAGCGCTGCCGCTGCTGTAGATCGACTCGACGCGGCGGGTCATCTCAATGCGGGCCGTGGCTGTGTTTGACTCGCCGTTGGGCGTCACATAGTCGATCTGCACCTCGGCCCAGGACGGCTCGACATCGCCGTGTTCGTCGGGTTGGGCCTCTTCGTCCTGCGCCAGGATGCGCCCCACCTTGGCGTAGTGCCGCCACGCCCAGCCATGACGCATGAAGAGTTCCCGTTCCAACACCTGCAAGAAGGGCGCGGCCACGCCTGTCCAGCCCCGGTAGTGCTGGCGCAGCCGGGCCGGATCGCTCTCCTGGCGCGCCAGCAGTTCGGCCTCTTCGGCTTCGATGTAGGCCCAGTAACTGCCGTGGGGCAGATCGATGAGCGTCGGCGCAAAGACATGACCGCCGAAGTGGGTGGTGCGCCAGGCGCGCAGCCGTCCGCCCGATTCGGCGGCGATACGGCGCAGGCGGGCATAGGTGGGGTAGCCGAACTTCGAGCAGGCCGCGTCCACGCTGCCGTGGGTGCAGACGAGCAGATCGCGCACATCGCCGGTCTCCTGCTGGTAGGCCGCAAAGCCGCCTAGCTGGTTCGGGTCCAGCGCCAGGGCGAAAAAGAGCGGTCCAAGCCGATCCTCGGGCACCAGGTACTCGCTCTGCTCGAAATGGGAGAATGGACCCTGTGGACGCCGCCAGGCGATGATCCGGCGCATCCCCTCCACAGAGTACTCAGCGTCGGGGGCGATGCCCAGCGGGCGGATGCGCACCTGGTGAGTACGTTCGTATTCGTCACGGATCTGCTGCATCACGGCGAGCACCTCGGCGGGCATGCGTTCCGGGTCGGTGAACATGCCCACCGGCCAGGGCAATGGCAGTTCGACGGCGATGATCACTTCGTAGTCCGAACCGCCGTAGCCCACCGGGCTAAGACCGGCCTGCCGCGCACAGACCGAGCAAAAGCGCGAGTCG
>JACFMY010000734.1:1742-1974 GCA_019455155.1 Caldilineaceae bacterium
TTTCTCTGTCATGGCAATGCTCCTATTGCTCAATTCCCAGTCGCTCCTCATCAAACATAGCGACGATGCGCTGCGGCGGCGCAGGGATGCGGTTGTCGCCGCTCAGCATTCGTTCATCGTTGGCGCAGGTGATGGTACGGGTGCAGGCTACGACTCCGATTCCTGGACCAGGTTGGTATCCAGATCCGGATTCAAGAGCACACGTTCCAGTTCGTCGATGAAGGTGTTCATC
>JACFMY010000735.1 GCA_019455155.1 Caldilineaceae bacterium
ACCAGGTGGACAACCAGGCCATCGTCGTCCCCGAGAACCTTGACGCCATCCGCGCCCTGACCGGCAGCGTGGAGGACGGGCAGGAATCGATCCGCCGCACCGACGAGGCGCTGGGCGTGCGCCGCGACTTTCTCAAAGCGTAGAGTGGGAGGCCGAGCGATGGCAATGACGCCAACTCGCAGTGCAGCCTGTCCCGTCTGCGCCACTGCCTGGATCGAACAGGCGTGTGCTGAAAGCGGCGTAGCATTAACGCCTCTGGAGCAGCGTCGCCTGATCGCGGCGTTGCTCTCTCACCGCCACCTGATCGTGAGCGGTCCGGCCGGGATCGGCAAAGAGCGTCTGATCCAGGCGCTGGCCCAGGCCGTCACACAGGGGAGACAGGAGTATGTTCAGGAGATTCAGGGCCATCCATGGTGGGCGGCTCGGACCGGCGATGTGGCGCGTTTCGTGGATCTGCAGACAGAGTTCAGCGTGTGGCGCTTGCTCACATTTGCCGAGTCAGCTCTGGATGGAAAAGACGCACACCCTATCCAGGAGCACGTGGCCTGTATCCAACGCATGAGTCCGGTGGAGGTCTCGATCTACTTCGAGAAGTTCCTGGGCTGGTTGACGGCACGCGTCAGCAATCAACCTTTACGATTGTTTGGCACCTACGACAGCAACGTCCAGCCGCTCGTGGCGAATCAAGCTTGTCCACAATTCAGCCTGGTTCATCTGAATCCGGTTCAGGGGACAGACGCAGGATTGAGTGAGAATTGAGGAGAACGAACGATGACCATCGACATGAAAGCAACAGAACGCACCCGCGCCCGCTACCAGCGTATTGCCCCCATCTACGACCGCATGGAGATGTTGGCGGAGGGTGGCTTCCAACCCTGGCGAGAGCACCTGTGGTCCCTGGTCAAAGGACCCACAGTCCTGGAGGTTGGCGCCGGGACCGGCAAGAACATGCCCTACTATCCCGACGGAACCAAGGTGACCGCCATCGATCTCACCCCCGGCATGGTGGAAAGAGCGCGGCAGCGGGCGGCGGAGCTGGATGCAGACGTGGACGTGCGGCTGGGTGATGCCCAGGACCTCGACTTTCCCGACAACTCCTTTGACGATGTGGTCGCTACCTTCGTCTTCTGTTCGGTGCCGGACCCGGTGCTGGGCTTGCAGGAGTTGGGACGGGTGGTCAAGCCGGGCGGACAGGTGCTCTTGCTCGAACACGTGCGCTCGGCCAATTCCCTCTTGGGCCTCTTGATGGACGTGGCCAATCCACTCGTGATGCGCATGATGGGCGCCAACATCAATCGGCGCACAGTGGAGAATGTCGAGCGGAGTGGCCTCTATCTGGAGCGGGTGGAGGATATGGGCATGGGCGGCCTCGTCAAGTTGATCGTGGCAAGCAAGACAACACAACCCGCATGAGCACACCGTCTCCATAGTGAGCCATTGCACATCCGTGCGTGCCGTAGCAGGAAGTCCCAGGAGACGGCAAACATCCGTCTCCTGGGGCATCTTTGATTGTTGAAGATGCCCAGATCGTGAGATTCACGACACGGGCTGTGGTTGCTTGATCACCACGTGCAGATAGGCGCCCCAGATCCGTCTGTTCAGATCGTCGGCGATCTCTTTGATCTTACCGTTCCCCAGTGGAGGCAACAGTTGAATCGGATCGGGCATGCAGATGGTGCTGCCACCATCGTCATTTCCCAGCACAGCTACATTGAACGGCAAAAAGAGACTCAATTGCGGGCTTTCTCGGAGAACAGACGAAGGCAATATTGGATCCCAGACCTCCAGTATCGTGTGAGGCTCATTCTCTTTGGCCAGGAACTGCATGTCGACTGAGGTAATGATCTTGAACCCGGCTGTCTGTAGAGCGGCAGTCGTTGTGGCGACCGCATCTTCATACGTGCGGTCGATTCTGCGGCAGAATCCAAAGGTGTTGAACATCGCTTTAAGCTGGTCTTGACGCATGTTGGT